>CANQVW010000162.1 GCA_947627395.1 uncultured Bacilli bacterium | reverse complement strand
TTATAAAATACGATGCATCTACTCATCACAATCAATTAACTATTCCCTGTGATTATATAATTCATGGAGCAAGTAATGCTACACCAGATATGATTATGAGGGAACCTGTTGAAACGATGAACAGTAACTTTTTAGGTATGTTAGAATTATTAAATTATGCAAAAGAGTATAAAGTAAAAAGACTTTTATATATTTCAAGTAGTGAAGTATATGGTATGAAAAAAGATAATGAACCCTATAAAGAAAATGAATATGGTTATATAGATTTATTAAATCCAAGAAATTCATATTCAATAGGTAAAAGAGCAACAGAAACACTATGTATTAGTTATTCTTATGAATATCATATTGAAAGTGTCATAGTAAGACCAGGACACATCTATGGACCAACAGCATCACCAAATGATACAAGAGTATCATCTATGTGGGCATATAGTGCAGCTAGAGGAGAAAATATTGTAATGAAAAGTGATGGGAAGCAATTAAGAAGTTATTGTTATTGTCTTGATTGTGCCTCAGCTATCCTAAAAGTATTAATTTCAGGAAAAAACAATTATGCCTATAATATTTCTAATCCAGAATCTATTATAACAATAAAAGAAATGGCAGAAATATTATCTAATGTTTCTAAAGTTAAATTAATATATGAAGTTGCAAGTGAAAACGAAAAGAAAAGTTTTAATCCAATGAGTAATTCATCTCTTGAAAATACTCATTTAAAAGAATTACATTGGACTGGTTGTTTTAATGCAAGAAAAGGATTTAAACATACCGTTAGTATATTAAAGGAAAGTTTATAATACTCATTTAATATTTCTTTTTTTTAATTAATAATAATTAATGAAATTAATTAAAGAAGTGAATGAGATAAAACCATTTGCCTTTTATTTGGTGGATACTCTTGGAATATTGTATCCTAACGATATGAAAAGATTTTATTATTTGATTGACAATAATTTGGATGAAAATATTATTATTGGTTTTCATTCACATAATAATTTACAATTATCATTTTCTAATGCGCAAGAAATGACACAGCTAAATCGTAAAAGAAAATTAATTATTGATTCTTCTGTTTATGGAATGGGAAGAGGAGTTGGAAATTTAGCTACAGAGTTATTTGCTGATTATATTAATAATTATATAGAACAAAGATATTCTATTATCCCATTACTTGATATAACTGACAAATATTTATTACCTATATATTCACAACAAAAATGGGGATATGCACTTCCTTATTTTATTTCAGCGAGTGTTAAGTGTCATCCAAATTATGCATCTTACTTAATAAAAAAAGAAACCTTAAGTATCGAAAGAATTGAAAAAATTTTAAGTCTAATTCGTATTGAGGATAGAGCTGAATATAATGAACAATTAATTGAAACATTATATTTCAATATGCAAAAATGTACTATAGATGATAGCAATACTATTAAACAATTACAAAAGTTAATTCAAGAAAAAAACATATTAATCTTAGGTCCTGGAAATAGTATTGAAGTTTATAAAGAAAAAATTAAACAAGAAATTGAACAACATAAATTCTTTATTGTATCTATTCATTTTATAAATGATATGTTTCCTTTAAATGCTGTTTTTTTCAGTAATGAAAAAAGAGTTAACTTAAACAAAAAACACAATAAAAATATTATCCATCTTATTACATCTAATCTAAATTCAAAAGATTTTCATTCACCATTGATATTAGATTATGCAAGTTTGTTAGGAGAAGGTGCTAGTTCAGATAATGCTCTTGCTATGTTAATTAGACTTTTTAAAAAAATAGGAGTAAAGAAGATATTTCTTGCTGGATTTGATGGCTTTGATATTAATCCTTCTCTTAATTATTTTATTTCAAGTTATAAAAACGAATTAGATTTTGAAACAGTCAAAAAGAAAAATGATGAAATTTCAAAACAATTAATTTCATCATTAAAAGGAATAGAATATGAATTTATTACACCGACAAAATACAAATTATAAACTAATTCTTTTTGATTTTGATGGAACACTAGCAGATACATCACCAGGTATATTAAATAGTATTGAGTATGTAACTAGTAAATTAAATTTAAAAGAAATATCCTTAGAAGAAAAATATACCTTTATAGGACCACCTATGGAAGAATCTTATAAAAGAGTATTTTCTCTTGAAGAAGCTAAATTAAGTAATGCTGTAAAATATCATAAAGAATATGCATTATTAAAAGGATATAAAGAAGTAAAGATATATCCTGGTATTACTGAACTATTAAAGAAGTTAAAAGAAAATAATAAATTAATAGGTGTAGCAACATTAAAAGCAGAAACAACAGCTAATAAAATATTAGAAGAGTTTAAAATAGATTCCTATTTTGATGTAGTGAAAGGAACAAATATTAATAAAAAACAAAGTAAAGAAGATTTAATATATGATGCTATCAATACACTTTATATAAATAAAGATGAAACAATATTAATAGGGGATAGTATATATGATGCTATAGGTGCAATGAAAGCTGATATATCATTTATAGGAGTTACCTATGGATTTGGATTTAAGAATAAAGAAGATATAAAAAATATGAATTGTATTTCTATGTGTGATAGTGTAGAGGAATTAAAGAGATTGTTAGAAGATTTATAAGTAATCTAAAACCAATAATAAGTTCATGTCTTTTGATGTATTCAGCTTTTAGATATAGGGATTAAAATGAATTAATAAATAAAAAAATTAATTTTAAATATTATGTAATAGGTAGTTAAACCAGTAAAAAAACATACCGTTACTATATTAAAAGAAAGTTTATAGGGGGAGAAAATAAAAATGTCATTGAGTTTTACAATAAAAAAAACATTAGCAAAAGTATATGATTTATTTGGAATTAATTCATATAAGCAAAAAAAACTAAATAAACAATATAACAATAATTATATACGTATTATTAATTATCATATGACTCCTATATCTTCTAAAGAAAATTTTGAAAAACAAGTTCAATGGCTTTTAAAAAACTTTGAAAATTGTGATATGAATAAATTAGAATTATTTCTAGATGGAAAATATCAATTTAAAGATAAACCAGGTATTATGTTTACTTTTGATGATGGATTTTTAGATAATTATCAAGTAGCTTATCCGATATTAAAGAAATATAATGCAACCGGGTATTACTTTGTATCTACTGGACTTATTGGAAAAAAAAGATATAAAAATAAAGATTATAATATAATATCCAATTATATGACTCAGGACCAAATATTAGAATTAATAAATAAAAAACATGTAATTGGATGTCATACATATACACATCATAGAATGAATATAAATGACACTAATGAAATATTACATCATGAGATTATAGAAGCTAAACAAGAACTTGAAAAAATTGTAAAGCAAGAGATCAAAATATTTTGTTGGTGTGGCGGAGAAGAAAACACATATACACAAGAAGCAAGTGATGTAATTAAACAAGCAGGATATAAGTATTCTATGACAACATTATCTTCTCCCATTATTTCTACAACTAATCATTTATTACTCGATAGAATTAATATAGAATCATGGTGGTCAATGAGTATGGTTAGGTTTTGTATATCTGGATATATGGATCATAGATTTAAAGACAAAAGAAATAGAGTACATAATTTAATAAAATAATAATATATAAAACGTATTATTACAATAAACAATTTATTTAATTAAATATAATAATTATTAAATAATATAAAACATACGTGAAGGGAATGATTTTAACATTATGAATACAACAAATTTAAGAATGCTACAATTAGCAGAACTAGATTTACTAATTGAATTAGATAGAATTTGTAAAAAATATTCAATTAAATATTTTTTATCTGGCGGCACACTTTTAGGTGCAGTTAGACATAAAGGGTTCATTCCATGGGATGATGATATTGATGTAATAATGATGAGAGAGGATTATGAATTATTTTTAAAAGTGTGTAATGCTGAAATTAACAAAGAATACAAATTATATAATTGGGATAATGACAATTCTCCATTACCATTTTCTAAATTAAAAATTAATGGAACTGAATTATTAGAAGAAAGTTCCCTAAATAGCAACGTTAGTAAAGGAGTTTATATTGATATTTTTCCATTTGATAAAGTTTCGAATAATAAAGTTAAAAGATGGTTCCAAAAAATAAAAATATTATCAATGAAAAAAATATTGTTAGTTAGATGCAATTGCAAAGTATTAATTCATAAAAATAAATTTGAAAAACTGATAGGTAAAATATTGTATTTCATATTAAAAATAATATATTTACCCTTTTCAACTAATAAAATAAAAAGAATGTTTTCAAAAGAAATGATTAAATATAATCATTTAACAAATTGCAAATATTGTATTGAGTGGGGAGGAGCCTATTCTTATAAAAAAGAGTTAAAAAAAATAAGTTATTTTAAAGAAATAATATATACTGAATTTGAAGGAGTAAAATTTCCAATTTCAAAACAATATGATTTAATTTTAAATGAAATGTATGGTGACTATATGAAATTACCACCTATTTCAGAACGTAGACAACATAATATACGTTTTGACTTAGGAAATTACAAAATTAAATCATTAGATAAATAAATTTTAAAATTTAAAAAGTTCAGGTTAATATTTTAATAGAAATACTATTGATTATGATTTAGTAGATAGAATAGCACTGAAATTTAATACAATTTTTGTTCCAAATAGTAATTTAAAAATTCTATTACACACACTGCTAGTTAGATGAAAATATAATTTAATAGATTTATACAAATTATTAAAATAAAATGTGAGGCAGCATAATATGAAAATTTTAGATTGTACCTTAAGAGATGGGGGTTATGCCAATAATTGGACTTTTGGTAAGAAAGAAATAGAAGAAATAATCAATGAATTAGAAAATTCAAAAATAGATATTATTGAACTGGGATTCATGAGATATGAAACCTTCAATGAGAATAGAACTATATTTCAATATATGAATCAAGTTGATAAATTATTAGAAAATAAAAAGAAAGAAATCATTTATTCAACAATGATTGAAGCATTTAATCCTTATCCTCTTGATAAATTGTGTGATGCCAAGGATACAAAAGTAGATCTAATTCGTATATGTATTTGGAAAAGACTAATTCATGAACATTTTGATTATATAAAAAAAGTCATTGAAAAAGGTTACAAAATTACAGTACAACCATCAAGAGTAGAACAATATAATGAGGATGAATGGATATATTTGTTGAAACTATCTAATGAAATTAAACCATATGCAGTTTACGTAGTAGATACTTGGGGAGCATTAAATAGTGAACAAATAATAAAATATATTCAATTAGCTGATACGTATTTAGACAAAAGCATTAAAATTGGCTACCATGGTCATAACAACAAAATGCAAGCTATTTCCTGTGCTCAAGCGATTTTATCACTCAAGTTAGAACATGAATTGTGTTTTGATTCATCATTATTTGGAATGGGGCGCGGAGCAGGAAACTTAAATACAGAAATTATTTTGCAATATTTAAATGAAAGGTATCAGACAAAATATAAAATCAGTAATTTAATTTCAATTATTGAAAAAGTCATCTTAAAATTCAACAAAGAGAATAATATTTGGGGATATTCATTATACTATTATCTTTCATCAGTGTACGATTGTAATCCTAATTTTGCCACTTATTTTCAAGAAAACAAAAAAGGAATAACTCTTTTTAAAAAATTTTTAGATACCTTAAGTGATGAAGAAAAAATAGTATGTAACCATGATTTTATTGAAGAAAGATTATTAAAAATAAAGAAGGAAAGCAATGAAAGTATCTGATTATATAATTAAATTCTTTGAAGAAAACAATGTAACTGATATATTTGGATATCCAGGTGTTGGGTGTGGTCATTTAATGAATTCATTATCAACATCTAAAATTAAAACCCATTTACTTTATCATGAGCAAGCAGAATCATTTGCTGTATGTGGTTATGCTCAAGCAACTCATAAAATTGGTATTGCATACACTACCTCAGGACCTGGTGGAACGAATTTAGTTACAGGAATAGCAAATGCATTCTGCGATTCTATTCCTACACTATTTATTGTTGGGGATAAAGACTATTCATCTTTAAAAAAAGAAAAAAATATTCGACAATTAACATCACAAGAAATTGATATTGTCAATATTGTTAAGCCAATAACAAAAATAAGTATTATGGTAATTAATAAAAATGATATAGCATATTATCTTGAAAAGGCATTTTATACTGCTTTAAATGGAAGACCAGGTCCCGTTTTATTAGATATACCAAGTGATATTCAACGCGCAGAAATTAATGAGGAAGAATTAATTCATTTTGTAACACCAGATAAATATAGCTATTTAAATGAAGTTAATTTAATTATTTCACGAATCAATAAATCTTTAAAACCTGCACTTTTAGTAGGTAATGGAATTAAACAAGCACAATTAGAAAATGAAATATTAACACTATCTAAAAAATGTAATATTCCAATTTTGACGACCTTAGTTGCCTTTGATTTATATACAAATCATATTAATAAAATTGGGTATATAGGTATAGATGGAGACATATCGGCGAATCAAGTTGTACAAGAATGTGATTTATTCATCACATTTGGTGCAAGATTAAATTTTAAACAGGTATGTAATAATAGAATCAAATTTGGTGAAAATGCAATTATTATTCGAATTGATGTAGATAAAGAAGAATTAGATGTTGAATTACATAATGAAATTAAAATTTGCGCTGACTTAAAATATTTAATTCCTCAATTAATAGAAAAATTAGATTTTATTAAGGAAAAAAATAAAGATTGGTTACAGTATTGTCTAAATTTAAAAAAAGCACAAGCAAAAAGAGAAAGCAAAAATAAAATTGCAGCTTTATTTATGAATGAATTAAGTAAAATAGTTCCGCAAGATAGTTTTATAACAGTTGATGTAGGCAGTCATAGAAGATGGGTGATGTCTGATTTTCAATTTAAAGAAAATCAAAGATTATTTCAATCTTCAGGACTTGTGTCTATGGGATATTCACTTCCTGCATCAATAGGAGTTTATTATGCAATAAAAAGACCTGTAATATGCATTAATGGAGATGGTGGAATTATGATGAATATACAAGAAATGGAATTTATAAGTAGAGAAAGAATTCCCATCAATGTTATTGTTATGAACAACCATTGTCTAGGAGACATAATGGAATTTCAAAAGAAAATTTTTAATGGTAACTATTTTACGACGACAGAAACATCAGGATATCGTTCTGCAAATTTTGAAAAAATTGCCTTTGCCTTTGATTTTAAATATCAAAAGATATTAAATATTGATGATATAAAAAAAATTAAAATTAAAAACGAACCTACCTTAATAGAAGTAGTTGTTCCAGAAAATATTTAGGAATACAATTATGATAAAAGTTATAACATATGGAACTTTTGATTTGCTTCATATTGGACACATTCGATTACTTGAAAGAGCAAAAGCTCTTGGAAATTATTTAATCGTTGGTGTAACGGCTGATGATTATGATAAAAGTAGGGGAAAGATAAATGTTCAACAAACACTAATTGAAAGAATTGAAGCTGTTCGTGCGCTTGGAATTGCTGATGAAATTATAGTTGAAGAATATGAAGGTCAAAAAATTGATGATATTAAAAAATATAATATTGATATATTTGCTATAGGATCCGATTGGAAAGGTAAATTTGATTATTTAAATGAATTTTGTAAAGTAATTTATTTAGAAAGAACTAAAGGTATTTCAAGCTCTCAAATAAGAGATGAAAAATCAAAAATTAAACTTGGATTAGTTGGTGATTCATCTTATTTAATAAAATTTGCTAAAGAATGTTTTTTTGTTAATGGCGTTGAGATTGTTGGTATTTGTACAAATAATGTAAATTTATATAAAAACAAATTAAATATAAAGTACTATACAGATGACTTTGAAGAATTATTAAAACAAGTTGATAGTGTTTATATCTACTCAAATCCTTTAGAAAGATATCGATTAGTAAAACGAGCCTTAGAAAATAAAAAAAATGTAATGTGTGAATCTCCAATTACATTAGATTCTAACGAAACAAAAGAATTGTTTTCTTTAGCTAAAAAGAATAAATGTTTGCTACAAGAAAATATAAAAACAGCATATGTCACAGCCTATAATAGAATGCTGCTTTTAGTTAAAACTGGTAAAATAGGAAATGTTGTTTCATTAGATGCAACGTGTACAAGTTTAGATCGACAAGAGGGGAGTGTAAATTGGAATAGCATTTATCGATGGGGACCAACAACTTTATTACCGGTCTTACAAATTTTGGGAACAAATTATAAAAGTATTGATATAATAACTTCAAACACTAATAAATTAGATTTTACTAAAATAAATTTCTTATATGAACATAGTGTTGCAGCTATTAAAGTCAGTAATAAAATAAAATCAGAAGGTGAAATGATAATTTCAGGTACAGAAGGATATATTTATATTCCAGCTCCATGGTGGAAAACAGATTATTTTGAAATTAGATATGAAGATTCATCACAAAATAAAAAATATTTTTATCAATTAAATGGAGAAGGAATTAGATATCAAATTGCCGCATTTGTACATGCATTACAAATTAATCAATCATTTGAATATATAGAAAATGACATTTCTATATGTATATCAAAAATAATGAATTTATTTTCAACAAAAAATATAAAAATTTAATAATTGTTTGTTATTTCATTATGCTAATAAATTAAAACAATGAAAGGGTTTAGAATTTTATGAGTATCTCAGAGTTGTATTTACCTACTCAAATTTATTTTGGAAAAAATAGTGAGAATGATATTGGAATTATATTAAAAAAATATAATGTTAAAAAAGTTTTAATATGTTTTGGTCAACGCATCATTGAAACTAATGGTTTATTGAAGAAAATTGAAGAAAAAATAACTGAAAATAAAATTGAAGTTGTAAAACTTGGAGGAGTAATTGCTAATCCCAGAGTTTCTTTAGTTCGAAAGGGAATTTTGCTAGCCAAAAATGAAGATGTCGATTTTATTTTGGCAATTGGTGGAGGATCTGTTATTGATACAGCAAAAGCTATTGGATATGGCCTTGCAAATGAAGGAGATATTTGGGATTATTACATGGGATTAAAAAAAGTGAATGGCTCTTATCCTGTAGGTGTAATACTAACCAATGCTGCTTCTGGAAGTGAAATGAGTGATACAGCTGTTTTAACAAATGATGATGGAATACCTATGAAGAGAGGATGTAGCAGCAAATACTGTAAACCAGTTTTTGCTATATTAAATCCAGAATTAACACTTTCAGTTCCCATATATGTTACAAATTGTGGTATTGTTGATATTATCATGCATACTCTTGAAAGGTGGTTTCATATTGGACAATCACTTGAGTTGACTGACAATTTTTCAATAGCATTATTAAAAACCGTTATGGAAAATGGATTAAAATTACAAAATAATTTAAATGATTATGATGCAAGAGCCAATATTATGTGGGCATCATCTGTTTCACATAACGGACTTATGGCCTTAGGAAATGATAATAAAGGAGATTGGGCTTGTCATCAAATTGAACATGATCTTTCAGCATTATATGACGTAGCGCATGGTGCAGGACTCTCAGCAATATGGGCAAGTTGGGCAAGATACGTTAGCATTCAAAATCCACAACGTTTTATAGATTTAGGGAAAAAACTATTTAACTTATATGATGAAAAATTAATAGATGTTTTAAAAATAACTATTAATAATCTTGAATTATTTTTTAAGAAATTAAACATGCCAATTAATTTAAAAGAATTAGGACTTAAATTAACAAATGATGATATTAAAACTGTTTCTTTAAAAATAACTAATGATGATAAAAGAACTATAGGCTCTATCATCACTTTAAATAGTAGTGATGTTTATAATATTTTAATGAATGCTAATAATTAAATAAGAAGATATACTATTAATGTAAAAACTATTGTTTTACTATTTAGTATATTTTTATCTAAGTTTTTATAGTTACCACCTTTTTAATGCTTGATTCAAGTTTTAATCCATTTAATAATAACTTTTTATCTTTATTACAAAATAGAAATAATGAATTTTCAAATGAATCTAACTTTAAATGACTATCTACTAAATATATCCATTTATTCCTTTTCTTAAATCTGTATATCCACATGCTTCTATGGTTATTAAATCAATCCTATTTTATTTACTATCCCTAATATACTTAATAATAGTTCTTCATCATAGAATGAATATGCATTGATTTTTATTTTCTTAATTGTTATTTCTACGAGTCCACAAAATTTTATGTTTCTTTTTTTCTACTTGATTATATACTATAGATGAAGTAAGAAATAGTATTTCAAAGAAATAATACTATACATTATATTAATTATAATAGTGATTTTAAAGAAAATATATTCTAGAAGTTATAAAAAGGAGTTAAACTTTAATAATAGTTTGATAAAATTAAAAAAGGACTATTTCATATCAATAATTTTTACATGAGATAGTCCTTTTAGATTTAGTATTGTAAAATATTTATTTTCTTATATAACTCATAAAATCATTCTTATTTTGAATAGGTGTTGTTGTTGGTCTACCTAAATCATTTCTTG
>CANQVW010000161.1 GCA_947627395.1 uncultured Bacilli bacterium | reverse complement strand
CTGGATGGGAAAATAATTACTTTGAATATTTACGCTTTACTGTAGATGATGAAACTTATTACATTCGTCAATATTCAGGAACAGGTTGGGTTATGTTTTATTATGAAGATCCAAATCGCCCTGGTCACTTGTTAGACGTTCAATATTCAACTGTTGAAAGCTTCAAATATGATTACGATGCTTACAATGGAACTTGGGTTTCTAATGATGAAGGACAAGAACAACTAGTCTTTGATCATGA
This sequence comes from uncultured Bacilli bacterium, assembly GCA_947627395.1. Taxonomy (GTDB): domain Bacteria; phylum Bacillota_I; class Bacilli_A; order ML615J-28; family CAG-698; genus CAKOMG01. Next base: position 2,362 of record CANQVW010000161.1, on the reverse strand, counting down.
AAATAAAACAATCAATGGATATGACTTTGAATATGGATGGTATTATCCAACAAATGAAGAATTAATAGAAAATTCAAATGCAAGATATTATGACTTTGTTGCCAATTATGAAGTCGATGGTGTCAAATATCAATTTAGGGTTGCCTTTATTCGTCCAGGTATCGGATATTTATATCAATATGATGAAGCACAAAGTAAGTATCAATTAGTAACCACTTATTACAAAAAAGATATCCTTGACCAATTAATCGGTTCATGGAATTATTATGATGGACAAAATATAGACAGAATTACAGTAACTTATGAAAATGATCGTTATCATGTATTCTATAATGATGTTGAACAAGATATCAATATGGTTTACAATGGTTATAGTGGTTCAGTTGCCTTAGAATTTTATTTTGATAATGGTGAAACATTTGAAAGATTACATCTAATTTATTCCTATGAATATGGCTATGAATTAATGTATGTATATGATTATAATAGTTATGATGTTGTTTATGGCGATGATGATGAAGAAGGAACATACGATTATACAACCCAATATTTGTATTTCAAAACAACAACCATAGAAGATGTTATCAATCAAATGAGTGGAACATGGACAGATGGAAGTACAACTGTTATGATTCAAAGTGATCAAATTACAGTGAATGAACCAGGATATGAAACAGCATATCTATCCATTGCATATATTTATGATTTACCAAATATCTTCATGGATCAATATGTTATCATCATGGTGGGTATTGATATGAATGGTGAGGGTAATTATATGCTGTATTATTACAATCATTATGTTTCCTTAACACACTTCCTTGATGAAGAAACATCTACTGGTTATAACCTAGTATATCGTGATGACATTGATGGATTTAGAGGTAACTTTACAACAGCTGATTTAAATGATAATCACAATATTACATTTGATGGAGTTACATTATCCATTGATGGTGATGAATACACAGCAGAAGATATTTCTTATTCTTATGCTCGCTCTTTAGATGGAAATACAATAGTACCTGTATTATCTTTCTCTAAGATCATCGATTTAGATGCGGATGAATTACTTGTAACCATTCGTCAAGGTTCTATCTACTTTGAAAATGGTACCTTAAGCTTATATATCATTGATGAAGTCTATGGCATTGATATTATTGATGGAGAAGCTTATATTGGTGACTCAATGGGAATTGAAAACTTATTTGACAATGTTATTTTCTATAATGAAGATATCGTTCGCTTCAATGGTGTTTTCGAATTCACAGGGGTAAATCAAGAAGCAAACAGCCTAAGCTTAAATGATGGTGCTGTCTTCTTAAATGGTGTTCTATTAGAAGATGCAAGTATTGATTTATTAGCGAATGGTTCATTGCAAGTTGTCTTCCAACAAGAAGATGAAATGTACATGGCAATGATTACAATTGATCCATATGGTAATATTGTTTATCATATTTACCACTTAATGGAAGCATAAAAACAAAAAAAGTTAGCTTTTAGGGTGTGCTCCATAGGAAGTCACAAAACTAAATTTTGTTTGAATACACCTTTTTTGATTTTTTATTTCACAGTATAACATACTTTCACATACTGTTTTATAAAAAAGTGCTATAATTGATTTAGAAATTTTATAAATGTGGTATGAACACCAGACTGCGTAATAGAGCTCTGTAACGCATTGAACTTTTCGAAAGTTACGAAAAATCTTTTTATTTATCGTTACATGTGTGCCTTTATTATTTATCTGAAATCATGGTAATGATTTGAGTCATTACGCCGCTTTGTAATTTTCAAACGATAGAGCGTCGAAAAAATTTTATTATAGTATAAAAAGAATAAAATTTATTTTTTTGACGCCAATTGTGATATAATCAGAGTTGAAGGTTTGACATTGTTGGACCCAAACGAAATTTCAGAAAAATATTTGGAGGAAAAAATCTATGAAAACGAAAATCTTTCGATTGATGTTCGTTGCTGTCTGTCTTGCTATTACGGTCGGTGGGCTTTCAGCATGCTCTTTAGGAGGCGAACATCAGCATAAATGGGAGTATATGTCCGAGACATGGTCACCGGACGACCCCGAAGGCCCTACTTGCACGGAAAGTGGGATTGGGCTGTACAAGTGCACCATATGCGGGGAGACAAAAAGGGACACCGTTCCCGCACGAGGCCACAGGTCTATCAGTTACAAATACATTCCCCCTAAGTGTGAGGAGCCAGGCACGAATTTTGCTCGTTGCACCATCTGCAACGAAGAAGTCACCTATTCCATTCCGCCAACGGGTCATTCATATATAGATGTTGACAAAGGAACGCCAGCCACATGCACGACCGATGGGGTTGAACCGGCAAAAGAATG
>CANQVW010000160.1 GCA_947627395.1 uncultured Bacilli bacterium | reverse complement strand
TGAATTCACGGAATTGACTTGGATAAGCTTCACTATATTCACCTGTATATAAAGAGGCTCTTACGTTTAATGCACCATTACTTAATCCAATTTCAATCCATTGGTCTTCGCCATCAACCCAGGTTCCAATCATAAATTCATAAGAATCATAATATGGAGAAATCGTTGTATTTGCATATAATGGAGCATTTGGATCAAAGATACTTTCATTTTGTTTATATCCTACGAAAGTATAACCTGCTTTTCCTTCAATTGGTTCTAAGGAAGAAACTGTAGATCCATATGGATAGGTGTAAGTTTTTGTTTTTGTTTGATTATTTTCTTGGTAAGAAATGGTTAATGTAACATCAGGATGTGTATCTGGAACGACTTTTAGTTCTGGAACATCTTTAGAGGTATCCCAATCTAAGGCATTCCATGAAAGTTTATCAAACGTTACATTGGTACTGTAACAATTTACAAAGCTTCCTGTTCCACTTCCTAAGGCATTTTTAGAAGAAAGGGTAGATACTGTATAATCTGATTCAATTAAAGATGCAAGAGTGACACAGTTGGTTACGATTGAGCCTTGATCTACTTGACCAACTAAACCACTATATACACCACTACGATACAATTGAACGGTAGATGTGCTTGTAACATAAGATGTAGATAGAACGGAATCATTGGTTAAGTATCCAACGATGGCACCAACAACATCTCCACCTTTTACTTCAACATTGACAAAGTTTGCATATATTTCTGAAGATTCACTTCTTCCAACTAAACCACCTAATGTTGCTCTTTCCATTCTAGCTTTGTTTAAAACAATGGAGCCATCAACACTACATCCATAGATTTTAGCACCTGTTGCATAACCAACTAGTAAACCAACATTAGAGTGTTGTGCTCTTTCTCCTGAAAGAGTGACTTCACTTAATTTTAAATTCTTGACAACACCAAAGGTACCCTCTTGTGTACCGACAATTGTGCCAAAGAATCCGACATTGCTTTGATTTTGTGTTGAAATATGGAAATTAGAAATGGTATATCCTTGCCCATTAAAATGACCTTGGAAGTTCATAACAGGTTTAAATTCAACACCATCTAATTGAATGTCATTTTCAACTTGATAATATAAATCAAAGTATGGTCTTCCATCTCTTGGGTCTGCCATGTCTTGATTGATAAGTTCAGAGAACATCATAATATCTGTTGCAGTTTTTAATAAATATGGATCTTCTTCTGTTCCATTTCCTTCAAATAAGTATGCCCAACGAGCTGTAATGGTAATATCTTCGGTAATTGGATTTTGATCAAAAACAAATTCTCTACCATTACTATACCAACCTAAGAAATAATAATGATCTCTTGTGGGTGGTGTTTCAGGTTCAACACCATAGGCATTGTAACGAATAGTTTGTCTAGGGACATCTGTTCCACCTACAGAATTGAATGTTAAATAATGTTGATATCGAGCAAAAACAGTTACATTGCTTGTAATTGGGGTAGAGAAATTAAATACTTCTCCATTATAGAACCAATTATCAATTGGATGTCCTTGTTGATCTTGAATTTCTAATCCTGGAGATGTTGCTCTTTCACCATCGTGAATAACTTGTTCGGGTTCAGTTGAATTGGCAAATGTGACTGTATAATATTTATCCCATTTAGCGACAATCACTGTACTTTCCTGGAAGATTTGATCAGGATCAAATTCATCTTCACCAATAAACCAACCTAGGAAGATGAAATGATCGTGACTAAATCCAGAATCTGGATTTAGTAAATCTTCAGGTGCTTCATAAGCATTATATTGTTCACGAATGCTTTCTCCTGGTTTAATGACAAATTTAATGGATTTTTGCCAAGTATATTTTGCTTCTGGATTAGAAAATTCAATGGTAATGTTATCTAACCATTTGGCAACCAAAGTAATGCTTTGGGTAACCGGTAAATCAAAATCATATAATTCACCATTTAAATACCAACCTAAGAATTCAGAGTCCCCCTTAATTGGTGGTTCTGGTCTTGTTGCTTTTTGTCCACTTTCTAAGAACTGAGCTGGGACAATACTTCCACCTTGGCAATCAAAAGTGACTGTGATTTGTACGACTTTCCATACAGCAACTAAAGTAATGTTTTTCACAATAGGTGTTGAGAAATCAAAAATTTCACCTTCATTATACCAAGCGACAAATGAATAATTTGCCTTTGTTGGTGGTGTAGGTTCTGTAATGGTTGCATTTCTTTTAATTCCTGTGATTGGATCAATTGGGGAACCACCTTCAGTATTAAATGTAACTGTATAAGTATATGGGTCAACATCATATTTCGCAATTAATTTAATATCTTGTGTAATTTCTTTATTGAAATCAAATTTCTTGCCATCTTCTGTTGTCCATTCTAAGAATTCTTCCCCAATTTTAATTGGATCTTCAGGACGAGTCACTTTATTACCTTGTTTAACCTTGACAGAGGTTGTTGTCATTTGTCCACCATTTGGATCAAAAGTGACTGTAAATGTTGGAACATTGTCTTTTTGTTCATATCCACATGCACTACATCTACCATTCACAAACGTATGCGTTCCATATTCGGAAGTTACATTGTGTCCACATGAGGAATCATGCCAATGATGGGTTTCATTCGTACTCCACTCTTCTTTAAATTCGTGTGTGTGTTCATAATCACATACACTACATTTTCCATTGACAAAAGTGTGTTCTTGATAAT
>CANQVW010000159.1 GCA_947627395.1 uncultured Bacilli bacterium | reverse complement strand
AACTCCATTAACGGATTTTACTGTTCCATTATCGGTAAAGAAATGGGTTTCTAATTGGTCAATTTCCACAAGATTATTTGGATCTTTCATGGTTGTTGTGTAATAAGAAGCATCGACTTTTTTCTTTTTTAATCGCTCATAATATTTCATCTGTTTGATGTTATATTTTAAGATACGACGACTTTCTTTTAAAGATAGGTAATTTTGATTCTTTTTCTTTTCTGCCATCTAAATCACCTACTTCTTTGCCCTTGGATCCATGGCGTCACGAAGGCCATCACCAACAAAATTAAATCCTAATACAGCTATAACAATTAATATACCAGCTGGAAGCCACATATTCACATAATAGGATAAAATAACTGGATCATTACTTTGAGCAATCATTGTTCCCCACGCAGCATAAGGAAGTTGAACACCTAAGCCTAAATAACTTAGTGTAGATTCATACAAAATGACACTTCCTAAACCTAAAGTTGCGGAAACAATTAATTGTGGCATAACATTTGGAATTAAATGCCTAAATATTTTACGAGAAGTCGATAATCCCATAACTTCTGTTGCTGTAATGTACTCTTGTTCACGTAAACTTAAGATTTGACCACGTACAAGTCGAGCACAACCGCTCCAACCAAATATCGTAATAATGATCATTAATAAATATATTTTCACATTCTGAGTTAGGCTTGGATAAGCATTTAAAACAGCAGATGCAATTAATAATATCGGTAATGTAGGAATACAATTAAAGATATCTACAATACGCATAATTACATTATCTACCCAACCTCCAAAATACCCTGCAAGACCACCGAATAGAATTCCTAAAATCGTTTCTAAAAAAACAACAATGAAGCCAATAAACAAGGAAATTCTTCCTCCATACATCAAACGAACAAAGACATCCATTCCTCTCGTATCTGTTCCTAGAATATGGTCTTTACTCGGAGCAGCTTTATCATTTAAATTTTTTACTTTTTCAACTTGAAGAAGGACAACAACATCATTTCCTTCAGGATCTTGTACATGATATTCTGTATCAAAATAAGCATTGAAAGGTCTATCATCTGTTTGTGTTTCTCCCCATCTTGAATAAATCACAGGACCTAGAAAAGAAAATAGAAACAAAAATAGAATCATCAATAAACCGACAATGGAAAGTTTGGATCTAAAAAATCTTCTTAATACCAAACGTAATGGACTCATTTGTTGGTACGTTTCTTCAGAGATTTCTTCCTCTCCTTGAGGTGTTTCTATAACTTCTTCTTCGACTTTTATATCTTTTTCTTCCATATGAAACACCTACTTATCTAATTTAACCCTTGGGTCAACAATTGAGTACATAATATCAGAGAATAAAGTACCAATAATGGTTAAAACAGCTAAAAACATGTTATATCCCATAACAAATGGTACATCTCCATCGTTTAAAGCATTATAGGCTAAACGACCAATTCCATCAATACCAAACACTTGCTCTGTAATCATCATACCACCAAACAAAGATGGTAAAATTCCAGCTAACAAAGTAGCAAGAGGAATCATGGTATTTCTAAATGCATGTACATAAATAACTTTTCTCTCTGATAATCCTTTTGCACGAGCGGTACGAATATAATCTGCATTTAAAACTTCTAAGGTATTGGTTCTTGTATAACGCATTAAACCGCCAATAGATAGTAATACAGAAACAGTTACTGGAAGCACTAGGTGATGGGCCTTATCGAAAAACTCAGCCCACCATCCTGCAAAAGTATCTGGGAAAGTTTTACCTGGACTTAACAACCCAATGGTTGGGAACCATCCTAAATCAACAGCAAATACTTTAATTAAAATGGCTGCAAAGAAATAAGTTGGTAAAGATAATCCAATCATTGTAAAGATGGTAACCAAATAATCTCGAACAGAATATTGATGTGTTGCACTTGATATTCCTAGAGGAATGGCAATTAAGAATTGTAAGACGGTGGCAATTAAAGCAATTGTGAATGAAATTCCCATGTTTTCAACAATTACTTTAGAAACAGGCTTTTCATATTTAAATGAATTCCCTAGTTCTCCTTTACAAAGATTCCCAATCCATCGTAAATATCCTTTTGTAATTCCAGCAAGAGATTTATCGCCAATACCATATAAATCTTTAAATTTTTGAATTTCTTCTTGTGTAATCGTTCCAGATTGTAATTGACTTGCAAATTTTGTATCTACATAATCATTAGGCATCATACGAACAAGTGTATATATGATGACAGAAACACCAAATAGAACGAGTATAGATATCAATATTCTTTTTATAATGTATTTTAACATAATGATATTTGGAAAACATTTTTAGTTTTCCTGATACTCCCTCCCTCTTTAACTAATTCGTAATGATACTTTATGTAAGTCGCTTAATAATCCTTTATAAGATGAACATTCACTTTCTGGAGTTAATGAAGATTCATCAATCTTATTAGCATCATATGCAAATAAGTCATCTCTTTGATATGTTGGTAATTCAATTGCCATTTTC
>CANQVW010000158.1 GCA_947627395.1 uncultured Bacilli bacterium | reverse complement strand
TATCTCCCACTGATTGAGTTTGGGGGAATCCGTTATTTGAGTTATCAATATACAGATGAAGAATGGGAAAAATAAAGAGCTGGAAAAAAACTTGCTTTTTAAAGTCAGGTTTTTTCTCAGCCCTTTTTATGATTTTATCCATAAATCTATTTCATTTTGATCAGGAATTTCAAATAGTCGATTTGTTTTATTCAATAAATTTTCATCTACAAAATAAGCCTGAATTTCTTTTGTTTGGACGAGATAATTTCTTTGTTCTATTCTTTTCTTCCATTCTTCATTAGGAATATCTATATAATAAAATTCATATTCAATATGATGGTCTTTAAAGTAATTTCGAACATACTCTCTTTCTTTTTTTGTCCAAAAACCCCAATCTAGAATAACAGAAACATGCACTTCAATAATTTCCAATGTTTTCTTCAACAGCATTTCTTTAATGCTTTTAGTATATTCATCATGCAAACTTCCTGTATACAAGCCAAATATAGAAAGCATGATTTCATCAACAGATAATAAAATAGCTTTGTGTTTAATTCGTAATTGTTCTGCATAAACAGTTTTGCCACTACATATTTTTCCACAAATTAAAAACACTTTGGTCATTTTGATTCTCCTTTTTATTTGAAAGTTTTTTGATAAAGATTTTTTTTATCATCCTTTCCAATCACTTTTACTAAACCTAAATAAGATAAAACATGTAAAGCGATTCTTGCATATCGAATAGAAGATCCAGCACATTTTGCATAAATATCACTTGTAAAGGTATTGGGTAAATTGGGCATTAATTTTTGATAATCCTGAATAGTATCAATAGAAATTTCATTCACAATTCTTAAGGGAATGCGATCAAATTTTGATGCTCCTCTTTTTTTATCTCGGCTCCATCCGTTTAAATATTTATATTCTTTTATATCTAAAATAAGAATTTTTAAATGTAAATTTTGATGAGTTAATTCTTTCTTAATTTTATAAAGTTCATAAAAAAGTTCAGTTAAAGTACACTTTTTCGGAGATTTTCTTCCTCCACTGATTTCACCTGTTTCAGGAGAAACCCAATAAACATATTTTTCATGAATCATTGGATAAACAACAGTTACCGGATAAAGAGCCAAGAAATGATTTAACTTTTCTCTTAATCGATTGAATTGTCTTGTTTGTATTTCAATAATTTCATTACCATTAAATATATCGGCATAATAATTTCCTATTTTCTTTTCTTGTTTACTTTCATCACTTTCATAATAATTCTTCAAAATGAAATGAAGTGTTTTTTCCTGTAAAGTCCCTATGCCCTCTCTTTTTTTGATTTTCTTTTTTGCTTCTTCTAAACGTGAATTAGGATCTAACATAATCCTTCCTCTTCATAAAAAGAAACAATGGGTTCTAACACCACATGACTTTTCAATACTTCTGTGGTATAAATAATTCCGTCTGCTTGCATCATGGAAGTAATTAAACTTAATAGGGAATTAAATATTTTTTTACTATAATTTTTTGGATGTCTTCTTAGTTGATTCATTTTTAAATCTGCGGAAGCAAAAATTTTTATAAATTTAGGAATTTCTTTTAGTTTTTCATTTAATTTATTTTCAGCTTCTTGCAAACTTTTTTCAGATATTTCTAATCCTAACATAGTTAATATTTCATTAGGTTGATGAATAACAATTTTGCGAACCATTTCTAATTCGTTTAAACTTAATTCATGATCACTTAAAGCTACTTTTAATAGAACATTTTGAACATAACAATCAAATTCTAAGGATAATTCTTCTTTCGAATAAGGAATATCTACCAATACGTCATTAACTGCATCATAAGAATTATTCATCATCTGGATAGTCTTTTTATACTTTTTTTCAACTTTTTTTATTTTCAAATTTATTTTTTTCATTTCATCATCCATTTTCATTGTATTTACTTCTTTCTTTAATAACTCCATAATATTGATCTAAACGAGAAATTTTACCTGAATGTAATTCAAAAATCGAAACAATATAATAAGATCGATGATTTCCTTCATTTTTTGTAATTGAAATAATTCCATCTTTCATAATTTCTATTCTTTCAACAACAGAACTCCATAGAGCATCGGAAGATTCTTGGATTTTTAAAAAAGTTGCTACGTCCATTACAAAAGGTTGGTGATCAATATAGGTATTGTGCCAAGTTATTTTCGCATCCTCTAAAAAGAATGAAGATAAATAATTCCATTCTTGATTATCTATTGTATTCCAAAAATCAATAATTAATTCTTTACTCATTGATATCACCTTTTCTATTTATGTTATTATATCACATTTTTACATCATGCAACAAGATAAAATACAAAAAATATTTTAATGATAAAAGATATGCCCTATGAATACCCACCAAAAGGGTGTTTTTTTTGCCGTGAGGGATTCGGACTATATCGTAGACAATAATTATCCACCCGCATAGCAAGTGGTATTTCATTTTCGGGCATAGCCCTAATCGTTATAGACAGCGCACAAATGCACTTAGTATTGACCTGCTAGTCACGCATTTGTTACTTGCTACCCGTGAACAGGTCTTTATTCTTGCCCACTTCTCGAGGAGTGGGTAACACGAAC
>CANQVW010000157.1 GCA_947627395.1 uncultured Bacilli bacterium | reverse complement strand
ACACTGAAACAAAGTATAATCATGAATATAGAACTTATCCATATTCTTTTTGTTTTTTTCATTTATTCCTCCTGTTTTCTTTCATCGTAGATTCCCGTTACATCAGTTTTATCATATCCCAAGAATAATCGACCTGTATAATGGTTTTTATCAGCATATTCTAAGAACTTGGTTTCTAAATCTTCACTTTCATGAATGGTTATATCGCACATACAATCAATATAAATAGAAACAATATTTCCTTCTACCCATACACCTGTAATAATACCTGCACCAGATTCTTTTTGATCAGTAATATCTTTATTTGTCCATGTAATATCAACTGTTCCTTTTAAAGTTAAATTTTCAAATGTTGCTCCTTCTGATTGTCCAGCAAAAGCGCCAACTTGACATCCTGATACACGTACATTCTCTAGAGTTAAATTCTGAAGATGGGATCCACCAGCATAACCAAAGAAGCCAGAAAAATAGCCATCACTCACAAACAAATTAGATATCGTATGACCTTTTCCATCGAATTCTAAAAATTGACCATCAATCGGTGTCCATTCTATATTTTCTAAATCTACATCTTCATTTAAGAAAACATGAACAACTCCTCCCTCTGCTATTTGGAAAAAATCGGGGGTTTTACGATCTCTTGGATATTGACTTAATGCAAGTAATCCTTCTTTCGAGTCAATTTCACAAGTATGTTTTCCCGTAATTTTGATATTGTTCCAGTCAATCAATACTGTATTTTGATCAATTGATGGTAAATTTCTTAATTTTTGTTCACTTGGAATGGTCAATACATCTCCAACTAACCCCATATGAAAAATTCTGGAATTTGGATAAATCACTGTTGCTTGAACTTGGTTATTTTGAATGATGGGAAGTGATTTTTCATTGATTCCTTGGTATGTGTATGTACCAGCAAGTGCCCCTACATGATTTTGATAAACCCTTTTTCCAGGAGTATCTGGATTTGTTGTGACAGCTCCATCGATGATAATTTGAACATCATTTAAAATATTATGTTCGATGATATTTTGGTAATGAGCAATTCCTGTAATTCCACCGATGGCACCTTGTAATGGGTAATTTGCAGGTGTCTGTGGTTGATATGAAGTGGTTTCTAAAACTTTAACATGGTTTAATGTGTTATAACTAATCATTGAGCTTCCTTCTCCATGAAAACCAATTAAACCACCGACATACATGCAATTACTAGCAATCCCCATTCCTGATGTTTGTGTAATTGTACAATGAGTGATGGTTGCATATCCATTCCCAACAAGACCACCAACGTATTGAAATCCCAAAATATGAAGATTTCCATAAAGATTTACATGGTCAATAGTTACATTTTTCGCATAACCTGCAACTCCACCAACACCAAAAGAAAAGTATCCTCCATCTTCATCATCTTTATAAGTATCATTCGGTTCAATATGAACATTTTTTAAAGTAAAATTTTCAATTTTAGTGGATTCAATACTTCCAAAGAAACCTAATCCACTGCGAATTTGTAAGGATTTACCATCAATGAATAAATTAGAAATTGTATGATGTTCTCCGTCAAAGGATCCTTTAAAGGAAAAAGATGTTTTTCCAATCGGTGTCCAAGGTTCATTTTTTAAATCTATATCTTTTTTAAGACATACTTTTTCATTTTGAAACGAATAACCATTGTTTACAAGATAAGAAAATGCAAAAAGTTCTTCTTCATTTTGAATTATCCAACTTTCATTATTTAATTCTAATCCATATAAATAGATGTGACAATCATAAACTTGATGTCCACCTTGATCATCAATCAATCCAATAGATCCTCTTGTTCCTCCCAAAATTTCCATCAAAAAAGCATCATATACATGTTTTTCTTTTTGCATAATTTTTGCATCATGAACTGTATTTTCTTTAAGAACAGTTTTTCCATACCCTGATTGATCTACACTACAAATAGCCTCGCCAATGATACCCCCAACAAATATTTTACCTGCTTCTTGATTTACATATGTATCTGTTGCATTAGAAGAAATCGTTCCATAAGAGTATGTGGAGCGTAACACACCATTTCCTGTTCCTACTTGACCTGCAATACCTCCAACTTTACGTGTTCCTTCAATATCCACATATTCAACTGTACAATCTTTGACTCGTTCATGAGAAGTTGTTTCTGCTGTATAAGAAACAATTCCTCCAATAGCATCTCCTTCTTTATTTTTTTCTTTGTAAATCCCTTTAATAGAACTACCTTTATCCCCTATGACTGAGCAAGAATCAAATTGAGCATAACATTGTCCACCAGCAATACCTCCAACTTGATAATTCCCTTCAAGTGTAATTTTTCCAGTAACATGACAATGACTTATTTTTCCCGTAAAAGCATTTCCGGAAATAACTCCTACAGAACATCCGCCATAAATGGTTGCATTATGAATGGTTAAATTTTCTATTAAATCTGTTGTTAAGGCAAAAAATCCTGAGTTGTCTTCTTTTTTTGTGATTTTTAAATTTGAAATGGTATGATTTTGTCCATTAAATGTACCTTTAAATTCTTGAATTGGTTCCCATTCTTCATTTTCTAAATTAATGTCATTCATTAAATAAACTGTTTTTCCACGATAATTTTCCCCTTTTTG
>CANQVW010000156.1 GCA_947627395.1 uncultured Bacilli bacterium | reverse complement strand
GCATTAGATGCCATTATTGCTTCTAAGGATTCAACAGCAGACCAAGTGAACAGAGCCATTGAAGAAAAAAGAGCATTAAATGAATTGAATGAAAATGAGTTACTATTGGAACTTAAAATCATGAATTTAGGTTATCGCGACGCTTTTGTTCATGCTACATCCAATGGTGTTTAAATTACTGTTGTATCTGATGAACATTCTATTCAGAAAGCCAATGAAATTATTTTAATGACCATGTCAGGATTTAATCAAAATTTCAATAATGTGAGTGTACAATTTGAAACTGTCGCTGAAGTGATGGGAATTATTGAAGAAGCAGCTTAGCTGCTTTTTTTCGTTTTTCTTCTTTAAAAATAAACAAAAATATGGTAAAATATTTGTAATGAATTGGAGATTGAAAATGAAAAGAACAATTGGTAGAATCGTGGCTATGTTTTCTTTATATGCCTATGATATACAAAAAAAGGATGTCACAGAAGATATTCTTCATCTTATCGATGATGAACAAATGGAAAATATAGAATATGATCCAATATTTGTACATGAACTGGTTCAAGGAACTTTATCAAACTTAAGAGAAATCGATCATATCATTAGTTTGAACTTAAAAAACTATACACTTGATCGACTTTCTTATGTTGATCGTAGTATTTTAAGATTGGGCTGTTATGAACTACTGCATACCAATACCCCTCGAAATATTATCATCAATGAAATGGTTGAACTATCAAAAGAATATAGTGAATTAGATGATTTCCCATCATCTCGTTTTAATAATGCTGTTTTAGATAAAATAGGAAAAGGTACAAACCATGGCAAATAAGTATTTAAGTGTTGCAGCATTAACCAAATATTTGTTTTATAAATTTGATACAGATTTAAATTTACGAAATGTTTACTTAAAAGCCGAAATTTCAAACGTTCGATTATCGAAAGGAATTTTGTATTTTGTATTAAAAGATAGTGAAGCTGAACTAGGAGCTTTAATGTATCAGAATACATGGAGTAAGCTGTCTTTTGAATTAACTGATGGAATGACTGTTTTAGTCCAAGGAAAAGTAAGTTTATATGAAAAAAGAGGAACTTATGCAATGACTGTTTTTTCAATGGAACAAGCTGGACTTGGAAATTGTTATTTACAATTTATTCAATTAAAAGAAAAACTAGAAAAAGAAGGATTATTTGATGAAGCACATAAAAAGCCTATTCCAACGATTTCAAATGTGATTGGCGTTATTACTAGTGGAACAGGAGATGCAATGCATGATATCTTTTCAACAATTGAAAAAAGATTTCCACTTTCAAAAATTCTTTTTTATCCATCCATTGTACAAGGTGTTGATGCTCCTAAATCGATGATTGCAAGCATTAGAAAAGCAAATTTGGACAAAAAAGCGGATGTTTTAATTATCGCTCGTGGTGGAGGAAGTACTGAAGATTTATCTTGTTTTAACGATGAAGAACTTGCAAGAGCAATTTATGCAAGTGATATTCCGATTATTAGTGGTGTAGGACATGAAGCGGATTATACTATTTGTGATTTTGTGAGCTCCCATCGAGCCCCAACCCCAACAGGAGCAGCAGTTGTTGCAACCCCTGATAAAAATGATATTTTAAAAGATTTAACAATCAAACAAAATAAACTAAAAAATTATATATTGCAAAAAATTCAAAATATTGAACATAAGGTTGAATCTTTATCAGAGAGATATGGTTTAAAAAGATTTATAGAAAAAATCAATGTTCAAGAACACGAATTAGAAAAAACAAAAAAACATTTAATTTTATTATCTCCTAAAAGAAAAATAGAACTTTTTGAGATGAAAGTATCCGAATTTCATGAGTCTCTTTTTCAATCTTTAAAACTATCTTTATCTTCTTTAGAAGATCAGTTAAAACATTCTATTGAAAAAATGATTTTATTAAATCCGTTAAATATCATGGAAAAGGGTTATACGATTGTCATGCAGAATGATAAAATTGTAACTAGAAAAGAACATATTAAAGAAGATACCTTCACGATAAAGTTCTATGATGGAGATATCAAAGTAAAAAAGGAGTAAAAAATGAAATTTGAAGAACTACTAAATGAATTAAATGAAATTGTTCGACAATTAGAGCAAGATGATTTGAGTTTAGACGTTTCTATTGAAAAATATAAAAGAGGAATGGAACTTTCAAATCAATTAAAAAATATGTTAGAGGATGCTAAAAAAGTTGTTGTTGAACAAATGAGCGATCAAGAATAGAAAGGATAAAAACATGAAATCGTTAGAAGAGATTACTTCTCCATCTTTTTTAAAACAACTAAATATCAATGAACTAGAAGATTTATGTCAAGAAATTCGTAAGTTCATTATTGAACATGTCAGTGAAACAGGTGGGCATTTATCGAGTAATCTCGGATTTGTTGAAGCAACTGTTGCTTTACACTATGTTTTTGACAGTCCAAAAGATAAACTATTATTTGATGTTGGTCATCAAGCCTATACCCATAAAATATTGACTGGAAGAGCGAAAGATTTCACAAAACTACGTCAAAAAGATGGTTTAAGTGGTTTTCTTAAGTATGATGAAAGTATTCATGATGTATGGGAGGCGGGTCATTCATCCACCACTCTTTCTGCTG
>CANQVW010000155.1 GCA_947627395.1 uncultured Bacilli bacterium | reverse complement strand
TGCGGAGCTTTTCATAGAACTATCATTTTCAGCTCAAAAACGCCACGAAGAAGCTCTCAAACGAGCGATTCTATCGATTGTCCGAAGGGTATGAAGTGGAGCAAAAGAAAATTTGAACGCAAATCGCCAAGCTCACCGAGAAACTGAAGCAGCATGCCGGAAAACAAAGTAGTTCAGACAAAAAATCATTGTGAAAATTTTATTTAATAAAAATATAAAATATGACAACAAATATAGAAAAGTAGGATTTTGCCCGTTCTTGTTTTTATGAAGAAAATATTAATTTATACGAAATATAAAAAATTGAAAATAAAATCACAAATGGCCAAAAATAATAGAATGAATATTCAATTTATAAATAAATATAAATTTAGAAGTTACTTTCATAAACAAAGAATGTAAATTTACTAAAACGATAAGCTTTAAAATAATTTAATTAAAATTCAATAAAGACAATCCAAATTATGGATTTATCTTAAATTATTAATAAATTAAAATATTAACAATCTACTTGCTATTCTTAAATAGCTGATTAACACTTTGGTATTTTGCTAAAAAATAAAAAACAATTTTTGTTAATTCTTTTGAAAAGGTATTAACAAGAAGCGCATAGCGTCTTGACAAAACATTTTGACTTCTGATATAAACGAAATTAGAAAGCTAGCGGAAGTAAATATGGCAAAAGAGCTCAACAGAGAAGAAAGGGCACTGATTAAGAGAGCCCAAGAATTGAGCAATGACGATTACGAAGCGCGCCGCACGCTTTTCAAGAATAAACTGTACGCCGATCGCAACAACTACCATGCCGCAAGATTTGTATATTCGATTGGTGACAATCTCGTACTTGACGAAAGCGACATCATCGACTTTGTTACCGACATTTGGGGTATCACCAAAGATAAATTTTACAGCATAGTATAAGTAAGGGAAATCCCCACGAAACCAGAGCAGAAAGCGTTTTGACCAATCTGTCAAACCGCTTTTTTTAAAAATGAGAAACTGGTATCATTTTGAAAAAGTATCAACAATAAAAAACATCTTCTTGACAAGAACATTAAAATATAGTATAATAGACTAGCGTGCAATAATCTCACGTACTATTTTTAGCGTGGAAGAGTGAAAAACTCGTAGGACCACACACGGACAAAAGAGGAGGTGCGTCTCGTGGCTGCAAAAAAAATAACAAAAGTAATTAAGTTACAAATTCAAGCAGCAAAAGCTACTATGGCTCCACCTGTAGGACCTGCACTAGGACAAGCTGGTGTTAATGGTCAACAATTTGTTCTTCAATTTAATGAAGCAACAAAAGATATGGCAGGATGGACAGTTCCTGTAGTTATTACTGTTTATGAAGATCGTTCATTTACTTTTATAACAAAGACTCCACCAGCATCAGATATGTTAAAGAAAGCTGCTGGTATTCAAAGTGGATCTTCCAATGCGAAGAAAACAAAAGTTGCTACAATTAAGCGTGATAAAATTCGTGAAATTGCAACAACTAAGTTGCCTGACTTAAACGCATATACTGTTGAAGCAGGAATGAAGATTGTTGAAGGTACTGCTAGAAATATGGGAATCGTTGTTGAAGACTAATTAAAAAATTCTAACGATTCGCCAAAAGTGTTTAAGCAATCGGGCTTAGACAGTGGGAGGAAATTCCGTTAGACCACAAAGGAGGAAAAAAATGTCAAAAGTAGGAAAGAAGTATCAAGAAGCTGCAAAACTAATTGATTCATCTAAAAAATATTCATTAGAAGAAGCAGTTGCATTGGCTAAAAAGACAAGCATTACAAAATTTGATGCTACCGTTGAAATTGTTTTTCGTTTGAATCTTGATTCACGTAAAGCTGAACAAAACTTACGTGGTGCGATTGTTTTACCTCATGGTTCAGGAAAAACAAGAAAAGTGTTGGTGTTAACCAAAGGACCAAAAGCCAAAGAAGCTCAAGAAGCTGGTGCAGATTATGTTGGAGATACTGAGTATCTTGACAAAATCAAAGGTGGATGGTTTGACTTTGATGTCATTGTTGCAACCCCTGATATGATGGGTGAACTTGGTAAATTAGGTAAAATCCTTGGACCAAAAGGATTAATGCCAAATGCGAAAACAGGAACTGTTACCATGGATATCAAAAAAGCTGTTGAAGAAATCAAAGCTGGAAAAGTTGAATATCGTGTTGACAAAGCTGGAAACATTGCAACAATCGTTGGTAAAGTATCCTTTGATGATGAAAAGTTAATCGCCAATATTAAAACCGTTAATGGTGTTTTAATGAGAGCAAAGCCATCAACTGTAAAAGGTGTTTACGTTAAAAACATCTCTGTTACAACAACTATGGGACCTGGAATCAAAATCGACCCAGCAACAATCTAATCCCTGAAAATAATTGTTGAAAAAAGATTTAAAAACCATATTAAAAATAGTGATACAGATTATATGCCGTAGACAGTGGGGGCGAAGCTTAATTATCCCACCGAGGTTAAAAAGTGTAAAACACAACCCTCTTTTTAACATGCGGTAACCCCTGTTAGAAGAGGTTTTCTTATTAAGGAGGTGTAAAAATGAAAGAAGCAACATTACAAGCAAAGGTAAATCATGTCAATGAAATTACAGAAAATATGTTCTGAATTTGTACAGTGCCACGGCAGAGAACCTGCAATCAGTGAACTTGC
>CANQVW010000154.1 GCA_947627395.1 uncultured Bacilli bacterium | reverse complement strand
ATTCAGGATTTGAAAATTCAGCAGCTGCTTATGCTGATGTAGTGGATTGGTGGCAAGGAGTTGTCAAGTATAAAAAAGTAAATTTATATCTTGGTTTAGGTTTCTATCAAGCAGGGATTGGATGGTCAAAAAATCCATATGAATTGTCCAATCAAATCTTATATGCCACAAAATATGATACTGTAAAAGGAATTTGTATTTATCAATATTCTTCTTTACTAGACTATAAAGACAATGCAGGATTAAAACGTGTCCAAAATGAATATTGGGTCAATGATGCCATTTGGCCTACTATACAAAAAGGATCTTTAGAACAAGTTTCTACTGTGAATGATTTTACCATTATTAAGGGAAAAGATTTTTATAATTTAATTTGGGAAAAGCCAAAAAATACACATAAATATGCCATTTTTCGCTCAGAGTCTACGATTGATGTAAATAATCCAATGCAATTGTTGGACATCGTTTCTAGTAGCGATGAAACTATTTATTACATTGATAAAACTTCATCAGCATCAAAAACTTATCAATATTGTTTATTTTCTATTTCTTCAAGTAATCAATTAGCACAAGGAAAAACGATATCAACGACCACTGCAGCGACCACAGCCGATGTTCCTGTCATGAGTTTTAATGGAATTACCATTGAAGGAAATATTAAAGTTGGAAATCGTTTTACCATTGTTCTTCAACCCATGAATATTGTTTTAGGAGGATCTCCTACTTATGAATACTATCAATCTTTTGATCAAAATACATGGGAAAAAATAAGGGAATATGATAATCCAAATAATACAAAAGTCAGTCAATCCTTTGATTTTACTTCAAACGGACATCCAATCTATATCAAAGTTGTTGCAACAAATGATTTAGGAACAATAACCAGTGACATCATTAAAATTCGAATGGAGCGTGAAGATGTTTTACCATATTTTCAAGAAATATTTGACCAAATGAAAAATGATTTTAAAAAATTATTATAAGATGGAAAATAATTTTAAATTGTATCTAATCCACTAAAACATTTGTTTAGATCCTATCTATAGGTTAAATCAATATTATTTGATGATTAAATTGGATCTTTTTTGAAAACATAAATCGTCTAAGAGACTTAAAAAAATTCCAATGAATAATATATTTCTTTATCTTTTCTTTTTAAAGGAACTATGTTATAATATCATGAAAAAGGAGAATTAAAGTATGAAAAAAATATTTATTTTTATCGTTTGTTTACTCACTCTTTTTGTATGTGGATGTACAAAACAAACATGTACAGTCACTTTTGATAGTGATGGTGGAAGTGCTGTTGAAAAGCAAGTCGTAACAACAGGAGAACAAGCTTTTAAACCAGTAGATCCTACCAAAGAAAATTTCACATTTGTTGGTTGGTATTTAGAAAATGAAAAATATGATTTTACTAGCCCTGTGGAAAAAGATATCACTTTGAAGGCAAAATGGGAAGAAGTTATCATCTATCATCATGTAACTTTTAAAGATAGTGATGGTACCATTTTATTTGAAGAGGATGTTGAAGATGGAAAAGGCGCAACAGCCCCAGAAGTTCATCCAAAAGAAGGATATACTTTTAAAAATTGGGATGTTGAATTTAATGAAGTAACTTCGGATTTAGTTGTGACTGCTCAATATGATGTCATTACTTATACTGTTGAATTTAAAGATTATGATGGCAAAGTATTAAAAACAGAAACAGTTGAACATGGTAAAGGTGCAACAGCTCCAAAAAATCCAACTCGACAAGGATATCGTTTTACAGGTTGGGATAAAACTTTTACTGAAGTGACTTCTAATTTGACCATAACTGCTCAATATATTCAACAACATACGGTTCAATTTAAAGATTATGATGGCAAAGTATTAAAAACAGAAACAGTCGAACATGGTAAAAATGCTACACCACCTACAGAACCTTCTCGATTTGGATATCGCTTTACAGGTTGGAGTGGTACCTATACTAATGTGACTCAAGATTTAGAAATTACTGCTCAATATGAAGAAGATGTTCAATATCATCAAGTTGTATTTAAAACAGAAGAAGGAGATATTCTTTCTTCACAACAAGTTGCTCATGGAAAAGATGCTGTAGCACCAGATGCTCCATCTAAGGATGGATATCGCTTTACAGGTTGGAGTGATACTTATACCAATGTAACTCAAGACTTAGAAATCACAGCCCAATATGAAAAAGTAAATGATGACGTCTATGGAAAAGAATATACCATTACCTACAATATTGGGGAAGGAAGTTGGGGATATAATTCTAAAGAAGAATTTGTGGAAGCATTCTTAACAGATTTTTATTCATTTGTTCATCCAACTGAATCCCTTAGTGATTTCATGCATGGAAGTGGAAAAACATCAGGCTATGAAGGTACATGGAGAAAATATACTACCAATGATGTTTATGATGATGCAGTGAACCGTTTAATTTTAGGAAATAGTAATGAAACTGAAGATCCTAATTATTTCTTTAATTCACCAACGTACAAAGAAAAATGGAGCTGCCTTGCTGAATGGGTTTACGAAATGAATCATCGCTTTAACAATGGAAAAGATGCTTATGGAGGTATTAAAGATTTTGATCGTTACATCAGAGGTAATGCAGATGGTTATGAAGATACTTATGGCGAATATTTCACAACTTATCCAGAAACAAGTGAACCTTCA
>CANQVW010000153.1 GCA_947627395.1 uncultured Bacilli bacterium | reverse complement strand
GAAAGCGTCCGACAAGCCGAATTTTTCTTGATAGTGTTGCAAAATATATCCCGCCTTTTGATAAAGAAATATACAGTTGTAGGCATAAAGCGCGCCGAGAAGTTCTTTCTCATCGAGAATTCGGATATGCACGAGTGCACCGAGCAGTTCGTCAATTCCACCACATGAATCGATATTGTAGATACAGTCAATCACCGTGCGCTCAAGCGTGGTGACACGCACCCCCGCCTGTTTGATATACACGATACCATAATCGTTGTTCAGCTGTTTACGGATATAATCGACGTCGAGAAAAGTGAATGAATTAAACCGAAACTTGCTTCCGACCATCATCGTATTGAACACTTGATTCGCCACGCCGTAAAATTCCAATGCCGAATGATAGCATAGAAAGGCATCATCCGTGATTTTGCTTGCAATCTCAAATTTCGTTGCCATCGGCTCACCCGTAACATCGACTAGGACATAGAGTCCTTTGCGCACTTTCATGATCCTTTTGGCGCGAAGTTGCCCCGCGATCCAATTTTCGTATTGTATATCGCTTGAAAATTGCGGTCGCATATCTTTTTTTGTAATAACAAAGGGAATCCATTTAATCATAATCAAATCACCTAATTTTTTACCTATTATAACGTAAAACAATGCAAATGTCAATGGTTTTGCGTCATTTTAGATAATAAAGTTGCAAAAAAAGAAAGTTCATGTTTTTTACTTCACGAACTTTCTTGCCATAACTTCTCGCATTTTTCTTTAAGTCTTTCCCTTAATGCACTTCTTCTATAGTTGTTGTAGTAACTGCTGTCGTTGTTGATGGCGTTTAACAGTTTTATGTAGTCTTTTCTTTCATTAATTTTTGTATTGAATATTCTAGTTTAAGACCACCATCAGAAATATATTCTGGGTATACAAATCTTCTGGTTTGCAAAAATCTTGTTGCAGCTCTTGTAATATATATTCATTTAAAATTCATTATTATGAAAGAATAAATAACATTAATGGCATTCCCGGTGGGAATTGAACCCACAGTCTATCGCTTAGGAGGCGATTGCGTTATCCAATTACGCTACGGGAACAGTTTATAAAATGTTTCTTAATTTTTATTAAAAAAGCAATCTCACACAAATAATATTATACCTTTTTTTAGTAAAAAAAGCAAAATATATCTAAATTTTTTTATGAAGATATTGTAAAACAAAAAATTCTAGTTACCTAGAATTTTTATCGTTTTCTTTAGAAGTATTTATCTTTCTTGTCTTTTCACACACTTCTATTTCTGAATCCTGTTCTGGATAAATTTCATCACCAAATTCAGTCATAAATGGTCCCGTATATGGATGCTTTATTTTAGATCCATATTTTGTTTCTTTTTGAAAATTATTGAAGACAGATTTACTTCGATTGTTCTTATTCATTTTTTTCCTCCAATACCATAAGATCAATATCATGCTATTACTCTACTTCTTTTTCTATGCATGAAAACATACAAATGATATAAACTTTGTATGTATTTATAGTATTTGAGTTTTGTTAAAATTTATGAAGTTTTTGTAAGGTAATCTTTTCCTTTCATTGATTCTGGTTCAAAAAAAGACATATTTGGAAAACCTTGTTGTCTCATAGCTTCATACATCATAATTGCAGCAACATTACTTACATTTAATGCTCTAACTTTATCTGTCATTGGTAAGCGAATACAAGAATCTAAATGTTCTTTTAAAATGGAAACTGGAATTCCTGTAGACTCTTTTCCTAAAACAAAATAATAGTCTTCATTTGGATTATCTACATGAACATCATACAAACTTTTTTGACCATATCTTGTTAAAAAGTAAAATATTCCATTAGGATGTTTTTTCATAAAATCATCCCAATTTGGATAACAATAATATATAGTATCTTTCACATAGTTTGCTCCACTTCTTTTAATTTCTTTTTCACTTAAACTAAAGCCTAATGGCTCAATTAAATGTAAAATTGTATTGGTAGCAACACATGTTCTCATAATATTTCCTGTATTTTGAGGAATCTCTGGTTCATATAATACAATATTCATTGTGCCCATAAAGTATCTCCCTTATTCAATAAACTCATTATACACGATAGAGAATAGATTGTCAAACAAAAAGTAAACATAATTTCAATGTATGTTTTTCCCAAAAAGTGGAATAATAATATTGGAGGTATATAAGATGACACAAAAAGAATTATTGTACATTGAAGATTCCCTAAATCATATTCAATTATGTAAATCTAAATGGGAAACTGTTGCTAATGCGGTAAGTGATCCCGCTCTTAAAAGATTTATCATTCAAATGAATGAAAAAAATCAAACACTTTATGATACTTTTTATAAGTTATTAGAACACTAGGAGGAAAAAATGAACGAAAAAGAATTATTAGATGAAATGTTAAGTATAACAAAAGGTTCATGCGATTTGTATATGCATGGTACCATTGAATCAAGTACTGGAGATGTTCATGCAACATTTCAAAATGCTTTAAATGAAACTTTGGATATGCAAAATTGTATTTACAATACAATGGAAAATAAGGGATGGTACAAGACATCTCAAGTTGAACAACAAAAAATTGAACAAACAAAGCAAAAATTCATTTAAAATAGAAAAAGGCTGTGAAAAAACCGACTTTTAAAAAGTAAGGTTTCACAGCCTTTTCTTATCTTCCATATCCCATTTTTTGACGAATGACTTCCATTTTCTTACAAGCAACATGTTGTGCTTTTTCTCT
>CANQVW010000152.1 GCA_947627395.1 uncultured Bacilli bacterium | reverse complement strand
AATAGAACTTTCAGTATGTTCTTTACTACTTCCTGTAGCTCCACCAATTCCATCACGACCCGTAGCTCCACCAAACAAGATGATCAAATCACCTTTTTTAGGAGTTTCTCTTTTTAAGTCACTTGCCTTTACAGCACCAACAACAGCACCAATTTCTAGTCTTTTCGCAACATATCCTGGATGATATAATTCATGAACATAAGTGGTTGCTAAACCGATTTGATTTCCATAGGAAGAATATCCACTCGCAGCCATCTTAGAAATTTGCGCTTGCGGAAGTTTTCCTGGGAGTGTCGCTTCATATGGAGCAAAAATATCCCCTGCTCCTGTGATTCTCATGGCTTGATAAACATAACTTCTTCCACTAAGTGGGTCACGAATAGCACCACCAATACAAGTAGATGCCCCACCAAATGGTTCAATTTCTGTTGGATGGTTGTGTGTTTCATTTTTAAACATCATTAACCATTTTTCTTTTTTTCCATCAACCATCACATCAACATATACACTGCAGGCATTAATTTCTTCACTTATTTCTAAATCATCTAAGAATCCTTTTTGACGCAAATATTTACCACTAATGGTTGCCATATCCATCAAAGTAATGGTTTTTGCTTCTTGATGAATTTCTTTTTTCATTTGGATATATTCTTGAAGGGTAGATAAGACTTGTTCTTTAAAAGATCCTTCTTCAATTTGAATGTCTTTTAGTTCTGTTTCAAATGTTGTATGACGACAATGATCAGACCAATAAGTATCCAGTACTCTAATTTCTGTTTCCATTGGGTTTCTTTGTTCTTGTTTAAAATAAGATTGGATAAAAGCTAAATCATCTAAAGACATAGCAAGACCCATAGATTGTCTCATTTCTTCTAATTCATTTAAATTGAAAGATAAAAAAGATGAGATTTCATGAACATCTTCCACTTGCACATATTCATTTTCTTCTAATATACTCATATCTTTTTCTCTAGATTCAATTTCATTGATATAAAACTTTTTGATTGCTTTTCTTTCTTCTTCCGAAATTGAATCTTCAAAAATAATTAATTTTCCTGAGCGTACAACTACTTTTGAAGACGAATCTAATAAAGATAGACATTCCATGGCACTACTTGCTCTTTGATCAAATTGCCCAGGTAAGCTTTCAACGGCAATATAGTTGAGATGATTTAAATCTAATTGATCGAATACATCATCTGTCACGACTTCTCCAAAAACAGTATATTTTGCTTTTTCTAATAATTCTTTTTCAATATGAAAAAGGTCATATAGTTGAATGATTCTTAAAGAAGTTAAATTCAAGCGAAGCTTTTCATTCAAACTCTTTAATAAGTCTTCACTTTCAATACGAAAGCCTTTCTTTTTTTCCACAAATATTCGACAATTCATGTTATATATCCTTTTCTATGTTATTTTTATAAGTTTCTAAATCATATCCTAAAAAAGTAATGTGTCCCATTTTACGATTTGGCATGACATCCTTTTTATTGTACATATGAATATAGACATCTTTTAAATTCATTTTTTTAATCTTTTCCACAAACCACATATTTTTTCCTAAAATATTTTTCATAATACAAGGAGTAACTTCAATCTTTTCTGGTAGTTTTTCTCCTAAAAGAGACATAATTAATAAATCATATTGAGAATATGGACAAGCTTCAATGGAATAATGTCCTGAATTATGAGGTCTTGGCGCCATTTCATTAAAGTAAATATCGTCTCCTAAAACAAAGAATTCGATGGTCATAATGCCATAAAAGTTATTTTGTTCCATAAAAGCACGACTCGCTTCTTTTATTTTTTTCTCTTGAATCAAACTTAAAGAAGCTGGAGCAATAGTAATATTTAAGATGCCATTTTGATGAATGTTTCTTACAATTGGAAGCATTGTAAAGGAGTCATCTAAGCTCCGAAAGGAAATGGTAGAAACTTCAAAATCAAAAGGAACCACTTTTTCTAAGATACATTCCATAAGCATACAATGAATATTGATAAATTCATAGGCGCCAGGTAAATCTTCTTCACTATGAATTAAGAATTGTCCTTTACCATCATATCCATCTTCTGTTGTTTTTAAAATACAAGGATATCCAAATTGTTTGAGTCCTTTGATTAAATCTTCTTTTCTGCGAACACTTTGAAAGGGAGCTGTTGGAATATGACAAGTATTCGCCAATCTTTTTTCGCGAAGACGATTCTTAGAATAGTATAATGGTTTATTTCCTTGCGGAATACAATACTTCTCGGAAACTTCACTAATAATTTCATCATCCACATTTTCAAATTCATAGGTGACGATATCAGATCGCTCACACAATTCGATCACAGCATCTAAATCAGAAAAGCTTCGATTGATGTAATCATCAGCAACACGAAAGGCAGGGGAAAAAGGATTTGGGTCTAAAACAATCGTTTTTAATCCTTTTTTTTTGGCTGCTTCTGTTAACATCATTCCAAGTTGTCCAGCACCAATAATTCCTAATGTTTTATTGACCAATGACACTGGATAACACCTTTTCTTTCAATTCATTGCGATAATTTTCTAAATTTTTCGCAATTTCTTGATCTTCAATGGATAAAATTTCACAAGCTAACAAAGCAGCATTTTTACTGTTATTAATGGCAACAGTCGCAACAGGAATTCCTGCAGGCATTTGCACAATTGAAAGAAGGGAATCCATTCCTTGCAATGCTTTAGTTTGAACAGGGACACCTATAACAGGTAGAGTTGTCATAGAGGCAACCATTCCTGGTAAATGGGCAGCGCCTCCTG
>CANQVW010000151.1 GCA_947627395.1 uncultured Bacilli bacterium | reverse complement strand
CATTAGCTGCACAAGCTCTTTCAATTTTTGGAGATCACCAAGATGTTATGGCTTGTCGTCAAACAGGATTTGCCATGTTATGTACTTCAAGTGTACAAGAAGTCATGGACTTAGCAGGTGTTGCTCATCTAAGTGCAATTAAATCTAGTGTTCCATTTATGCATTTCTTTGATGGATTTAGAACCAGTCATGAAATTCAAAAAGTAGAAGTCATGGATTATGAAGTATTTGATCGTCTACTAGATAGAGAAGCAGTTGCAAAATTTAGAGCAAGAGCTTTAAATCCAAATCACCCAGTTGAAAAAGGAACTGCTCAAAATGATGATGTATATTTCCAAACTCGTGAAGCTCAAAATAAATATTATGATGCAGTACCTGACATTGTTGCAAACTACATGAGTGAAATTTCTAAAGTCACAGGTAGAGATTATGCTCCATTTACTTATTATGGTGCAGAAGATGCTACAGATATTATCATCTCTATGGGTTCTGTTAATGAATGTATTAAAGAAGTTATAGATTACAAGAGAAAGCAAGGAGAAAAAGTCGGAGCAATCAATGTTCATTTATATCGTCCATTCTCTTTAAAATATTTAATGGCAGTAATGCCTGCAACAGTAGAAAGAATTGCGGTATTAGATCGTACAAAAGAACCAGGATCTATGGGTGAACCATTGTACCTAGATGTTAAAGGTGCTTTCTATGGTCAAAAGAATGCACCAATGATTATTGGTGGACGTTATGGATTATCTAGTAAAGATACAACTCCAGCTCAAATTTTTGCTGTTTATAAAAACCTTGCACAAGGAAAGGAAGCAAAAGATCATTTCACCATTGGTATCAATGATGATGTAACTTATTTAAGTTTACCATTAGAAGAAGAAATTAATGTTGCAGGGGATAAAGCAAGTCAATTAATTTTCTTTGGACTTGGATCTGATGGAACCGTTGGTGCAAATAAGAGTACTATTAAAATCATTGGTGATAACACAGATAATTATGCCCAAGCATACTTTGCATATGATTCTAAAAAATCTGGTGGAGTTACAAGAAGCCATTTAAGATTTAGTCCAGAACCAATTCGTTCAACTTATTTAGTTACGAAAGCTGACTTTGTTGCTTGTTCATTAGATACATATCTTGAAAAATATGATATGTTAAGTTCTTTAAAAGACAATGGTACATTCCTTTTAAATACAACAAAACCAAAAGAAGAACTTCTTGAATTTATGCCTAATAGTGTTAAAATTGCTTTAGCAAAGAAAAATGCAAAGTTCTACATTATTAATGCTACAGACTTAGCTCGTAAAGTTGGTTTAGGAAATAGAACAAATACCATTATGCAATCCGCATTCTTCAAATTGAATGAACAAATCATGCCTTATGAAAAAGCACAAGAATTGATGAAGAAATATGCTTATAAATCCTACATCAAAAAAGGTGAAGCCATTGTTGAACTGAACTATAAAGCCATCGAAATTGGTGCATCAGGATTAGAAGAAATTAAAGTAGACCCAGCATGGGCAACACTTAAACCTGAAAAGAAAGAAACAAACAAAGATTTACCAGAATTCATTCAAAAAATTGCTAATCCAATTAATGCAGTTAAAGGATATGATTTACCAGTATCTGCCTTCAATGGATATGAAGATGGTACAATGAGAGTCGGAACTGCTGCATACGAAAAACGTGAAATTTCCACATTCGTTCCAGTATGGGATCCTTCCAATTGTATTCAATGTAACCAATGTTCATTTGTATGTCCTCATGCAGTTGTAAGACCATTCTTAGTTACTCCTGAAGAAGAAGCAAATGCACCAAAGAAGACAAAATATTTACCAGCAATAGGTAAAGGTTTAGAAGGATTAAAATATACCATTCAAATTTCTGTTGCTGATTGTACAGGATGTGAAGTTTGTGTAAATCAATGTCCTGGTAAGAAAGGCGAAAAAGCCTTAAAGATGGTCAATGCTGATGAATTACATCATGAAAAAACATATCATGATAGTGAATACTTCTTCAATGAAGTAAGTTATAAAACAGACTTAGTAGATATTACTGCTAACGCGAAAAACTCACAATTTGCTCAACCACTATTTGAATTCAGTGGTGCTTGTGGTGGATGTGGTGAAACTCCATATATCAAATTAATTACTCAATTATTTGGTGATAGAATGATGGTTGCTAATGCAACAGGATGTTCTTCAATTTATGGTGGATCTTATCCTGCATCTCCATATACTACCAATAAAGATGGTATGGGACCTGCATGGGCAAACTCTTTATTTGAAGACAATGCTGAATTTGGATATGGAATGAGAATGGGAGTTGAAACGCTTCGTAATCGTTTAGGTGTAGCTATGGAACAAATTCTTTCTTGTGAAAATGCCGATGAACAAATTAAAGCACTTTGTCAAGAATGGCTTGAAAAACGTGATGATGGTGTAGCAACAAAGAGAATTGCAAAAGAATTAGTACCATTATTAGAAGGTAAAGATTGCGATCCTGCAAAAGAAATTCTTTCATTAAAAGACTACATTATGAAACGTTCACAATGGATCTTTGGTGGAGATGGATGGGCATATGATATTGGTTACGGAGGATTAGACCATGTTATCGCTAATAACGAAGATGTTAACATTTTAGTTATTGATACAGAAGTATATTCTAATACAGGTGGTCAATCATCTAAATCAAGTCCAACAGCTTCTATTGCAAAATTCACTGCAAGTGGAAAAGCAGGAAAGAAGAAAGATTTAGCTGCAATTGCGATGAGTTATGGACATGTATAT
>CANQVW010000150.1 GCA_947627395.1 uncultured Bacilli bacterium | reverse complement strand
GAAGTTTCTTTAATTGCAATTTTAGATGCTGATAAAGAAGGATTCTTAAGAAGTGAAACTTCCTTAGTCCAAATTATTGGTCGAGCTGCAAGAAATGCAGATGGGCATGTCATTATGTATGCTGATCAAGTTACGGGCTCCATGGAAAAAGCAATTTCAGAAACCTATCGCAGAAGATCTATTCAAGAAGCTTATAATAAAGAACATCATATTATTCCAAAAACGATTCAAAAGGAAATTAAAGATGCTTTAGTCATTACCAAAGAGGAAGAAAAAGTTCATGATGAAGTCGATATGAACAAACTAAATGAAATGAGCGTTTTAGAAAAGAAAGCATTAATACAACGATTAGAAAAAGAAATGCAACAAGCAGCAAAAGATCTTGATTTTGAACAGGCCATGAGTTTAAGAGATATTATTTTTGAACTCAAAGCAAGCATATCTTAGGAGATTTTTATGGGCAAAAAAGTCATTGTTGGATTATCTGGTGGAGTAGATTCTGCTGTATGCGTAATCCTATTAAAAGAACAAGGATATGATGTTGAAGGAATGTTTATGAGAAATTGGGATTCTTCCTTAAATGGAGATATTTTAGGAAATCCGAATGATCCAAATGACGTTTGTCCACAAGAAAAAGATTATATGGATGCTTTACAAGTGGCAAACGATTTAAATATTCCCCTACATCGCTCTGATTTTGTGCAAGAATATTGGGATAGAGTTTTTCAATATTTTTTAAGTGAATATCATAAAAATAGAACACCAAATCCAGATATTCTTTGCAATAAAGAAATTAAATTTAAAGCCTTTTTAGAAAAAGCAAATTCCATGGGGTGTGATTATATCGCAATGGGTCATTACGCAAGAGTCATTCATGAAAAAAATCATCACACATTGCTGAAGGGGATCGATGAAAATAAAGATCAAAGTTACTTCTTGTGTCAACTCACTGAGCAACAAATTGCAAAAGCTCTTTTTCCCATTGGTCATCTTACAAAACCAGAAGTAAGAGAAATTGCAAGAAAGTATCATTTATCCATTGCAGATAAAAAAGATTCTACAGGAGTTTGTTTTATTGGTGAAAGAAATTTTAAACCTTTTTTAAAAAATTATATTCTAAGTCAACCAGGAAAAATGTGTACACTTCAAGGAGATGTTGTTGGAGAACACGATGGGATTATGTATTATACCATTGGACAGCGACATGGACTTGGAATTGGTGGACCGGGGGAAGCTTGGTTTGTCATTGGAAAAATTGCGAAAGATAACATTCTTTTGGTTGGTCAGGGTGATGAACAAGAGTATTTATATTCAAATCGTTGCATTGTGAAAGAAATGAATTGGTTAAAACAACCCTCTTCTAACCAAATCGAATGTAGTGCAAAATTTCGATATCGTCAAAAAGATATACCTGTCACTTTAAACATTATGGATTCTAACACAGTTCAAGTTGATTACCCAAGTAAAGCTAGAGCTGTTACTCCAGGTCAAGCTGCTGTATTTTATCAAGGAGATATTGTTTTAGGTGGTGGGAATATTGATGAAGTATATATGGGCGAAGAAAAAAGAAAATATTAGGAGATATTATGGAAAAAATACGCGGTGTTGTTCAAAAAATTAATTATTTTAATGAAGAAAATCATTTTGGTATTGTTCGTATTAAAATTGATTATAAAGATAAAGATATGGTTCAATACCGCGGTATATTATTTTCTAATATTCTTTCTGTTCTATGTACTTTTGATAGAAAACCAATTATTGATGAAGAATACCTTTTTACAGGAGAATTAGAAACATCTAGTTATGGGCTACAATTAAAAGCTCAAACCTTTGAAAGATGTAATGAACAAAGTAAAGAAGGACTGATTACTTATTTATCTAGTGATTTTTTTCCAGGGATTGGTATTAGTGCAGCAACTAAAGTTTTTCAAGCCTTAGGAGAAGATGCCATTGAAAAAATTGTTCATGATCGTGAAGTATTAAAAGATATTGACATTAGTGAAAAGCAAAAAGATGTTTTATATGAAAACTTGGTTATTCACTACCAAAATGAAAAACAATTGGTTGAGTTATTAGGACTTGGATTAAGTATGAAACTGTCTATTCGAATTATTCAAGCTTTAGGAACCGATGCACTTAAAACAGTTAAAGAAAATCCTTATCAATTAATGTATTCTGTTGAAGGAATTGCTTTTTTAAAAGCAGATGAAATTGCGATGAAAGTTAACATTCCTAAGAATAGTCCTTATCGCTTAAAAGCTATGATTCTTTATTTGTTAAAACAAAACATCTATTCCACAGGGAATACGTATATTTTACTATCTGAACTTAGAATGAAATCCTTACAATATGCAAATCAAGAAGAAGAAATCTTAGATAAGGATGCCTTTCTAGATTTGATACATGAAATGATTCAAGATAAACAAATCATTTTAGAAGAAGACGGATCTGTATTTGAACCACAGATTTATCGTGAGGAAATTAAAGTGGCTCGTTACATTTATTCTTTTTTAAATCAGTCAACACAAGATTATCCGACATCAAAAATTCCTCAAACCATTGAAAGAGTCATGGAAGCAAACAAAATCGAATATAGCCCAAAGCAAAAAGAGGCCATTCAAAAAGCATTGACAGAACCGATTATGATTATTACAGGTGGACCTGGAACAGGAAAATCTACCATTATTAAGGGAATTATTGATTGTTATTCCGCAATGTTTCAAAAAAGTGATATCATTCGTGAAAAGATTGCTTTAGTGGCACCTACTGGAAGAGCAAGTAAAAGATTAAGAGAAGTGACATATCATGATGCATGT
>CANQVW010000149.1 GCA_947627395.1 uncultured Bacilli bacterium | reverse complement strand
AAATGATGCTTTTTCTATAAAATTGTACTTACATTTTTATTCCATAAATTTAAAGATAATTTAGGCAAACTCGGGTTGTTACTTTACGTTCTAGTATGTCTAATGAAAATCAAGAGCAATTAAGATCTCTTGCAAATGAACTGGTCAAAGCATAAAAAGCATAAAAAATATATTTTAAAAAATAGTTACATTTTTTAAATTTTGTGTTAAAATGAATATGGAATGAGGTGATTATATGTTTGTTGTTACAATCGGAAGAGAGTATGGAAGTGGTGGTCGTTTTATTGCTCGAAAGCTTGCGGAAACATTGAATGTTCCTTTTTATGATAATGAATTATTGGCAAAAGCTTCACAAGAATCGGGTATTTCTCCCACTGTCTTTCAAAATTATGATGAAAAAAAAGAAGGTTTCTTTAGCGGAATCATTCCTAATGGTCTTGGATTTGATTTATCTTTAGGTCAAAGAGTTTTTTTAGCACAATTTGAAACGATTCGTAAATTAGCTCAGTCACAATCTTGTGTCATTGTTGGAAGATGTGCTGATTACGTACTACGTGAATATCCTAATGCTGTTCATATTTTCATTACAGCATCCCAAGAAGATTGTATTACTAGAGCTATTAAATATTATGACATTCCAGCCTCTAAA
This sequence comes from uncultured Bacilli bacterium, assembly GCA_947627395.1. Taxonomy (GTDB): domain Bacteria; phylum Bacillota_I; class Bacilli_A; order ML615J-28; family CAG-698; genus CAKOMG01. The sequence goes on along the minus strand of CANQVW010000149.1, from coordinate 2,215 downwards.
GCAAAAGATGTTGTCATAAAAATGAATAAAAATAGAGCATCTTATTATAATTTCTATTCAGATAAAAAATGGGGACGTGCAGATAGTTATGATTTATGCATTAATTCTTCCGTTGGTATTGATGAAAGTGTCGAAATTATTAAACAATATGTTGAAAAGAAATTACAATTAAAATTGTAAAAGAGGTTGAATTGCTCAATAAAATGTGATAAAATAACATTGTAATTCATATTCAAGGGGAGTAGCTAGGCTATCCTGTTAAATTCGTCATCACGGACTTCCCGGATTTAACAATCAAATGATGATTTGATATGCAAGACCTTGTATTCGTATATGTGAATAATATTCTATATATGAATTAGGGTCTTTTTTTATAAGGAGGTATAAATGAGTTCATTAGATAAAAAAATAGAAGAATTTTCTTCCAATGAAATTCAAGGTTTAACTTTAGAACAAGTAGAAAAGAACCGTCAACGTTATGGAATCAATGAATTAGAAGGAAGTAAAAAACAAAATATTTTTATAAAATTCTTATTACAGTTTAAAGATGCTTTAATTTTGATTTTACTTTGTGCAGCTATTATTTCCATCATTATTGATCCTAAAGAGTGGGTAGATAGTTTAATCATTTTTATTGTCATTCTTTGCAATGCAATTTTAGGTGTTTTTCAAGAAAATAAGGCCGAAAAATCATTAGAAGCTTTAAAGAAAATGTCTAGTCCAACAACAAAAGTAGTTAGAGAAAATACTTTGCAACAAATTCCAATCCAAGAAGTTGTAGTTGGAGATGTTGTCCATTTAGAAGCAGGAGATTATGTACCAGCCGATATTTACTTAATCGATTGTTTCAATTTAAAAGTAGATGAATCTGCTTTAACTGGAGAATCTCTTCCAGTTGAAAAACAAGTTTTAAAAGAAGATTTAGATCAAAATCTTCCGTTAGGAGAACAAAAACACAAACTATTTTCTTCCACATTTATTACCAATGGAAGAGCTGTAGGAATTGTTTATTCTGTTGGCATGAAAACAGAAATAGGAAAAATTGCTTCAATGTTAAAGGAAGCGCCAAAAACATCCACACCATTACAAAATAAATTAAATCATGTGGGCAAAGTCATTGCCTTACTATGTTTAGCAATTTGTGCTGTTGTTTTTGTATTAGAAATGATTTCTGGAAAAGATGCTTTTTCAAGTTTTAAAACTGCCATTGCTTTAGCTGTAGCTGCCATTCCCGAAGGATTAGCAACTGTTGTAACCATTCTTTTAGCTGTTGGGGTAACCAATTTATCTAAAAAAAATGCAGTTGTGAAAAAACTACCTGCAGTAGAAACATTAGGTTGTACCAGTGTTGTATGTAGTGACAAAACAGGAACACTCACTCAAAATAAAATGACTGTTGTTAAAGTGTTTTCTGATGGATTGTATGATGCAAACCATCTTCCAAAAACAGCCCATGATTTAATTTTATATTTTGCTTTATGTAGTGATGCAAAAATCAATGAAGAAACACATCAAAGAATTGGAGATCCAACAGAACTTGCTTTAATTGATTTGTGCAAACAAAATCATATTTCAATAGAAGGAATAAAAAGAGTTTTTGAACTCCCATTTGATTCAGAAAGAAAATGTATGACCGTTGTCGTTCAAATTGAAAATCAATATGTTTCAATTACAAAAGGAGCACCTGATGTTATTTATCAAAAATCTCTTTTCACTAAAACGATAGAAGAAGCAAAAATAGCCAATCAAAATATGGCAAATGAAGCTTTACGTATCTTAGGTTTAGGAATTAAAGTTTTTTCAACTTTGCCTAAAGATTTAGATGAACATTTAGAAGAAAACTTAGAATTCATTGGTTTAGTGGGAATGATTGATCCAGCAAGAGAAGAAGTCAAAGAATCCATTCGTCTAGCAAAGCAAGCGGGAATCAAAGTTGTGATGATTACAGGAGATCATATCTTAACAGCAAAAGTCATCGGACGTAATTTAGGAATACTAAAAGAAGATCGTGAAGCCATTTCTAGTGAAGAGTTAAACAAATTATCAGATGAGGATCTTTACCAAAATATTGAAAAATATCGTGTTTATGCTCGTGTTGCCCCCGCTGATAAGGTAAGGATTGTTTCAGCATGGCAAAAACATCATAATGTTGTTGCGATGACTGGGGATGGTGTGAATGATTCTCCTGCCTTAAAAATTGCGGACATTGGTTGTG
>CANQVW010000148.1 GCA_947627395.1 uncultured Bacilli bacterium | reverse complement strand
ACAGACCAAAGATTTTATACCTATATTACAAGTATTACGATGCATGGACAATATATGCATCGAAAAAATTTAGAAAAGTATTATCAACGTTTAGATCAATATGGATTCACTGAACCAACAGACAAAGGAAAAAATAGTGAGAATGCTCGCATTTTTAGAAATTATGCTGCTGCAGCAATGGAATTTGACGCTGCAATTGGAAAAATTTGGAACTATTTAGAAGAGAAAGATTTACTTGATCATACCATTATTGTTGTATTTGGTGATCACAATGCTTATTATCAAGGATTGAGTAATTATGTAAAAGAAATCTATGATGTAAATGATTCAAATTATACAAATTTATTTCGTGTTCCTTTGATGATGTATGTTCCTGGAATGACACATCAGGAAATCACAAAATTTTGTTATACGGCAGATATTGTTCCAACTTTATTTGATTTATTAGGAATAAAATATTATGAAAATATGTATTTTGGACATTCTATCTTTTCTAGTGAAGAAAGTATTTTATATTCTCGTGCCTATGATATTTTCCTAACCAATCATGTTTATTTTACAAATTTGAATAAAATATTATATTCTGATGATTTATGTGATATGAATGATATTGAAACAAGAGCTGTTCAATTGATGACGAAGCTAAGTTATAACAATCGCATTTTTCACAATGATTTTTTTGGAATAAAATCTTTAGATGAAAATGGAAATGTCATTTTAAAGAATGAAATGACTTTTTATGAGCATTTAAAAGAAATTAATCCCATTGCTTAGGAGGAACTTCTCATGAATTCTATCTATCAAGAAATTATGGATTATATTCCTAAAAGTTTAGAAGAACAAAAAGATCAAGAAATGATGTTAGAACTAATCAAACTTCATCAAGAAAAAATACTTACCCGTGATGTTTCTTTTGCTCACTTTACAAGTTCATCGATGATCTTTAATCAAGATAAAACAAAAATCTTAATGGTGTTTCATCGAATTTATAAAAGTTGGTCTTGGACTGGTGGACATGCAGATGGAAATCCTCAATTGTTAGAGGTTGCTATCAAAGAAGCAAAAGAAGAAACAGGAATTAAAGAAGTTGTTCCCTTATCAAAAAAATTTGCATCTTTAGAAGTTTTACCTGTTTGGGGTCATATGAAAAAGGATACCTATGTTAGTAGTCATTTACATTTAAATGTCAGTTATCTTTTCATGGCAAATGAACAAGAAGAACTGCAAATTTGTGAAGATGAAAATACAGGTGTTTTATGGATTCCAATTGATAAAATAGAACAATATGTTACTGAAAGAAACATGTTTCCCATTTATTATAAATTGATTCAAAGAGCAAAAGAAAATGAAAAAAAATCTTATGAATGAACTTGCACCGCTTTTACTTCCTTGGTTTTTTAAAGAACAAAGAGATTTACCATGGAGAAAGACAAAAGATCCTTACGCTATTTGGGTTTCTGAAATCATGCTCCAACAAACTCGTGTTGAAACAGTAATCCCTTTCTATGAGCGTTTTATTGAGCGTTTACCCAATGTTTTTGCTTTGTCAGAGGTGGATGAAGATGAATTATTAAAACTATGGGAAGGACTAGGGTATTATAGTCGTGTTAAAAATATGCAAAAAGCGGCAATTCAAATGGTACAAATCTACCATGGAGTTTTTCCTAAAATGTATGAAGAATTAATAAAGTTACCTGGAATTGGATCTTACACTGCTGGAGCTATTTTATCAATTGCTTTTGATTTACCTTATGCAGCAGTGGATGGAAATGTTTTAAGAATTTGTGCAAGATTTTTAAGAAGCCACGAAGATATTTCTTTAGAAGAAGTCAAAAAGAAAAGAAAACAACAATTAGAAGAAGTGATGCCAAAAGAAAGTGGCGCTTTTAATCAAGCTTTGATGGATTTAGGTGCTACCATTTGTATACCAAAACATCCAAAATGTTTCATTTGCCCATTACATCAAACTTGTTTAGGATATTTATATCAAGATATGGAAAACTATCCAATCATAAATAAAAAGGTAAAAAAACAAGAAGAAGAAATAACGGTTTTAGTTTTTTATTCTTCTGATGATGAATTTCTTCTAAATAAAAAAGAAGATAGCACACTCCTACGTGGTTTATATGAATTTATTCATTTTTCAAAGAAAATGACCCTCGATGATATTCATTCTTTTTGTATTGAAATGAAACTATCTATTGAAAAGATCATTCCTTTACCCTTGATTAAACATGTATTTACACATAAAATATGGAAGATGAATTGTTATTTAGTCTATATTTCAGATAAACAAGCAGTGAATAAAATGATTTGGGTCAATAAAGAAGAAATAAAAACAAAATATCCAATATCTACTGCTTTTAAAAAGGTCTATTTAGAGGCAAAATCAGTTCTAGATGATGAGGAAAAATTCATCAATTAAAAAAAGATTGTAAAACGTTTTATATAAAAAAGGTTTGAGTATCCTAACAAAATATGATAAAATATGAATGTATCTTGTATAATAGCTTTAATTGGTAAGCAAGTTTCTACCCTACAACCGTAAATTGTAGGACTACAAGAGCAAAACTAGATTCAAACTTTGAGTCTATTTTTGGTTTTCTTGCTTACGAGAAGGAGAGCCAAATGAAACAACAACATTTCATGAAGAAAAATAGAAGAAACACAACTCATTTTGTGAGGGTTTTTAATGACGCAAAACATTAGGAAAATACTAATGTTTTTTTGCTTTTAAGGAGGAAAGTATGGCAAAAGTAAAAGTAATTATGGGTTCTATTAGTGATTATGAGGTAATGAAAGAAGCAGAAACAATATTCAAGCAACTTAATGTTCCATATGAAATGGAAGTCATCAGTGCACACCGTACTCCTGATAAAATGTATGAGTTTGCGAAAAGTGCAAGACAAAATGGATATAAAGTCATTATCGCAGGGGCAGGAGGCGCTG
>CANQVW010000147.1 GCA_947627395.1 uncultured Bacilli bacterium | reverse complement strand
CAGATCATTATAATATTCATGGCTTACCTGATTTTTATGATGCTTGTAAAAAGGCAGGAATTAAACCTATATTTGGTGTTGAAGGTGCCTTAGTGGATGAAAAAACATTCCAAATTGCATTTACTGATGAAGATATTGATTTGGCTGATGCTACTTATGTTGTTTATGACCTTGAAACGACTGGACTATCTAGCAATTATAATGAAATCATTGAAATTGCCGCATGTAAAGTAAGACATGGAATGATCATTGATGAATTTAGTGAATACGTTAAACCTAAACATGAAATATCTGCATTTATTACTGAATTAACAAGTATTACCAATGATGATGTAAGAAATGCACCAAGTATTGAAGAAATACTTCCTAGATTCAAAGCTTTTTTTGAGGGTTGTATTTTGGTTGCTCATAATGCAAGTTTTGATAATTCCCATATTTATGCAAATTTAAAGCGTTTGAATTTATATGAACATCCATATCCAACCATTGATACCTATCAATTATTAAGAGTAAAATATGGAGATAAGCTAAAAAGATATAATTTAGCAGCAATGGCTAAGTTTTTCAGTGTTATACTTGTTCAACATCATAGAGCGATTTATGACGCAAAAGCAACTGCTGAAGTATTCATAAAAATGTTAAATGATTTACTGGATAGTCATATTACAAATTATCATGAAATCAATTCTCTAATACATGAAGAAGAAGCTTATAAACTAGCTCATCCAACGCACCTTTCTATTCTTTCAATGAATCCAGTTGGAAAGAAAAATTTATATAAAATTATTTCTGATTCTCATACAACTCATTTCTATAAAAATCCAAGAATATTAAAAAAATATCTAAATGAACATCGTGAAGGATTATTATTAGGAAGTGGATGTGTTAATGGTAGTGTCTTTTCCACGGCATATTATAAAAGCTATGAAGAATTAAAAGAAGAAATTAAATTTTATGATTACATTGAAATTCAACCACCTAGTTTATATGAAGTTTTAATTGAAGATGACAATGAGAATGAAAGAGAACTCATGAGGGAAAATATTCGCTCTACCATTTTAAAAATTATTAAAGCAGCCAAAGAAGAAGGAAAGTTGGTGGTTGTTACAGGTGATGTTCATCATTTAACAAAAGAGGATAAGAAATATCGCGAAATTTATATTGCTGCCCCAATGATTGGTGGAGGTCGTCATGAATTAGCTGAATTAAAACATGTTCCTTCCTTTCACTTTATGAATACAGAAGAATTATTCCAAGAATTTAGCTTTTTAGATTATCAACAAGCTTATGAATATATCATTACAAATACCATTAAAATTTCTAATCTCATTGAAGAATATGAATTGTTCCCTAAAAAATTATTTGCACCACAAGATGATTTCTTAAGTGATCGTGGAATTCCATCAATCGTTGAAGAAACGAAAAAAATGGTTTACCAAAAAGCTCATGATTTGTATGGCGAACATCTTCATCCATATATTCAAGATCGTTTAGAAAAAGAATTAAAGAGTATTATTGATAATAAATTTGCTCCAATTTATTATATTTCTTATTTACTGGTAAAATATTCCAAAGATGCTGGTTACGTCGTTGGAAGTCGTGGTTCTGTTGGCTCTAGTCTTGTTGCAAACATGATGGGAATTACGGAAGTAAATGCCCTTCCACCTCATTATTTTTGTCCATCCTGTCATTTTACAGCAATTAAATTAACGGAAGAAGAACAAAAGAAATATCCATTGGATAAAAATCAATTTAAATTAAATGCCCATTTACAAAGTGTTGGAACAGGATATGATTTACCAACTCAAACTTGTCCTGTGTGTGGAGCAAAGTTGCAACAAAATGGTGTTGATATTCCATTTGAAACTTTCTTAGGATTTAAGGGCGAAAAAACTCCTGATATTGATTTAAACTTTTCTGGAGATTTTCAAACACAAGCCCATGAATTTTGTCGAACTATCTTTGGTGAAGATCGTGCTTTTCGTGCTGGTACGATTGTGGCAATCGCTGAGAAGACAGCTTATGGATATGTAAAAGGATATTTTGAAAGAAAAGGATTAACCGCAAGAGCAACAGAAATTGAACAAATGGTAAAAAAAGTTCAAGGTGTAAAACGATCCACAGGTCAACATCCAGGTGGTATTGTTGTTGTTCCAAAAGAAATTGAATATTCTGATATTGTTCCTATTCAATATCCGGCAGATGATACAACAGCAAAATGGCGTACAACCCACTATGAATATCATAAATTTGAACATAATTTATTGAAATTAGATATTTTAGGACATGATGATCCAACCATGATTCGTCATTTAATGAATTACGTTGAAACCTATCCTGATGAATTTCCTTTCTCCACTGTTGAAGATATTCCATTAACAGATCATGAAGTATTTAAACTATTCAGTGGATTGGAAAGTTTACATCTTACCCCTGAACAAACGTTTCATCAAACCATTGGAACAACTGGACTTCCTGAATTTGGAACTTCTTTAACAAAAGATATGTTAACTGACATACGTCCTAAAACCGTAGATGCCTTACTAAAGATATCTGGGTTAAGTCATGGTACAGATGTTTGGAATGGAAATGCTAGAGATTTTATGCTGGGTAAAAAAGAAGGTTTTCCTAAAATTCCTTTTGATGAACTCATTGGATGTCGTGATGATATTATGGTTTATTTGGTTAGTAAAAATGTTCCTGCAGTAGATGCATTTGCTATTATGGAAAGTGTTCGTAAAGGAAAAGGAGTTTCTAAAGAAAATGAAACAAAAATGCTTTCCTATGGAGTTCCTAAGTGGTACATTGCATCTTGCAAATTAATTAAATACATGTTTCCTAAAGCTCATGCAACAGCTTATGTCATTATGGCATTGCGTATTGGTTGGTTTAAAGTTCATCGTCCTATCTTTTATTATGCGGGATTCTTTTCAAGAAGAGCAGATGCATTTGATGTTGAAGCTATGGCTAAAGGATATGA
>CANQVW010000146.1 GCA_947627395.1 uncultured Bacilli bacterium | reverse complement strand
GAGGAAAGATTATCTTAAAATCTCGTACTGAAATTGTTGAAGGAGACAAAATTAATCAACTCGTTATTACTGAAATTCCATACGATGTTATTAAATCATTACTTGTTAAAAGAATGAGTGAAGTCTATGTTGCAAAAAATATCGACGGAATTATTGATATTCGAGATGAAACAGATAGACAAGGATTACGTATTGTCGTCGATTTAAAGAAAGATGTAAATCCAGAATTTATTCGCGACTTTTTCTTTAAATCTACGGATTTACAAATTAATTATACCTTTAATATGGTTGCAATTAATAACAAACGACCTCAATTAATGGGATTACTAGATATGTTAGATTGTTATATTGCTCATCAGAGAGATGTCATTACCAATCGCAGTAACTTTGAGCTTTTATCCGCAAAGAAAAGATTACATATTGTTGAAGGATTAATTGCAATGGTTTCAATTCTAGATGCTGTTATTAAAACCATTCGTGAATCTGCCAATAAAAAAGATGCAAAAGAAAACTTGATAAGCAATTATAGTTTTTCTGAAGAACAAGCTGAAGCAATTGTTATGTTACAATTATATCGTTTAACGAACACAGATATCTTTGCATTACGTAAAGAACAAGATGAACTAAGAGATTTAATCAATCAATTGGAAGATATTTTATCAAATGAGACTTCTTTATTAAATGTCATTAAAAAGGAATTAATAGCAACGAAAAAAGCTTTATCAACTCCAAGAAAAACAGAAATAGTTCATCAAGTAGATGAATTAAATGTTGAAGTAACAAGTCTAATTGTAAAAGAAGATGTTTACTTAATCTTAACTAGAGATGGATATATTAAAAAGATTTTATCTAAATTCTATAAAACAGAAGAAGAAAGGAAATTAAAAGAAGATGATATTGTTGTTGCTGAATATGCTTCAACAACTTTAGCGACTCTATTACTTTTTACAAACAAAGGTAATTATGTATATTTACCTGTATCTAAAATTCCAGATACAAGACATAAAGATTTAGGATATAATGTTAGTACTCTTGCAAACATTACAGCAGACGAAAAAATTATTTTTAGTGTTCCTATTCAAGATTTTGAAGAAGAAAAATATTTGCTATTTACAACGAAAAAAGGATTAATTAAACGTACACACATTCGAGAATTAAAAGCAACTCGTTATTCAAATGCATTACAAGCAACTAAAATTAGAGAAGATGATGAATTAGTTTCAGTTGATATAGCAACAGGTAGTTCAATGGAAGTCGTTGTCATCACTAAAGAAGGTTATATTAATCGATATGATTCATCAGAAATTAGTATTTATGCACCAGCGTCCTTTGGAGTAAAAGCTATTGAATTGGCAAGTCGTCCAAATGATGAAGTTATAGCAGGTTTTTATGCATGTCCAAAAGATATTGTTTTAGCCCTACTTCAACAGAAAAATTTATTAAAACGCTTTAAAGTTGAAGAAATTACAAAGAGTAAACGAAGCAATGTTGGTAAATTATGTATTCCAATGACGAAATCAAATCCTAATTATGTCATTAGTGCAAATATCATTCACAAAGATAATTTGACGATGGATCTTCCAGCATATGTATTTGGAGATAAAGGATATGTCAGTGTTGAGTTCACATCACTTAAAAATACAACACCAAGTCTGGGAAAGAAAGCCACCGCTTCAACAATTGGAAAGGCTCTTAAAATTGTTATTTTGAAAAATAATGCTGATTTACTATAAAAAAAGGCATGTAAAATGGCTTTTAGAGAAGATTAATTTTAAAAACATGAGGATTTCTTCATTCGCCTTTTCTAAAAGCCTTCTAAAAGTCATTTAGGAGGTAAAAATAATGAGTTGCATGGAAAATATTAATCGTTTTATTATTCCAAACGATGTCATTGCAACATTAATGCAAATTTATAAATACATTGGTAAAAATGATATTTATTCTAAAATAGCTTCCCCAGATATAGAAAGAATTGTTGAACAAACAATTGAAAAAGATACGTATTATCTAGGTAAACTTTTAAAGCTAGATATTACCGATGCAAGACTTCATTTGATTATTTCAAAAAAATCAATTGCAAAAAATAGGGAAGAAAATATTTTATTTAACTTAAAAGAAATATTAACAGATATTCAATTAAAAGGGGAAAATTATTTAATTCAATCAAACAATCAATTAAACTTGATTAATTATATTTATCAAAATCAATATATTAAATTTGATGAAGAAAAGAAATTGGGTTATTCAGGAAAATATAGTAAAAGAAATGAATTAGATAAATATAATCAAATGGTTGAGGAATCTAGAGGCTTTGTTGAACCTATTTTTATGTCCTTAAATTATTTTATTGATATTTATAATTTACAACCTTTTACATCTAACAATAAAACCATTGCTTATCTAATGCTTTATTTACTGTTATTAAAATCTGAAGTTCATGCCTTTAGATATGTTAGTTTCTTTGAAATGATTTACAATGAAAAAGAAACAGTAGAGGAACGTATTTTAGATGCAAGTTTTAATTGGGCTGAAGGAATTCCTCAAATTTTAACATTTATTCGCTTTATGCTTGATTTAATTTTAAGATGTTGGCAGAAAACAGATGAGATCCTAAAAGCATATGAAATTGATTCAAACATCAATAAGTCTGATAATATAGAAAATACTATCAGTTCCTTTAAAGGTAATATTTTTACTAAAGATGATATTAGATTAGTTCATCCATATGTTAGTGAATCAACCATTAATAGAGCTTTAAAAAGATTAAGAGATGAAAAACTAATTAAACCTCTTGGTAAGGGAAGAAGTGCTAAGTGGATGAAAATTACATCTTTTTAAAATATAACCTAAAATTCCTATAAAAATTATACACGTATAAAAAACCAATATTTAAGCGATAAAACTATAGATTTACATAGATTTATCGCTTTTTTATACATAATACTTGACTTTTAGTCGAAATGAGTGTATAATTATACATGTAT
>CANQVW010000145.1 GCA_947627395.1 uncultured Bacilli bacterium | reverse complement strand
CTTTAATGGTTCATCCTGATGATAAAAGATATCAAAAATATATTGGTAAAAATGTTTATATTCCAGGAACAAAAACAATTATACCTGTTATTAGTGATAGTTATGTTGACATGGAATTTGGAACTGGCGTTGTGAAAGTAACACCTGCCCATGATCCAAATGACTTTGAAGTTGGAATGAGACATCATTTAGGACACCCATTATGTATGACAGAAGATGGTCATATGAATGAAATGGCAGGAAAATATCAAGGAATGGATCGTTTTGAATGTCGAAAAGAATTAGTTAAAGATTTACAAGAATTAGGATATTGTCCAAAAATAGAAAAAATGATTCACTCAGTAGGTCATTCTGAGCTTTAAGTACTTGTTCTACCGAGACTTTCTAAACAATGGTTTGTGAAAATGAAACCATTAGCCGATGCCGTTATTGAATTACAAAACAGTGAAAACAAAGTTCATTTCTACCCTCAAAGATTTGAAAACACCCTACTACAATGGATGAATAACATTCAAGATTGGTGCATTAGTCGTCAATTATGGTGGGGACATCAAATCCCAGCATGGTATAAAACCATTAATGGTAAAGAAGAAATATATGTTGGCATTAATCCACCGAAAGAAGAAGGATGGGTAAGAGATGAAGATGCCTTAGATACATGGTTTTCTAGTGCCTTATGGCCATTCTCTACCTTAGGTTGGCCAGAAAAAACGGAAGATTTAGAAAGATTTTTCCCTGGAGATACCTTAGTTACAGGCTATGACATTATTTTTTTCTGGGTAGCTAGAATGATTTTCCAATCGAAATATCTAACCAATCAAAGACCATTTAAAGATGTTTTAATTCATGGTATTATTCGTGATGAATTAGGAAGAAAAGTAAGTAAATCATTAGGAAATGGTGTTGACATCATGGAATGTTTCAAACAATATGGTGTTGATTCTGTTCGTTACTTTTTAACAACAACAGGTGCTCCAGGACAAGATATTCGTTATTCTGATGAAAAGTTAGCTTCCACATGGAATTATATCAATAAAATTTGGAATATTTCTCGTTACATTGGTTTACAATTTGATAACTATGATTATCAAGGAGAAGATATTAAACAAAATCTATTATCCATTGCTGATCGATGGATATTAACAAGATTAAATGAAGTAATTACTGATGTAGATAAAAATTTTGAAAAATATGAATTTGGTGAAGTTGCAAAAACAATTTATAATTTTACTTGGGATGATTTTGCCTCCTGGTATTTAGAAATGACTAAAGTAGATTTTTTGAATGCCACTAAAGAAAAAGCCATCAATACATGTGCCGTATTAAGTCATGTTTTAACATCCATCTTGAAATTACTTCATCCATTTATTCCGTTTGTAACTGAAGATATTTATCAAATGTTTCATGAAGGAAGTATTACAGTAAGCAAGTGGCCTACAGTAATTCAACAATATCAATATGAAGAATCAAAACAAATTGAAATCATTTACGATATTATTACATCCGTACGTAATACAAGAGCATTAAAAAATGTTCCTATCAGTAAACCAATCGATGTAATTTTACAAAGTCAATCGCAAAAGATTTTAGATTTCTTAGATCAAAATAAAGAATATTTAAAGAAATTTATTCATTATAACAACATCACTTTTGTAACAAAATCTCTAGATACAGAAAAGTCCATCATTAATGTATTAAATGATGTGAAAGTCATTATTCCATTAGCTACACTTGTCGATCTAGAAGAAGAACAAAAGAAATTAATGCAAGAAAAAGAAAAAATGATTCAAGAAGTCAATCGTTGTGAAAAAATGTTACAAAACCCTAATTTTATCGCAAAAGCTCCACAAAATAAAATTGAAGAAGAACAAAAGAAATTAAAAACTTATCAAGCAAGATTACAAGAAATAGAAAAATTATTGTTAGATGAATAAGGAAGCCTCATCAATGAAATTTGAAGAAATTAAGGAATGTATTTCTTTTATTGAATCACAACACAGAACAGGAACAAAAAGTTTAGAACACATGAAGATGTTGTGTGAAATTTTCCATCATCCTGAAAAATCATTTAAATCAATTCATGTCGCAGGAACGAATGGAAAAGGTTCTGTTGTCAGTTACTTAAAATCAATTCTAAAAGAAGCAGGATATAAAGTTGGAACATTTACCTCTCCTTATATTGAATGTTTTAATGAGCGAATTACATTTGATGGACAGTTCATCAAAGATGAAGAAATACTATCAATTAGTAATCAAATTCTAATGCAATATCCATTGTTAGAAGAGAAAAACATTGAAAAACCAAGTTTTTTTGAATTTGTTACTTTAATGTGTTTCTTATATTTTGAAAAAACAAAACCAGACATTGCCATCATTGAAGTTGGTATTGGTGGCTTGCTCGATTCAACAAACCTGATTACCCCCATATTAAGCATTATATCGAATGTTGATTTTGACCATATGAACATATTAGGAAATACCATTGAAGAAATTGCAAGCAATAAACTTGGGATTGTGAAAGAGGGGATCCCTCTTGTTACCCTCTATGATGAAAGAATTCATGGTTTAATCCAACAAACTTGCATGAATCAACATTCTAAATGTTATTATGTAAAGAAAGAGAATATCAAAATCATTCAAGCAGATATTGAGAAAACTGTATTTAACTATCATGAGTATCAACAAGTATCCTTAAATATGTTGGGAAAACATCAAGCAGAAAATGCTTCGATTGTTCTTGAAGCTTGTAATGTTTTAAAGCAAACCTATTCTCTTAGCAAGGATTCTATTTATCGAGGATTAAAGAATACTTTTTGGCCAGGAAGATTAGAAAAGATCAGGACAAAGCCATGTATTTTATTAGATGGAGCACACAATCCAAATGGGATTCATCGCCTTCATGAATTTATAAAATCTTTAAACCAACATCCCACTCATTTAGTTGTTGCGATTTCCTCAAACAAAGATAAAGAGCCAATGATTCATGAAATAGAACAAGATGTCGATGAAATCATCTTTACCCAATTTTTATATAAAAGAAGTGACGAAGCAA
>CANQVW010000144.1 GCA_947627395.1 uncultured Bacilli bacterium | reverse complement strand
TATTTTTTTGCCCATAATAGTTCTCCTTATAAATTTTGTGTTCGGGTGAAAAAAGACCCGTATATTGAAAATATATCCGTTCCTTTTTCACTCGTATATTTTACATCTATTGCTTTCATTTGCATACAATCGCTCACAATTAAACCTTGATAATGATAGGTATTGCGAAGCAAATCCGTTAGAATTTGATATGAAAGAGTTGCTGGAAGACCATTTTTTTCAATCTTTTCAAAAACAATATGAGCGCTCATAATGGCGTCAACTCCTGCATCAATGGCTTTTTTGAATGGCAACAGTTCAATTTGGTTTAATCGATCCATATCATGAGCAATGGTAGGTAGTCCTAAATGACTATCCACATTTGTATCTCCATGTCCTGGAAAATGTTTTGCGGTTGCAATGACACCTTGTTCTTGTAATCCTTTAATATAGTTACATCCATATTCAGCAACTACTTCAGGTTGATCAGAATAACTTCTTACACCAATGACTGGATTCATTGGATTGTTGTTGACATCTAAAGATGGGGCTAAGTTCATATTAATGCCTAAATGGGTTAATTCTTCTCCCATGCCTTTTCCAACAACATAAGCATGATTACTATTTCCTGTTGCACAAAGCGTCATATTTCCAGGCCAAAAAGTTGCACCATCCATAATTCTTGTTACCATTCCTCCTTCTTGATCAATAGAAATAAAAGGAATTGTTTCAGTATTTTTGATAATTTCTTCATATAATTTTTTGTTTAACGTAATCAGTTGTTTTAAAGACTGGATATTTCTTGTAAATAAAATAATATTAGCTACTTTATAATCTTCAATTAAACGGCGAAGATGTTCATCATATTCATATCCATCAAACCCAGCGATAATTAACTGTCCAAGCTTTTCTTTTAACGTCATTTCTTGAATCTTTTTCATACATTCATTTCCTTAATAAATTAAATATTTTTTTCTTGTTTCCTTAAATTTTTGTGTATCGGAATCTAAGATATGAAATTGTTCTTCTAAAGTGTATTGATGTTCCATAATATAATTACATCCTGTATTAAATTGAAGCATACAATGATTTCCTTCTTTATAAGGTGGAAGAACTTTAAAATCATTTGGATACATTGTACGAATGACCTCAAGCATGGCCCATCCTGTATGAACAGGTAAAAAACTTTCACGATCGATTACATGAACTTGAACTCCCCCACAAACTTCTTTTTCGTGTTTTGAAAATGTTGGTGTGAAATATTGTCTACGAAAGTATACACCAGGTAAACATAACTGATTCAAAGCTTTTTCTAAGTCTTTAGGAGAAATGTAAGGTGCACCAATATATTCAAACGGAGCCGTTGTACCTCTTCCTTCACTTACATTGGTTCCTTCAAAGATACAAGTTGCATTGTATAAAATAGCAGTTGTAATGGTAGGAAGATTAGGAGAAGGCATTGCCCATAATAAACCTGTTTCATCATAATACTGATTTCTATTCCATCCTTCCATTGGAACAACATACAATTGACATCCAATTTCAAATTCTTCATTAAACATTTTCGCAAGTTCACCCATGGTCATTCCATGACGTTGTACAATTGGATAATATCCAACAAAAGAGCGATATTCAATATCTAAAATATTTCCTTCAACATCCACTCCATTCACTGGATTAGGTCGATCAAATACAACAAATTCTTTACTGTGTTCTTTGCATGCCATCATAGCATAAGCCATGGTGTAAATATAGGTATAAAATCTTGACCCTGCATCTTGAATATCAATGCATAATACATCAATGGTATCTAACATTTCTTTTGTTGGTCTTTTATCTTTTGTATACAAACTATAAACAATAATTCCTGTTTCTTCATCGATATATGAATCAAAACGTACACCTGCTTGCATATGTCCACGAACCCCATGTTCAGGGGAAAATAGACATACTAAGTTCACTTTATCTTTTAAAACATCGATTGTGGAAATGTGATCTGAATTCATTCCAGTAGGATTGGTAATTAATCCAACTCTCTTTCCTTTAAAATAATCTAAGTGTTGATCAATACAATCAATTCCTAATTTCATTTTTTTCCTCCTCTTTTTGTTTTTTTATCATCTTCATAATTTTCTCTTACTTCAGTTTGATCTAATAGATGAGTATCATCCTCAATTTCTTCATCTTGATTGTTGGACAAGTAATAATAAGGTCTTTTCGATACAACATAAATTAAATATAATGGAAAACTAATACCAAAAAAGACCCATAGTGGCATGACAACAGGAACAAATAAAACCACCAAATCAACGACCAATATAACGAGTTCTAATAAAGTTGGGGCAATAAATTTAAATGCCATAAAAAATGAAAATCTAATTTTATCTAAAAATCGAGTTCTAAAATAGGTAGTGACCATTGGGAGTTGAAGAACGGCCATGGAAATTACCAAACCGAATCCCATCATAGCAAAGACAGAAATTAAAGATATGGTAAACCATACCGAATCTCCTTCATATTCATTTTGTGCTGTTTGACCAACAACACCATCATACCATAAATAGGCATAAAGACTAATTCCAAACATAATTAAAATCACAATTCCAATGCCAACAGTTTCTTTAAATACTGAAGCAAAATTCTTAAAATAAGGAACAATGATTTTAGTATTGTAATTTTCTTTATTATCTTTAATCGATTTAAAACAAGCAACAATAGCAGGAAAAAATGTAATGATGCCGAGAGATGTTATTAAAGTAAGAACATTTAACACCAATAATCTCCAAAGCCAATCAAAGAAGACATATACCTTACTATTTGTTATTTTTTCTTCATTCATATTTTTACCCTTTAACTAATAATTATTGTACCATATTTTGCCTGAAAACTCAATATATTATCACTTTTTATATTGATATTAAAAAAAGTTTAAGACGCAAAAAAAGATCTGGAAAAATCCAGACCTTTTTGCCTATCTTAGTTAGATCCACCATAGTTATTAACTAGGTTCTCTTTTAATGCTGAAGCTTGACCTTCCATAGCATCTACCCAAGTAGTGTAAGTTTTTCCATAAATGAAGC
>CANQVW010000143.1 GCA_947627395.1 uncultured Bacilli bacterium | reverse complement strand
GGAGCGGTATATGATGAGGCTACTTTACAAATGATTGCAAGAATTGCAATAGAATATGATTTATTAATTATTGCTGATGATATATATACCATATATACCTTTGAACAACCCTTTAAAACCATCTTTTCTGTTCCTGGAATAAGAGATCGTTTGGTTGTTTTAAGAAGTTTATCTAAAGATTATTGCATGTCAGGTTTTAGAATCGGGTATTGTATCGCAAATCCAAGTATCATTGATGCCATGAATCGAGTTAATGAAAGTTGTATTTATAGTGCACCATCCATTTCTCAACGTGCAGCATTACACGCATTACAACACAGAAAAGAATTCCAACACCAAATTCGAGAGACATTTTATGAGCGTGCGATGTATACCTATGAAAGAATACAAAAGATACCTTACTTAAGTGTTCTTAAACCTAGTGGAAGCATTTACTTATTCATTAATATAACAAAAACAGGTTTAACATCAAAAGAATTTTGTGATGTGTTCTTAAAGAAATATCAATTGTTATTTTTATCAGGTTCTATTTTTGGAAAATATGGTGAAGGATATGTTCGTATGGCATTAATTGTCCCTATTCCAATTTTAAAAGAAGCATTTGATCGTTTAGAAAAAGATCCATTTTTTCCCATAAAATAAATAAATTCATCGAATAGTGTTTGATTGAAACACAAATACTATGAATATGAATCAAAGAAAAAAAGTATGGGAAAGATGTGCGATTTATTTCCTTTTTTATGGAACATTGGGATGGATTTTTGAAAGAATTATTTTATTCGTTCTATTTAAAACTTTTATATGTTCAAATTTTTTACATTTACCCTTTCTTCTATACTATGGATTTGCATCAGATTTAATTTTCATAATATTTAAAGATGATGATCATGAAATCTATAATATTGCATTTGTTGGAGGATGTATATTCACTTTATTCCAATATATTTCTTCAATTCTTCTTCGATTGTTTTTCAAAATCAATGATTGGAAGAATTTATTACCAGTTGAAGGAAGATGGTTGTTTTCTTTTATTGGATATATGATGTTATCCATTTTAATGATCAAAATCATCAATCCGAGAATAAACCGAAAGATCAAAAAATATCATCAAAGTTTTTTCATAAAGTGGGTGATTCCATTTTTATGTATTTTTGTTTTTCTTGATTTTATTTTAGTTGTAATACAATCCGTTTTATTTTAATCAACAACTCCTGGTATGCAACTAAAGTAAATAAAATTTTCTTTTGTATAAAAAGAGATAAGAAGAGGATTTTTGTAATAAATATTACAATGCCTCTTTTTATTTTAAAAGACATAAAAATTATTTTTTATTCATAATCTATAGAAAGAATTTTGAATTGAAATTGCATTCTTAAGCAAGATATGATATAATATTCACTGTTGAAAGGATGAAATGAATGATTGAGGTATTAAAATATATTGTATTGGGCCTAGTCCAAGGAATTGCGGAGGTGCTTCCAATCTCTTCTAGTGCACATTTGATTATTGTTGAAAATTTATTTAAAATCCAAGATGACTCTCTTGCTTTTGAAATTTTTCTTCATTTAGCAAGTTTATTCGCCATTCTTTTCTTTTTAAGAAAAAAATTATGGAAACTCATCAAAGGATTTTTCATTTATTTATTTAAAAGAGAAGAAGAATATAAATTAGAGTTTAAATATGGATGGATGATCGTTCTATCCACAATTCCAGTTGTTATTTTTACGTTATTGTTTAAAGATATTATTGATAAAGTTTCCTCAACTCTTTGGGCTGTTGGTATCTTATTAATGATTAATGGAATTTTATTATGGTTTTTATCAAGAATTCAAGGAACAAGAGTTAAAGAAAATTTGACTTATGTTGATGCCCTTGTCATTGGATGTAGTCAATGTCTTGGAATTTTCCCTGGAATTTCTAGAAGTGGTTCTTGTTTATGCGGTGCATTTACTCGCAAAATAGAAAAGGAAACGGCAGCTGATTACGCATTTATTTTGTTTATCCCTGCAGTTTTAGGAGCAACAGTTTTAGAACTGACTCATATTTCAGAACTAAGTGTGACGTCGAATATGTTACCTCTTTATGGAATCAGTTTTATTATTGCCATGATAACGACTTATTTTTCATTTGTTATTTTACTTAAAGTAATTAAAAAAGGAAAACTAAGTTGGTTTGGGTATTATTGTTTAGCTGTTGGCTTATTTGCAATGATTTATGGATTTGTGAAATAGGTGTTTTATGAAAGAAAAAATATTCGACTTTTTAAAAGGAATTGCCATAGGAATTGCGAATATCATTCCAGGATTTAGTGGTGGAAGTATGGCAGTGATTTTAAAAGTATACGATAAATTCATTTATGCTTTAGGAAATTTCTTTAATCATCCAATTCAAGTCATTCAAAAAGCATGGGGATTATTCTTAGGAATTGTCGTTGGACTTGTACTTGGTGCATTAACAATCGTAAAATTATTAGAATTATTTCCAGTTCCAACCTCTTTGTTTTTTGTTGGTTTGATTATAGGTTCTATTCCTGGTATTTTTATAGAAGCAGGTGGAATGAAAAAAATCACGATAAAAGAGATTCTTGCTTTTTTGATTGCTGTCCTTGTTTTAGTCGGTTTACCTTTCTTACAAGGAAATGATGGACATCAACAAAATGTGCATGTAGGTACCATGATTCTTGTATTTGTTTTTGGATTGATTTGTAGTGGAGCCATGGTTATTCCAGGAGTGAGTGGATCATTAGTTTTAATGGCATTTGGATATTATACATTTTTAATGGAACAGATTAATATATTAATTGCAGATGTGGTTCATTTTGAATTTTCTGGATTTTTGAATAGCTTTTTAATTGTTTTATTCTTTGCTATTGGTGCAATTTTAGGAATGATTTTTATATCGAAAGCCATTGCATGGTTAATGAAAAAATTTCCTAAAACAGTTTACTTTGCTATTTTAGGTTTGTTATTAGCATCGCCATTCTCTATCATATATGCTGTTATACAAGAATATAATGAACAAGTTTTAGAGGCAAGTCCATTTAGTTGGATTGTTGGTGTTTTCTTTTTAGCATTAGGTGCTTTTCTAGCTGGTTTCTCCTCATTTTATGAAAAGAAGTCCAAGAAATCAAAGAAAGAAGAACAGAAAGATACGAACGAAAAAATATAAAACCACATAAATTACAAAAAAATTAACACATTTTAATAATTCTTCTTGACATGAGTTAAAAAAAGTGATATAATAAGTAAGCATTGTGGTAATGGTCTCGTGGTGTAGTGGTTAACATGCCAGTCTGTCACACTGGAGATCGCGGGT
>CANQVW010000142.1 GCA_947627395.1 uncultured Bacilli bacterium | reverse complement strand
CCATGCGCCCAGCCATAAATGCTTCTTCGATATCTCTACCTGAACCAACATGTGCACCACATCTTTGCATTAGACTAAATTCAATTGGACGAACTTTAACACCCATTTTATCTTTTAATAAATTTGCTAGAACAGAAGCAAGGCCACCAAGTTGTGCATGTCCAAATGAGTCACGAGCAGCATCTGAGAATAATTCAGAAATATACTTACCATTCTTATCATGAATACCTTCAGAAACAGCAATCAACACTTGATTATTCTTTTTTTCAGCAACTTTTTTAACATCTTCAACAAATTGGTCGACGTCGAATGGTAATTCAGGAAGATAAATTAAATCAGGTCCACATCCATGAATATTAGCAAGTTCGCTTGCTGCTGTTAACCATCCTGCATTTCTTCCCATGATTTCAACAACACAAATTAAGCCAGTATCATATACTGTCATATCTTTATAAAGTTCCATCATCGTTGTTGCTACATATCTTGCAGCTGATCCATATCCTGGACAATGATCTGTTGTTGCTAAGTCGTTATCAATTGTTTTAGGAACACCAATAACATTACATTCGTAGCCTACAGATTGCAAGTATTTACTTACTTTATTACAAGTATCCATTGAATCATTTCCACCATTATAAAAGAAATAGCGAATGTTATATTTTTTAAATACTTCAAGAAGACGTTTATAATCTGTATCATCTACTTCTACTGGTTTTAATTTATATCTTACTGATCCTAATGCGGAAGATGGAGTATTTTTTAAGAATTCAAGTTCTTTCACATCTTCTTTTCTAATATCAAAAAACTTTTCATCAAGAATACCTCTAATTCCATGTTCTGCACCATAAATTTCTGTAATTGCATCTTGTTCTAGGGCTTCTAAAAAAACACCTGCTGCACTTGCATTAATAACTGATGTAGGGCCCCCAGATTGTCCAAAGATACATGCACCTTTTAAATTTTTCATTTCATTACCTCCGTCGAAATTATCGGGTATATTTTACTACTTTTTCACGATTTTTTCAAGATGTAAAAGAAAAAAAGCTATAAGGTTGCCCCTATAGCTTTTTAATGTTACTTTAATTCAGTTGTAAAGTCATAATGACCAACGCTATTGCCAGCTTTTGTTACATCGACACTATAACTTACACTCTTATTGCCTTGTAAATCTAAAGCAATTTGACCTGTATTATCCATGATTGTTGAATTGGATGTCCATGCGAACTGATAATCACTTAAATTTTCTTTTGCAAACTTTTCTAATGAAACCATATCTTTTAACGAATACCAGAAGTTTTCATGGCGAATGGCCATTGGACAATCTTTTCCACTCATTGTATTATGTTGAACAACACGATTAATACCTAAATTATGTTTAATTAATAATTCAGCAACTAATTTAGCTAATTTTCTACATGTAGTTGCATAATCACTTCCAGGATTAACAGCACTTTCAATACCAATACCATTGGCATTACCACCTAAATTAGCATTGTATCCATGTCCACTGCACCACCAGAATTTAGAAATCCAATATTCACCATCAATAATATCATATAAAATACCATCAGATGCAAAAGATACATCTTCTTTCGGAACTTTTATATTTGTTTTGGTTTGATTGATGTAAACATAATTATCTTTCACATAAATTGAAGGTTTTTTTGCAGTTGCTGGAATACCTGTAGGTTGATATTCAAATTCTGTATAGGCTTCACCATTTGCATGATATGCGACTTCATCATCAGGAACTGTTTGGAAGATTCCATCATTACCAACCGTATAATGCCAGCCAGTTGATGAGTCACTGCAACCATTTTGGCAATATTTTGCATTTGCATAAGCGGTTGAGCCATTTTGAGGATTACCTGTATCATGAACAACAACCAATTTTACTTCTCTTTTAATTCCTGTTCTATTTTTAAGTCCTTCAGGAATTAACATTTCAGTAATTTCAGATTCAACATTTTGATAGAAATTAATGAATCCATAGGATTGATTAATATTTGCATATGTACCAAATTGAATACCTTTATAAGTTTTAACAGCAATTGCGGATAAGAAATTTTCTAATATTTCTTTTTCACTCATTTTGCTTGTATCTAATGGGGCAACAATGCATTCAAATTTACTTTCTTTAACTCCATCTTCTAAAGATAATTTTCCAATTAAAGTCACATAACGCTCAAAAACATATTGTGTAACAACACCACTTGGAGAAATTACATCTGGAGCTGTGGATTCCCATTCAATTGGAATATTATATTTTTCATATTTTGTTGGTAAACTAATTTTAGAAGTTAGGTATAATTCTGTCATGGCTTCTTGTGTTAACCATAAATAAGCTTCATTAATTTTCTTTTGAACAGAAATACTAGAAACAACGATTTCTTTTTCATATGATTTTTCATATTTACCATCTTCAGTAGCAACAGTATATTCGATAGTTGTTTTCGTATCATCTGATGGATTCATATAAGTTCCATTATTATCGAATGCTTCTTTATTGGTACTGTTCCATTCAATAACATATAAATTATAATAAGATGTTTTAATATCTAAATCACTTGTAATTCTACTTCCAAATTGAACAAGAAAATCTTCAGCAACTTTATCTAATGAAAATGGGTAAATCATAAATTCAACAGAATTTGACACACTCTCAGAGCCAACTGTAACAGTATAAACCATCACAAATTTTATTAGTTTATTTCTAAATTGTTCAATAACTTTTCCTTCATCAGAAACTATTGTTGGATTTGATGAAATCCACGTAACAACACTATTATCAATACCTTCAACCGTTGTTGGAAGTTCATAATCCTCACCAAAACTATCGACTTTTAAGTTTTTTTCAAAAGCTTGCGCATCAAAATTATCTAATGTTCCAGTTTCCGGATCTTTTTCATTTTCATTTGGATTTTCTTTGTCACATCCTGTAAAGGCAAATAACGCTACAAATAAAAACGCAAAAAACAAAACTTTTTTCATAACTCCTCCTTGTATAACGTTTTCACTTTATCCTATGATATTATAACATTAAGAGATAACTTTTTCAACATTTTTTTGCTTTTTTTAAGGTGTAATTATTTCCATATCAATTCATAAAAAGGTTATTTTCTTGAAACACAAAGCGAAATGAATAAGAAAATAACCTTTTATAATAAAGTTTATTTATTTATTTATTTATTAAATAAACCATTTATTGCATATAATTCTAATTGTTTTCTATTATTTTTCCTATGCAAAAAATTTTTGCAGAATATCATATAAAATTTTCTTTATATCCTGAGTTTAACACTGTTATGCGAAAAAAATCCCCATTGATTTTGGGGATCTTTTTTTAATGAATTTTAATAATGTA
>CANQVW010000141.1 GCA_947627395.1 uncultured Bacilli bacterium | reverse complement strand
GATAGAATTGAAATTGTACGCAGTTGCAAATACGTAGATGCAGCTGTGCCTCAATATGACATGGATAAGCTTACCGCTTGTAAAAAACTTGGAGCAACTATTTTGTTTGTCGGTGACGATTGGTACGCTACCGAAAAATGGAAGGAATATGAAAAAAAATTTGCAGAAGCAGGAATTAAAATAATTTATTTTCCCTACACAAAGGGAATTTCGTCAACAAAAATCAATCAAGCATTAATAAGCACAAGAAATAAAGAGAATTAAAAATAGCGGTGGATAAAAATTTTTGCATGAGCTCCTATTTAGCATTTCGTTATATAGAAAAAGATAATATGGATTTTGTGAAGGCACGAAGCACGCAAACATCAAGCTAGTTCCTGAAGATAAGAAAAATTTAGTAAAAACACCTTTAAAATTTGATTCAGTGATACAGAAAATATTTGACAGAATTACAGGTAAAAAACTAGGCATAATGTTAAATGGAGGAATGGATTCTACAATCTTAGCATCTTACATGCGTGGAGCAGACGCTTATACATTTCGTTTTTTTGGTGGGAATTTTTAAAGTGAAGAGCTTGCACGCGCCAAATATTATGTTGAATATTATGGTTTAAAACTCCATTGTGCAGATATTGATTGTCATGTAGTAAAAAAATGTTAATACGGTAATGAGAGCAAAGTGTGCGCCCATTCATTTAATCGAGCCACAGATTCTTGAAGCAGCTTTGAAAACAAAAATCAAATGGTGTTGGAATGACGGTAGTAGAGAAGAGTAGCAACCTTATTTTTGGTGGCATGGATCAGTTTCTCGCAAAAGATTGGAATTTTGGATGAGTTTGTAAAAAGATACACGTTTAGCAATCCTAAAATCGTGTTAAACGAACCAGCCGATATGGGATATTTATTTGAAAAATATCGTAAGGTGAAAAAATTGATTTCCTTAAATTTATGAATAATGTGTTCGCAGTAGAAAGCTCTAGCTTATATTTTAACGCTCTTAGCGCGACGCAGATGCTGTATATTAATCCTTACGCAAAACTTAAAATGGCTGCACCTCTAGATTTACATAGGGTACGTCATTGTGAGCCAAAATACCTTATTCTTGGGCTTTTTACAAAAAAATATCCAGAGATTTCTGTGCCAAATAAAGTTCCGATGCCATGCTCAGTAGACGAATATTTCAAGACTTGGCATGATCTCAATAGACAAAATTTCCGCAATGATATTCGTGTGAATAAATTCACTGGTTATCAAAAGTGGCAAATGTGGTGTCTAGAAAGATTTTTAAATACGTAGAATTTGGAGGAAATAATAAATGATAAAAAATCTATTTGAACGCTATCGAAACCTTCCTATTCAAATTAAAGCATCTTTTTGGTTTCTTTTTTGTTCGTTTTTGCAAAAAGGGATATCCACCATAACAACACCAATATTTACTCGCTTGTTAAGTCCATCAGAATATGGTAATTTTAGTGTATTTAATTCATGGCTTAACATCATAAGAATCCTGGTTTCTATGAACCTTTCTGCAGGAGTTTATGCACAAGGTCTAGTAAAATTTGACAAGGAAAGAAACGTATTTTCTTCCGCCCTACAAGGACTGACTCTTTCATTGACATTATTTTGGACAATAATTTATTTGCTTTTTCGAAATTTTTGGAATAATGTTTTTTCATTAACAACAGTCCAAATGCTTGCAATGCTTGTCATGATTTGGGCATCTTCCGTATTTAGCTTTTGGGCATCAGAGCAGCATGTAAAGTTAAGTTATGTCAAACTTTTCGTAATAACAATGCTCGTTTCAATCGTTAGTCCTGTTGTTGGAATCGTTTTTGTTCTTCACGCTGAGGACAAAGTGACCGCACGCATATTAGGTTTGGCTCTCGTAGAATTGATTATTTATTCTGGCTTGTTTATATCGCAGATGGTGCGAGGAAAAAAATTCTTCTCAGCAAGATTTTGGAAGTATGCAGTTTTATTTAATCTTCCACTTATTCCTCACTATTTATCACAAATTGTGTTAAGCAGCGCAGACAGAATTATGATTAGTCGCATGGTAGGAGAAGCAGAAGCCGGAATATATAGCCTTGCTTATACAACTTCCATGATTATGATTTTGTTGAACAATGCTCTCGGTCAAACTATTTCACCATGGATGTATCAAAAAATTAAAAATAAACAAACTTCAGACATTTCTGCAATCGCATATACTTCAATGACACTTATTGCAGTGGCTAATATTTTACTAATTTTGTTTGCACCAGAAATCATTCGTATTTTTGCTCCACAACAGTACTATGAGGCTATTTGGGTAATTCCACCAGTGGCAATGAGTGTATATTTCATGTATTTATATGATATGTTTGCAAAATTTGCTTTCTACTATGAAAAAACAGGATATATTATGTTAGCTAGTGCAGTAGGCGCAGTGCTGAATATTTTTTTGAACTGGATTTTTATCGACAAATACGGCTATATTGCCGCAGGGTATACAACACTCGTTTGTTATGTAATATATGATATCGCACACTATATTATAATGCGAATTTTGTGCAAAAAATATATTGGAAAAGTGAAAATCTATGATCTACGAATTTTGCTTGGACTTACTGGGGGCTTCCTTTTGCTTGGTTTTATTGGTCTTGGGTTGTACCATAACACCATATTTCGATATGTTTTTATTTTGATTCTCTGCGTAGTAGTGGTTATACTGAGAAGGAAAATTGTTAGGAAAGTGATGGATATTTGGGAGAAAAACTAATTAATAAATGTACAATCTATCTTTTATTGTCCAAGTTATCAATGGAAATTTAAAAAAAATTTTATTAGCTTGAAAGTAAGCGTGTAAGATAAGACATCTTGAAATATAGATGTCTTTTTTTAGAATGAAAACAACAAGCAAATGGAAAGAAATAATAAGTGATTATTTAGAATTAGGTATAAAAAAGAATAGCATAAATTATTCATCATTATGCTATTACCTAAAAAAAGAAATATTAAATGAGTATTATAAACTTTCCTTTAATATACTAACGGTATGTTTAAATCCTTTTCTTGCATTAAAACAACCAGTCCAATGTAATTCTTTTAAATGAGTATTTTCAAGAGATGAATTACTCATTGGATTAAAACTTTTCTTTTCGTTTTCACTTGCAACTTCATATATTAATTTAACTTTAGAAACA
The DNA here is from genome assembly GCA_947627395.1 of uncultured Bacilli bacterium. Classification (GTDB taxonomy): domain Bacteria; phylum Bacillota_I; class Bacilli_A; order ML615J-28; family CAG-698; genus CAKOMG01. The sequence goes on along the minus strand of CANQVW010000141.1, from coordinate 183 downwards.
TTAGATAATATTTCTGCCATTTCTTTTATTGTTATAATAGATTCTGGATTAGAAATATTATAGGCATAATTGTTTTTTCCTGAAATTAATACTTTTAGGATAGCTGATTACTTGCTCCATGAATTATATAATCACAGGGAATAGTTAATTGATTGTGATGAGTAGATGCATCGTATTTTATAA
>CANQVW010000140.1 GCA_947627395.1 uncultured Bacilli bacterium | reverse complement strand
TTTTCTTATCTTCCATATCCCATTTTTTGACGAATGACTTCCATTTTCTTACAAGCAACATGTTGTGCTTTTTCTCTTCCTTGGTCTAAAAGTTCATCTAATTGAGGGGAGTGAATCCATTCTTGATATTTCTTTTGTATTCCTTCTATTTCTTGAACCACGATGTTAGCTACATCTTCTTTAAACTCTTTGTACCCACAGCCTTGATATTTGCTTTCAATCTCTTTGATTTCCATTCCACTCATGGCTGCATAAATCGTCATTAAATTGGATATTCCTGGTTTATTTTCTTTATCAAATCGAATACATCCATCTAAATCTGTCACCGCAGATTTGATTTTCTTTTTGATTTTATTTAAATCTTCTAAAAGATAAATACACCCTTTATCATTTTCTGCGGACTTATCCATTTTCTTTGTTGGATTCTGTAAGTCAGTGATTTTTGTTCCTTGTTTGGGTTCAATTCCTTGAGGAACTATGAAAGTATCTCCAAAACGATGATTGAAACGCTCAGCTAATGTCCTTGCAAGTTCTAAGTGTTGCATTTGATCACGTCCTACAGGAACATAGGTCGCATCATATAACAAAATATCGGCCGCCATCAATGCAGGGTAAGTGAATAATGCACTACTGACTCCTTCTACTTGTTTTTGCTTCTTATCTTTATATTGTGTCATTCTCTCAAGTTCTCCCATGTAGACAAGAGATTGCATCAAATAGCCAAGTTCCACATGCTCTTTCACTTCTGATTGAATAAAAAGGGTTAAGTTTTCTGGATTTAATCCAACAGCTAAATATAAAGCACAAAGATTACGAATATGACTTCTTAATTCTTTAGGATCTTGAGGAACAGTTAAAGCATGCAAGTCAGCAACAAAAATGAAAAACTCATCCTCTTTCATTTCATTCTGTAGTTTCACAAAATTCTTTAAAGCTCCTAAATAGTTTCCTAAGGTAGGAATTCCTGTAGGTTTAATTCCTGATAAAACAATTTTCATAAATCCACCTTCATTTCATTTTAGATGGTAATATTATATAAGTTCTTGAAAAAAAATGCAAGATAAAGATGTAAAATAAAAAAGAAACGATAGGATTCTTTTCTTCTTTTAAACCCTTTAAGACGTATAAAAGATTGACACCTCTACTGACTAGTAGTATAATTTCATATAGATTAAAGGTTTTTTAATAGAAAAAGGAGAGAATACATCATGAAAAAGTTGACAATTCTCATATGCATATTTAGTATCATTTTATCTTTGAGTGCATGTAAAAAGGAAGAACAACCTAAGGAATATACTTATAATACTTACAGATTTGAAAACTTGAAACCATGGATTTCATGTTTTATCAATGAAGACCATACCTTAACTCAATATACCGAAATGGGATTATATGATTTAGTTTTAACACAAGATATGAATCAATATGAACTTGTACCTGAAATGGCTTCTAATATGCCAGAGGATGTTACTATAAATTATCAAGGTCAATATGAAATCCCCCAAGATGCAACACATTCTTATGCCTATCAAATCAAGTTAAATCCTGATGCGAAATGGGAAGATGGAAGTCCAATCAATGCAACTACCTATTTATCTTCCATGTATGAACTTCTTTCATTCACAAACTATAATGACTATAAAAACAAAGAGTTTCCACTCATTATTTCTCGTGTTACTGATTATTTAAGACAAGGTGAAGATACTTTTCTTTCCCTTCAAGAATATGTTTTAAAAACCAATGAACAACCTAAAGAACTTTTCGTATCTGAATCTGCTTGTTTTGGGATTGGGGATGAAACCTATTATCCCATTACAGATGATACTACCCATTTATTGATTTCTGAAAGCTATGGATATGGCGCAACTCCTAAAGAACTATATGAAACCTTTTTATCAGAAGGGTCTATCTATACTCATGTTTATGCTTCCTACCATTTTCCTAAAATGGACGTTAGTGAAATTGGTTTACTCAAAACAGGTGAATATGAAATTACGATAATTTGTGGAAGAGAGATAGATGAATTTGATTTCAAATATTTACTTCGTTATAATTGGCTTGTTCATCCTGAACTATATGAAACATGTAAAATGAAAGAAAATGATGAAATAGTGTCTACTTATGGAACATCAAAGGAAACGTATCTATCCTATGGTCCCTATAAGATTTCATCCAATCAAGATAATACACTTATTTTAGAAAAGAATGAAATGTGGTATGGATATCATCATCAAACGAATGGAATAGAGTTTCATAAAAATCAATTTCAAACCACACGAATTTGTATAAACATCTTAGATTCTGCCTCAATACATCTTGCTTTCTTACAAGGAGATATTGATTTGATTCCCGTCGATGAAGAAGAAATCAGAAACAATCCCCAAGAGGAACATTTACTGGTTTATCCAACAGATTATATCGATAAGATATCCTTAAATAGTGACTATAATAAACTAAAAGAAAGACAAGAAAGATTATCCTCTTCTATTAATAAAACCATTCTTGCAAATGTAAAGTTTCGTGAAGCTATCTCTTGGGCCATCGATCGAAAACAATATGCAAATGAGACCACCCCAAAATATATTCCTACCATTACTTTACTCAATTCTTTATATATGACAGATTTAAAGACCTCTGAAATCTATAGAAATACTCAAGAAGGAAAAAAGGTTTTAGAAGATGTTTATCAAGAGAGCAACCCATCAGGATATGACATCGATCAAGCAAGAAAATTATTTCAAGAAGCCTATGAGGAAGAAATTCATTCGAATGTTTTAGGACATTATGAAGAAGAACAAAAAATTGAACTAGAAGTATTACCTCCTCAAATAGAGGAATCAGAAAAACAAGTTGCCTGGATTCAAAATGCACTCACTGAAGCAACGAAGAACACATCTTTAGAAGGAAAAATCGAACTGAAAATCATAGAAACATCAGATCGTTATCAATGTGCATTCCTAGGAGAATTTGAAATATTTTTCTCTACTTTAGGGGGTATGACAAATGATCCTTGGAAATTCTTACAAGTATATGCTCATCCATATCTTACTTATGAATATGGACTAGATACCACAAAAGAAGGATTTACAGTTTTCATCGATGATGAAGAAGTTACTTTATCATTTTATGATTGGTACATTGAATTAACCAGTGGAAAATATACGATAGATAAGGTAGAACATTCTGTTCGTTTGACCATTTTAAGTGCATTTGAAACAGCCTATTTAAAGACGTTTACCAGTATTCCTTTAACAACAAGATCGAAAGGCATTTTACTATCCAACAAAATTAAAATTGAAACACCCTATCTCCCACTGATTGAGTTTGGGGGAATCCGTTATTTGAGTTATCAATATACAGATGAAGAATGGGAAAAATAAAG
>CANQVW010000139.1 GCA_947627395.1 uncultured Bacilli bacterium | reverse complement strand
ACACTGAAACAAAGTATAATCATGAATATAGAACTTATCCATATTCTTTTTGTTTTTTTCATTTATTCCTCCTGTTTCAAATCATTTTAATTACTTATTTGTACCGCATGAACAATCAAATCAAATTCCACTTCTTGATTCATTGCCTCGTTATTCTCTCCTTCTTGATTGACGAATTCTATTTGAACTTGAAACTCAGCACTTTCATTTTTTAAAATTTGCCCTAATCCTTCTTCTTTACTTCCAATTTGTAATCCATTCGATAATATGCTTGTTTTTGTTGTTTGTGTTTTTGTATCTACATAGGTAAATTGTAATTGATTCAAAAATTCTGTTTCATTTCCTTTTTGAATGACGATTTCAATGTAATATTGAATAGCTACATCTCCTAAATTATTTAGTTTTAAACTTGCATTATATTGACAGCCTGGAACAACTCGGTCAGCATCCTTTATTCCAAATAGATTTTCATCTGTACCCTTGGAAAAATCAATTCGATCTGTATTGGTTTCTTCTTTTAATGTGCCATCTTCTTGAAGTTTTTTTGTAATAAGTTTTTCACGTTCTAAAGATACTGTTAAATGACCAGCTTGCAGATGTTGAGTCATAGATATTTTTTCAGTAAATAAGGCAAACGTGCTTGCACAGATAATCATAAGACATGAAAAAATCATAAGGCAAGATGTGATAATAATTTTTTTTGTTTTCATTTTTCTCCTCCTTTCTGTAAAGTCTCTATTCTCTTTTTTAACAAATTAATTTCATCTTCTTGTTGATTCTTTTTGATATCATGAAAAGCATTCATTATTTTCATAATTTCTAAAATGATAATGATAATGGATGGAAGAATTAAGATACATCCAATGCCAATGGGTTGATTGAACAGGTAAAAAAGTTTTCCTAAGAATACATTCTTATACACTACCTTTCCAATTACATAATTTGGACTATCTGTTTCTCGTGTATCAATGATTTGTTTTGCTACTTCTCCTTGAATAGATTGATTGTCTCCCGCAAAAGTTAAAATAAATCCATCCTCTACCTTTTTTTTGTCTATTAGTCGATGGGTAATGGTTTCTTGTTTCATGTAAACATATTTAAATGTTATTACATCTCCTACTTTTAAAGATTCATACCACTCATTTGGATGTTTTTCATCTATGGTTTGAATGAAAATCATGCTTTTTAAAGGAAGTGAAGGAATGTTTCCTGTTGGAATTTTAGAAATTTCTTCTTGAGACATAGTCGAATGATCCATAGATTCGGAAATGACCACGCGAACTTGATACCCAAAAATAGAAACATCCTTTTCCTGATTCTTTTTAGACACGATAACAAAACAAAGTAATAGAATGGATAAGACCATCAACGTATAGACAAAAAGATAAAAAAGAAATTTCAATAGACTAGATAATTTTATGTTTTTCATTGTTTTTTTATTCACTCCTTTTGATATTTTTTTATTTCTAACCCATTATTTTTAACAACGTTCTTTTTATATTTCTTTTTTAATTCGTAATAGTATAGCATGGAGGAGTTGTCGAAAAAATAAAAAAAAGAGAATGCAAAAAAAAGATCAATTTTTCAATTGACCTTTTCACTTTAATATTCTATTATTTTTTCAAATTCTGACAATTCATGAATTTCATAAGTAGAGGGAAGGGTTGCATTTTGATAATGAGGATTATACCAACAAGTATCTATTCCTGCTCGAATTCCTCCCAATATATCTGAAGTAGGGCTATCTCCTAACAATAATACTCGTTTGGGATTGGTAATGTTTAAATCTTGAAATACGTAATCAAAAAAAGCTTTTTCTGGTTTTTGAACGCCAATTTGTTCAGAAATATAAATTTTTTTGAAATAATTCTTTAATGGAGATAATTCCATCCTTCTTTCTTGGATGATTGTTGTTCCATTTGTTACAACATATAATGGATACATTTGACATGCTTTTTTCACAAGTTCTAAGGCTCCCGGTAATAGAATGGATAATTCTTTTAAATAACTAAAATAGAGTTGATTGATTTCTTGGGGACAAATATCTTTTTTCCCTAATTGAATAAAAAAATCCTCAAACCTTTTTAAAAGTAATTTAGGTTTTTCAATTTTATTTTGTTCAAAAAGTTTCCAATAAGAAGCATTAATTTGATGATATAATCTACAATTTTCTTCACTTGGAGGGATATGATAATGTTCCATTACTTTTTTCACAGCTATTTTTTCTGATTGACTAAAATCTAATAAAGTATCATCAACATCAAATAATAAAACATCATATCTTTTCATGATGAATCTCCTACTCCTCTTTTAAACTCAGCGGTAATAATTCTTTTTTTATTTTTTCTATAACTGTACCATGAAAGAACAGATGATCTATCCAAAAATGAATGGTAAACAAGAGTGCTCCACCAAAGTTACATAAAATATCATACATTGTGTCATAAACACCCGTGTCTTGCCAATGTTGAACATTTAAGGAAAAAATACGATCGCATGTAAATTCAAAACATTCCCAAATGGATGCACACGCCATGGATATTAAAAAACATAAAGCGATGAATAAAAAGAATGTCATTTGATGATATTTAAATTTACAAAGTAAAATGACTCCAAAATAGCAACCAATATATCCCCAATAAGTATGGCATAAAATATCCCACCATGATATTTGGTCATAAAATTTCATAATACTTCCAAATGAAATGGAAAGGATTAAAAATATATCATAAACAATTTCTAGTACAAAAGAAATATGAAATGCTTTTATAAAATGAACCATCCATATTAAAGGGAAATAAGATAGCATAATAAGGAGATCTGGTAAATGAATTTCATAATGAAGAATACGATAAATGCAAGCAAAAATACCTACAAATGTTGTAACTATTGGTGGTATATATTTTTTTATCATGGTTTTACCTTTCTTTCCTATCTTTCTTATTTAATAGTTTGTCTAAATAAAATATTTTTATACGATTTTTTAGTAAGAATGATTATTTTAATTGTCGTCTTTATTGTTACAACTATGGTCGCAGCAACTTTGGTTGCGAGGATTAGAAAAAGAGCCATGATTTTCATTTTGTTTTGTACAATGATTCCTTGATGAACACTTTTTACAAGGAGATGCATTGTTTTTTAAAATTCCAAAGTAAAAAATGAGACCTAATATAATGATAATGATAAAAAGTAATATTGCATCAACAAAATTCATTAAAAAATCACCTTGATTAAAGTTCCTATTCCAAAAATGAGACTAGCTAAACACCATGCGAGTCCTGTTTGAAAGAGAACTGCAATCATTAATCTTTTTTTACTTCCTAGCTCTCGATACATGGCACCGATAGCACCAAAACAAGGAGCACTAAACAAGTTAAAAACAAGAAACGCATAACTGGATAAAGGTGTCATG
>CANQVW010000138.1 GCA_947627395.1 uncultured Bacilli bacterium | reverse complement strand
TAACATTTGTAATTTGTCATTGCCCATCGTTTATCTACCATTCGTAACTCTAATGTCATTATGGTACTTGATCATGGACGAATCATTGAGCGCGGTTCTCATGAAAAACTTTTAGAAGAAAAAGGTGAGTATTATCAATTATATACAGGAGCATTTGAATTAGAATAAAGAAAGTCAGTTCATTGAACTGGCTTTTTTACTAGGAAATATTTGTTTAATGAATTGAGAGGTAAATTTAAAAATCTTTTTCTTGCATTGGACAAAGTCAATGAAAATGCTTGATAAAAAGGGTAGATTATGGTAAAATAATCCATGATATTTTTAAAACATAAGAAGACAAAGGAGAAAATAAAATGGGAGTAAAGATTGTTGAAACAGCCTTAAGAGATGGACATCAATCCTTATTTGCAACACGAATGACAACAGAAGAAGTGTGTTGTGCATTAGAGGAATTAGACAAAGCAGGATATTATGCCCTAGAAGTATGGGGAGGAGCGACATTTGATGCATGTATTAGTTTTTTAAATGAAGACCCATGGGAAAGACTAAGAATGATCAAAAAGAAATGTAAGAACACCAAATTACAAATGTTATTTCGTGGACAAAACATTTTAGGATATAAACATTATGCAGATGATGTTGTTGAAAAGTTTGTACAAAAATCCATTGAAAATGGAATAGATATTATTAGAGTATTTGATGCCTTAAATGACATACGTAATTTAAAGAGTGCAGTGGATGCTACAAAGAAATATCATGGACATTGTCAAATTGCATTAAGTTATACAACAAGTCCAGTCCATACCGTAGATTATTATGTAAATCTTGCCAAAGAAGTAGAAAAGATGGGAGCAGATTCCTTATGTATCAAAGATATGGCAGGAGTTATCTTACCAGAAGATGCCTATGAACTAGTATCTAAATTAAAAGCATCAACCCGTCTACCAATTGAACTTCATGGACACTGTACAGGAGGGATTGCGGAAATGGCTTATAAAAGAGCTATAGAAGCAGGAGTTGATATCATTGATTGTGCTTTAAGTCCATTATCAGGAGGAACCAGTCAACCTTGTACAGAATCTTTCCAATATGCCTTACAGGGAACTAAATATGATCCTAAACTAAATGTTGAAATGCTAAATAAAGCAGCAGAAAAGTTAACCAAGGTAAAAGATAAATACTTAGCCAATGGCTTACTTAATCCAAAGGCACTGATTAAAAATCCCAACATTTTAAAGTATCAAGTACCTGGAGGAATGTTATCCAATTTAATGAATCAATTAAAACAACAAAATGCGATGGATAAATATGAAGAAGTATTAAATGAAGTACCAAGAGTAAGAAAAGAATTAGGATATCCACCACTCGTTACCCCATTATCCCAAATGGTAGGAACGCAAGCAGTAATGAATGTCATAAGTGGAGAAAGATATAAAATGGTACCAAAAGAAATCAAAGAATACTTACATGGATTCTATGGAAAAAGTCCAGCACCAGTTGATGAAAATATCAGGAAGAAAATCATAGGAGATGATGAAGTCATCACCTATCGACCAGCAGATAAAATAGAACCACAGTTTTTAGCATTAAAAGAGAAATATAAAGACTTAGTTAAAAGTGAAGAAGATGTATTAACCTGTGCCTTATTTGAAGCTAAAGCCGTGAAGTTCTTAACACAAAGAGATCAAAAAGATGAGATCATCGAAGTAAATTTATATATAGGGTAGGTGAAAAAAATGTTTTTATCTCATGAAGATATGAAATTTGGAGAAGGAGCTTTATTCTCCATTGTTGCCATTGCATTGGTTTTCTTAATTTTAATATTAATTATTTTATTTGTATGGCTCATGTCACTGATTAAATTTAAAGATAAAGAAGAAAAACCAACATCTACTGTGGTTCAACAAACGAAAAAGTTGACAATCGATGATATCAAAGATGAAGATATAATGGTTGCTGCCTTAGTTGCAACAACGATGTTTGTGGAAGAAACAAACGAAAAAGATGCAAGACTTGTATCAATAAAACAAATTGGGTAAGGAGAAAAAATATGAAAATCTATAAAGTTAAAGTCAATGGTAAAGTTTATGAAGTTGAAATTGAAAGTGTAACCGAAAAAGAAGGTTCCATTGAAGTAAAAAAAGCACCTACTATGCAAAATGGGGCAGGTGTTGAAGTTAAAGCTCCAATGGCAGGAACCATTCTAGAGGTAAAAGTTCAAGAAGGAACTACTGTTTCTAAAGGTCAAGTCATTGCTATCTTAGAAGCAATGAAACTAGAAAATGAAGTTGTTTCCACTGCTGATGGTGTTATCAAACAAATTTTAGTTCAAAAAGGACAAGCAGTAACCAACGGACAAGTATTGGTCATTGTGGGGTAATATTCTATGATGATATGGGAGATCATTGAAAACTTTGCTCGCTCCACAGGAATCTATGGGTTTTTTCAAGGAGATAACTGGAAAAACCTCATTATGATTGCGATTGCAATTTTATTGCTTTATTTAGCAATCTTTAGAAATGCGGAACCTTATTTATTAATTCCAATTGCTTTTGGTGTTTTGCTTGTAAACTTACCAGGAAGTGACATCTTTGTTAAATCCACAAATGTCATGTATGATGCTAAAGGTTTTGCTGAACTTGCGGGAATTAGTCTTGCAAAAGCCGAAGAGATATTTTCAACACTCGGGCTGAGTGGTCAGGCGAAGCTCATTGATATTTTAAATCCTATGCTAGCCAATGGTAAACATTTTGAATTTGCAAAACAACTATTAACAGAAAGTGAATATTTAAAAATTCAAGAACTTGCTGATCCATCCTATCACGGATTATTAGGATTTTTATATTATGGAGTTAAATTTGAAATCTATCCATGCCTTATTTTCTTAGGCATTGGCGCAACAACAGATTTTGGACCATTAATTTCCAATCCAAAGAGTATGATTTTAGGAGCTGCAGCACAAATTGGTATTTTCATCACTTTCCTTGGTGCATTGCTTCTTCCATTCAATGGAGCAGAAGCCGCATCCATTGGTATTATCGGTGGAGCTGATGGACCTACAGCCATCCTAACCACCACCAAATTGGCAGAACATTTGTTACCAGCCATTTCCATTGCTGCTTATTCTTACATGGCTTTAGTACCATTCATTCAACCTCCAATCATTCGCTTATTAACTACAAAGAAAGAGCGTTTGATTAAAATGGATCAATTACGTACAGTAACTAAAACAGAAAAAATCATTTTCCCAATTTTAGTTAGCGTTGTTGTTATTTTATTAATACCAACTTGTGCACCTTTAGTTGGAATGTTAATGCTTGGAAACTTAATTAAAGAATCAGGTGTCGTACCAAAACTTGTTGAAACAGCAAGCAATGCCATTTTATATACAGTTACCATTATCTTAGGACTTTGTGTTGGAGCAACGGCATCTGCTGAAACCTTCTTGTCCTTACAAACCATCATGATCTTTGGATTAGGTGTTATTGCCTTTAGCTTTGCCACAGCTGGTGGTGTATTAATTGGTAAATTAATGTGCAAATTAAGTGGTGGAAAGATTAACCCAATGATTGGTGCGGCTGGTGTTAGTGCTG
>CANQVW010000137.1 GCA_947627395.1 uncultured Bacilli bacterium | reverse complement strand
GGAACTTTAAAACCATCAACAGAATACATCACCATTCATGATACAGCGTCCGCTGCTGAAACAGCAGGATCAAAGGCACATGCACTTTATGTATCCAATGGAGGTGGTGGAACTTCTTGGCATTATAGTTCAGGAAGTGATGGTATATATCATCAAATTCCAGATGATGAAGTCGCTTATCATGCAGGAGATGGAACAAGATTTTTTACTTTATTAGATACAGGACTTCCATATGATAAGAAAGATCCTAAAATTACCATTGGTGAAGATCATTACTATTATTTAGATGGAAAGAAAACTTTAATTTTAGCTCCAGAAATTGAAGAAGGAGTTTATCCTACGACAGAGATGATTAATGATGATGGCATTCTAATTGAAGAAAAAGACCATCGTTATTGGATGGGAGCTACTTGGTATAGCCCAAGCTACAAAAGAATTGGAAACTTTGGTGGAAATAGAAATTCCATTGGCATTGAAACCATGGTCAACAAAGGCTCAAATCTTTCTTTAACATGGCATAAAACAGCCAAGTTAGTTGCACATTTACTAGAGGAGCAACACTTAACGCCAAGTCGAGTAAAATCGCATCATTACTTTAGTGGTAAAGATTGTCCAATGACCATGAGAAGAAATCATTCCTATTGGCACACCTTTTTAACATATGTTCAAGCAGAATATGATGTTTTAATGGCTTCATTAGATGACGTTACCATTACATTTAAAAGCCTAACTCCTGAATTGTTAGATGAAACAGGAATGTTGAAAGAAGGAAAAATTGGTGCAACCGTATCTTATCATATTACGGTAAGTGATCAAAACCAAACATTAGAAGCAACGCTTACATCTAAAATCGTTCGTTAAGTTCTTTTAAATAAAGAATTTATACAAACAAGTATAATACAATCGTGTATAGTACAAACTTGTATTATACTTGTTTTTTTATTATATAATAAAAAAATATAAAAAACGTTTTCAATTCTATTTAAGTGTTCTTTAATTTACATTTTTTTTATTTTGTAATATAATAATGCGTAAAGTATAATTAACTATGTTAACAAAAAAATACAATAGATGAAGTAAAGAATTGGAGATGTTATAGATGAACGAACCATTATCTAAAACATTAGAACTTTTAGGTATTTTTAGAACCATTTCGAATATTGTTAAAAAGGATTGCGTCATTCAAGGATGTAATTATACAGAGTTACGCATACTTATTTTTCTTTGGGAAAAAGAACAAGAAGAAGAAAAATATTATGGATGTAAAGAATTAGCCCAAAAGATGATGATGTCGCCACAATCTTTTAGTCGATTTTTACGGGGACTTGAAAAAAAGGAATGGATTAAAAAAATTCATTCAACGTTCAATCTAAAAAATGTTTATGTTCAGCTAACAGATAAAGCAAAAAATATATTAAAAGATAATTATAATATGATTTTGTATTCCACAGAAAATGTTATCAAAAAGATGGGTGCAGAAGATGTTGATGTGTTAATTGAAAAAATGAAAAAACTTTATGAAACCATAGAAAAGGAGATAAAAAAATGTTAGAATTAAAAAACATTACGAAAGATTACATTTCAGGGGATAGTACTGTTCATGCCTTAAAAGGAGTGAGTCTTTCCTTTCGTCAAAGTGAATTTGTTTCTATTCTTGGTCCATCTGGTTGTGGAAAAACAACTCTTTTAAATATCATTGGTGGATTAGATCAATATACATCTGGAGATTTAATCATTGAAAATCGCTCAACAAAAGCTTATAATGATCGTGATTGGGATTCATATCGTAATCATAGTATTGGATTTGTTTTCCAAAGTTATAATTTAATTCCTCATCAAACTGTATTAGGAAATGTTGAACTGGCATTGACTTTATCAGGAGTTTCTAAATCAGAACGAACCAAAAGAGCTATTGAAGCCCTTGAAGAAGTAGGATTAGGAGATCAAGTGAATAAAAAACCCAATCAGTTAAGTGGTGGTCAAATGCAACGTGTTGCCATTGCTCGTGCACTTGTGAATAATCCACACATTATTCTAGCAGATGAGCCTACAGGAGCCCTTGACACTGAAACAAGTATCCAAGTCATGGAAATTTTGAAAAAAGTTGCCGAAAGTCGCTTAGTCATTATGGTTACACATAATCCAGAACTTGCTACAGAATATTCCACAAGAATCGTAAAATTATTGGATGGAACAGTCATCGATGATAGTAATCCATATCAACAAGAAGAAAAGAAAACTTCAACTCCTGTTGTTGATACACCAAGAAAAAATAAAAAAGAAAAAACATCCATGTCTTTCTTTACAGCTTTATCTTTAAGTTTAAGAAACATGTTTACAAAAAAAGCCAGAACCATTTTAACTGCTTTTGCTGGAAGTATTGGAATCATTGGCATTGCCCTGATTTTATCTTTATCGAGTGGATTTCAAACTTACATCAATAAGATAGAAGAAGATACCCTTTCCACATACCCTCTATCAATTGAAAATACCAATGTTGATTTAACAGCATTCATGAATACTCTTGCAGGAACAGATAACAAGAAACCACACGATGATGGAAATGTTCACAGTAATGACATTTTGATGCAATTATTAACAAGTTTCATGAAAGGAATTAAACCTAATGATTTAAAATCCTTCCGTGCATATTTAGAAGAACATAGAGAAGAATTAGAACCTTATATATCTTCTATTTCATATAGTTACAATGCTCAATTAAATGTCTTCCAAGAAGTAACCTCAAGTACTTCCTCGGAAACAACCGTAAGGCAATTAATTCCTTATGTGTTCCCAAATGATATTGGATTTCCCGAAGCTTCTAGGCAACAACTGAGTTTAATGATGCAACAAATTTCGATTTGGCAAGAATTGTTAGACAATCAAGAATTGTTAGATTCACAATATGATGTTGTAAAAGGAAAATGGCCAACAAGTAAAGATGAAGTTGTTTTGGTTATTGATGAAAATAATGAAATTAATGATTATGTTTTATATGCCCTTGGTTTATTAGATGTTGAATATTTAAAAGAATTATTACAAGATCCAACAAATTACCAACCAAAACCATGGAAAATGTCCTATGATGAATTGCTAGGTTTAACCTATAGAATTGTTCCAAATAGTTCTTTTTATGAAAAGGAAGGAGATCTATGGAAAAGCCAATGGTCAACCGCTAACAATGGCGAAGGAGATAAAACATATCTAAAGAATGTTATGCATGATAATGATAAATCCTTAGAAGTAAAAGTAGTTGGTATTGTTCGCGTTAAAAAGAATGTTCAAGTGGCATCCATTAGTGGAGCAATTGGTTACACAAAAGAATTAATTCAATACATTATGGAAACCAATAACAATTCAGAGGTCTTAAAAGAACAAGAAGCAAATACAACCTCTAGTGTTCTTGATGGTTCAGTATTTGGTCCATCCAACATGAATGTAACTTATCAAGGTGAGTTAAGAAAACTTGGAAAAGCAGATTTACAGGAACCAACTTCTATTCATATTTATCCAAAAAGTTTTGAAGGAAAAGAATACATTATTCAATTCATTCAAGATTATAATGATAGTAAACAAACCGATGATGAAAAAATCCAATACACAGATTTAGTGGGCGCCATGATGT
>CANQVW010000136.1 GCA_947627395.1 uncultured Bacilli bacterium | reverse complement strand
TTCATTTCTTCTAAACTCATACAAGCACTCATCAATTCTTCATAGGTAGACATATCTACTCCATAAAAACATGGGCTAATGATTTGCGGAGATGCAATACGAAGATGAACTTCTTTTGCTCCTGCTTCCTTTAACATATGTACAATTCTTTTACTTGTTGTTCCTCGAACTAAGGAATCATCAATTAAAACAATTCGTTTTCCTGAAACAACAGATGGAATTGGACTCAATTTCATCAATACACCACGCTCACGAAGTTCTTGGGAGGGTTGAATGAAAGTTCTTCCAACATATTTATTTTTAATTAATCCCAGTTCATAAGGAATTTTACTTTCATCAGCATAGCCCATCGCTGCAGATAAGGAAGAATCAGGAACACCAATTACAATATCTGCATCAACAGGAGATTCTTGGGCTAATATTTTTCCCGACATGCGACGAAAATTATGACAATTTAATCCTTCAAGGTTACTATCTGGTCTAGAAAAATAGATATATTCCATTGCACACATTTTGTAATGTTTAAACTGAGAATATTGGTAAGTTTTAAATCCATCTTCAGAAAAACATACGACTTCACCAGGCTCAACATCACGAATATACGTTGCCCCAATAATATCAAGACCACAAGTTTCACTTGAAACAACATATCCTTGATCTTTTTTTCCAATCACTAATGGACGGAATCCATATTTATCACGACAAGCATATAATTTATCTTTTGTAAGAATCACAAAAGCAAATGCACCTTCTAACATATTTAATGCATCCATAATATTGTTGATTCTATGATCACTATCTGCATTCTTTTTCATTAAATGAGCTAAGATTTCCGAATCAGAAGTAGATTGAAAAATACTTCCTTGATTTTCTAAGTAAAGTCTTAATTCATTTGAATTCACTAAATTACCATTGTGAGCTAAAGCAAATTCACCCGTGTGATGATGGAATAAAAATGGTTGAACATTTTCAATCACATTTCCACCAGTTGTGGAATAACGGACATGACCAATGGCACAATTTCCTTTTAATTGATTCAATTTTTCCGATGTGAAAACTTCTGTAACTAAACCTTGCCCTTTCATTCTCGACATTTCTCCATGATCATTACAAACAATGCCACATCCTTCTTGTCCACGATGTTGCAAAGAATGCAACCCTAGATATGTTAAAGTGGGGGCATCCTTAATGTTATAGATTCCAAATACGCCACACTCCTCGTGTAACTGATCAAAAATATCTTGCATGTTCTTCTTCCTTTTTATAATGATTTTAAGCGATTTAATATTTCAACATAAGCTTCTTCAACTTTACCAAGATCACGGCGGAAACGATCCTTATCTAACTTTGTTAGTGTATCTTTATCCCATAATCTTGCTGTATCTGGAGAAATTTCATCAGCAAGGACAATTTTTCCATCTGCTGTTTTTCCAAATTCAATCTTGAAATCAACTAAAATAATATTGATTTTTTGGAATATTTCTTTTAAGATTTCATTAATTTGACGAGTCATTTTGTAAACTTCATCTAATTCTTCATAAGTACATAGTCCTAATGCAACTGCATGATGATCATTAATTAATGGATCTCCCAATTCATCATTTTTGTAACAAATCTCTAAAATGACATTTGAAGGTTTTGTTCCTTCAGGAATTCCTAAACGTTTAGACATACTTCCAGCAATTAAATTACGAACAATTACTTCTAAAGGTAATATTTTAACAAGATGACAAACTTGGTCACGATCATTGATTTTTTCAATGAAATGAGTTGGAATTCCTTTTTCCGCAAGTTTTTTAAATAAAATCGTAGTAATTTCATTATTTAAAATTCCTTTATTTTCAATACTTGCTTTTTTAATTCCATTGTAAGCTGTAGCATCATCTTTATAGTGAACAATAATGATGTTTTCTTGATCTGTAGCATAGACTTGCTTTGCTTTTCCTTCATACATTAAATTCATCTTTTTCATTTTTTATTTACCCCTTTTTTAAAATAATTTACTGCATTCTTGAAAATATCTTGTTCCTTATTTCCAGGAATATTTTTATATAAATTTTGACCTTTTCTTTCACTATGTCCCATTTTACCTAAAATTAATCCATCTTTAGAAATAATTCCTTCAATAGCATAATGAGACCCATTTGGATTGATGTTGGATGTTGATTCAACAGTTCCATCTATCGTAGCATATTGGAATGCAACTTGGTGATTCTTAAATAGTTCTTTCGCAAAAGATTCCTCAATAACAAACTTTCCTTCTCCATGGGAAATTGGAATATGATGAATCTCCCCAACATGAAATGAAGATAACCATGGAGATGCAGTTGATGCAACTACAGTTGTTGCTATTTTTGAGATATGTCGATTGATATCATTTTTAAACAATGTAGGACTATTTTCCTTTAATTGATGAATATCACCATAAGGAAGTAATCCTGATTTAACAAGAGCTTGGAATCCATTGCAAATACCTAAAATTAAACCTTTACGTTTTAATAGACGCTCTATACTTTGGTATACTTTTTCATTTCGAATAACATTGGCAATGAATTTACCACTTCCATCAGGTTCATCCCCTGAAGAAAATCCTCCCGCAAAGACTAAAATGTGCGATTGATCAATGAAGGACGCCATACGATGGATGGATTCTTCAATATCTTTGTCCGTTTGATTACAGAATGTATCGACAACCACACTTGCTCCTGCTTCGATAAAGGCTCTTTTGGTATCAATACTACAATTGGTTCCTGGAAAGACTGGAATATAGACTTTTACATCTTCTACTCTTTCATATGGATATTCAAAGATGTTTTTTTCATTTTGATCTTCTTTTACCTTCATGGTTGGAAAAGAAAATGCATTTGTACCATAAGCTGGATAAACCTTATCATAATCCTTCATATTAGCAACTAATAAATCATGAATATCAAAGATCACCTGTTCTTTTTCTAAGATAATTTGGTTTGGAATGGTTTTTCCTAAATAAATCAAGGAAGGATTTGTAAGTTCTTTTTTGGATTCGAAAACAAATGTTCCATATCCTTTAGAAAAGAATGGAATTGATTCTGTTACTTTAATACCAATATAGTTTCCAAAACTCATTTTAGAAAGAGCTTCACAAACGCCACCAAAACCAACAGCATAACAAGAAATGATATCTTTTGTTACAATATGTTGATGAATAAAATCAAAATGTTGTTTTGCTTCATCTAAATTTGGTAAACCATGGATATCATCTGTTAATGGTAAATAATAAACATAACTTCCAACTTCCTTAAACTCTGGACTAATAACATCCTCTGTATCTATGGTTGTGATGGCAAAAGAAACAAGTGTGGGTGGAACATGTAAATCTTTAAAAGTTCCACTCATGGAATCTTTACCACCAACGGATGGTAGGTTCAGTTTTCTTTGGGCGTAAATCGAACCAAGAAGGGCAGAAACTGGTTTTCCCCATTTCTTTTCATCTTGATTTAATCGCTCAAAATATTCTTGGAAAGTAAAACGAATTTTTTCATAACTTGCTCCTGCTGCTACAATTTTACAAACAGAAGATAAAATAGCAAAGACACTTCCATGATATGGACTTGCATTCGAAATATAAGGGTCAAATCCATAAGATAGGATACTTGCGG
>CANQVW010000135.1 GCA_947627395.1 uncultured Bacilli bacterium | reverse complement strand
GAAGTGGTTGCCATTATAGGGGATGGATCTATTCAAAATGGACTTGCTTTTGAAGGATTAAATTATATAGGGAGTCAAAAACATCAAAAAGTCATAATTGTACTAAATGATAATGAAATGTCCATCTCTAAAAATGTAGGTAGACTAGCTAGAATGATGACCAAAACACGAATTAAGAAAGGATATTTGCGTTTAAAAAGAATCACTCCACGATTTTTAAAAAATCATGGAACAAGAATTAAAGACTTCTTTCATACATTTGTTTATGGAAATAATGTTTTTAGATGTTTAGGATATTCCTACTATGGTCCAATCGATGGACACAATATTAAAGAACTCATTGAATATTTTTCTTTCGCAAAAAAATCAAATGCTCCCGTGATATTACACTTGAAAACCATTAAAGGAAAAGGATATTCACCTGCTGAAAGTGATGATTTGGGTGTATGGCATGGTGTTGGACCATTTGATATCACAATGAAACAGTTTAAACATGAACCTCGTCCAGGAATGATTTCATGGGCTGAAGGAATTTCTAATATTTTATCTTCCATTTTATCTAAATATAAACAAACAAGAGTTCTAAATCCAGCAATGTTGTCTGGAACCCATTTAGATTGTTTGCAAAACGATTTTCCTGAACGTGTTATCGATGTTGGAATTAATGAGGAACACGCAGTTGTCATGGCAGCAGCTATGGCAAGATCTCATCTAGTTCCAATTGTTTCCTTTTATGCAACTTTTCTACAAAGAGCTTATGATTATATCAATCATGATGTTGCAAGATCAAATAATCATGTCATTTTTTTAATTGACCATGCAGGAATCGTTGGAGGAGATGGAAGTACTCATCAAGGTATTTTTGATCTCTCTTTATTGTTGCCATTACCTCATATGGTCGTAGCAGCACCTAAAAGTTTAAGTGAAGCTCGTTTTTTATTAGAATATGCTATTTTACATGAGCATCCTTTCGCAATTCGCTATCCAAAAGGAGAGATTTTTATTGAAGAACCAAGTGAAGAAGATATTTCGTTTGGTCAATGGAAAATTGAAAAGTCTTTATCAACCATAAATATATTAACTTATGGAGATGAAGTTTATGAATTTAAAGAACTTTTAAAAAATGAAAACATTGGTTTAATACATGCTGTCTATATTAAACCATTGGATATAGAATTACTTAGAAAATTAAAGAATACAACATTATATATTGTTGAAGAAGTGATTTCTCTTGCATCCCTTGCCTCCATGGTTTTAGATATCAATGCAAAAGAAAATTTGAATATTCAAATTCATTCCTTTGCCATTAATGATACTTATGTTGATATGGGAACAAGAAATGAAATAAAAAAAGAACTAGGGATTGACGCTCAATCCATTTTAAAAGTCATTCAATCCAAATAAAAAAGGAGAAAACATGTTAGTTACCTTAAATGTTCGTAATTTTGCTATTATTGATTCAATTGAAATACAATTTAATGATGGAATGACTGTTCTAACAGGAGAAACAGGTGCTGGAAAGTCTTTAATTATTGATGCAATTGGTTTATTATTAGGCAAAAGAGCATCCAATGATATGATTCGTTATAACGAAAATAAAGCTGTCATTGAAGGATTTTTTTCTATTGATTCATTTATCATACAAGAAAAATTAGAAAAATTGGGAATTGAATTAAATCCTGATGAATATCTTGTTATTAAAAGGGAATTATATAATAACGGAAAGAATGTTTGCCGCATTAATAATGTGACTGTATCTTTATCACAGCTTTCGGAAATCAGTGAATATATTGGCGATATTCATTCTCAATTAGATACTTTGGGGTTGATTAATCCTAAAAATTATTTATATTTTTTATCTTCATCGAATATTCAAAATTTATTAAATGATTATATCATTGCTTTAAAAGAATATAAAGATAATGAGAAAGAATATCAAAATTTGATTCAAAAAAATCAAGATAATTTAGAAAAAAAGGATTTTCTTACCTTTCAATATAAAGAATTTGTAAATACAAAAATATCTGTAGATGAGGAAAAGGCACTTAAAGAAGAACTTTCTTATTTATCGCATTATGAACAAATTGCTGAACAAATTCATGAATTTTATAAAATATATAATCAAAATGATTTATTATCAAAGATTTATGATTCCTTATCTTGTTTAGAAAAATTATCATCTTATGATATTCGATACAAAAGTTTAAAAGAATCTTTAGAAGAATCTTATTATAATTTAGAAAGTATTTTATCAGATCATCTATTAAAAATAGATCATCTTGATTTTGATGAAAAAAAATTTAATGAAATACAAAATCGTTTAAGTATATATTCAGATTTAAAACGTAAATATAAAAAAGATATACCAAGTTTAATTGATTATTTTAATAAAATTCGTCAAGATTTAGAAGATATTGAAAATTATGATGATTTATTGGAAGATTTAGAAAAAAAAGTAAATGTTTCCTTCCATAAAGTTTTAAAAATTGCAAAAAATATTAGTGACGAAAGAAAACAAAATGCTTTAGAATTGACGAATGAAGTGAAAGAACAGCTAAATGATCTACAGTTAAAAAACACAAATTTTGAAATTGTATTCTCATCGTCAAGTGAAGAATCAAATGTTATTTTTTATAAAGATGGAATTGATATAGTTGATTTTATGGTTTCTTTTAATAAAGGTGAGCCTTTAAAACCATTGTCAAAAGTTGTTTCAGGTGGTGAAATGTCCCGTTTCATGTTGGCTTTAAAATCTATCTTGGTAAATAAAATGCCAATTGGAACAAAAATATTTGATGAAGTAGATACAGGAGTTAGTGGTATTGCTGCTCATAGTATAGCTCAAAAAATTAAGTCTATTTCATTAAAATCTCAAGTATTATGTGTTACACATTTACCACAAGTTGCAGCTATGGGAACACATCATTTAAAAATATCTAAAGAGATTATGGATGGTAGAACGTTTACTAAAATTAAAGAATTAAATAAAGAAGAGCGTATTGATGAAATTGCTTCAATGATTTCAAATGGAGAAGCTACGAATTCAAGTAAAGAAGTAGCAAAGGAATTATTAGACAACATTGCCAATATTTAAAGATACCATTTAAAATAGGAATATAGGGAATAATATATTAGAAAGGAGGAATTCTTATTAAAAGAATACTACATCTAGTATTATTATTCCTTTTTTGCACAGTATTTTTTTCATTGACAGGATCATCGTTTGTTCAAACTCAAACTCTTGAAGCTTTGAATTATCAAAATAGTAATGAAATTGTTGGTAGTGTTATTTTAGGCGGAGATACGATTGGCCTGCAAATTCAAAGTGTTGTCCAAGTGATTGGAAAATATGAAGTAACAAAAGATGGTGTTAAACAATGTCCATGGAATAAAACAAATATTGAAAAAGGGGATATATTATATTCAATTGATGGTCATAAAATTACATCTGGAAACGATATAACAACGATTATATCTAATCTTCAACAAGAAGAGGTATCTTTAAGATTAATTCGTAATAATCAATATGTGGATACCAAGATTAAAATCTATGAAAATGATTTAGGCAAAAAGTCAATTGGATTATACATTAAAGATAAGATAAGTGGTGTGGGCACTTTAACTTTTATTAATCCAAATACACAAAAGTATGGTGCTCTTGGTCATGGCGTAACAGG
>CANQVW010000134.1 GCA_947627395.1 uncultured Bacilli bacterium | reverse complement strand
CTTACGATGCCGATCAAGGTGATAGTTACTATGTTCGTTATTTGGTACCAATTCTTTTGGATATCGCTGGCCTTATCTTTATTTTATGGTTTATTAATGTTCATATGAAGGTTGTTGTTCATATAGTTCTTGCAACTATCTTTAATTTATTTAATTTAGCTATTTTCTTTCTTCCATCACTTGTTAAGCTTATTTCTAATAGGAATGAATTCTTTTCAGGACTTAGTAGTAAAAGTGTAGAATATGAAGAAGAAACCGAAGACGAAATCAAAGAAAGAAAAGAGTTAAAAGAAATTCAAAAAGCGTTAAAAGAAGAGCATAAACAAAAAGAAATGCAACAGCAACAAGAACAATTGCATGCAAATGATAACCATAATGCTGGAAATCATACTAAATGGATACCCAATCCCGCAACAATAGATCATCTCTTATGGTCGCTTGATTTTGAATTCAATAAAATTATTGATTATATCAATAGGGATATTGAAAGAAATAACTTTACCCTTCGTGGTTTAAGATCAGAAAGTACCGAAGATTTAAAAACTGCTGCTAAATCTAATAAACAAATCAAAAGTGGTTGTAAATATTTAAGAAAACAAACTAAAAAGATGAAAAACAATCTAATAAGTTTAAGTCAACGTGTATTTACAAGGGAAGATTGTTATAAAGAATTTACTTTTAATCCGCTATCTGGGAAAATGAAAGTAAAAGCATCTAAATCAGAAAAGCCTGTACTTGAAGTATTAAGTTACAAAATTTACTTTACAAATATTACTGAATTTTCTAAAGATAAACATACACTTAATTTTGAGGGAGAAGCTGACTTATATTTAAAGCCACTTGATTAAAATAAATTAATGAAAAGCTTAGAGTCTGTCAAAAACTCTACTGATAAAAATAGGTCAAAAAAAGGGTTGAATTCTATATTGAATCACCCTTTTTTAAATCTTTCAAAATTAGTATAACCATTACCTTTTATACCTTCAATAGGACCATTAGACAGTTTTTCATCAATATTTAATATATATTTTAGTAAACTTGATTTATCAAACCATATTTTCATTTTTTCTATATCGATTGTATTTTTATTATATTTTTGCATTACACTGATTCTTTCTTTATTCATGAATATATCCATATAGATATATTTCACATAATTTCTTATTTCTAATGGTATTTAATATATGTTTGTATCTTGCATTTTAGTTTTAAAATCTAAAATAACAAAGATATAAAGATTATCAGTTAATTTATATGTTTTTCATTAAAATATAAAACTTCTAGGAATACTTTCAAAAGTAGAATTTGATTGTTTTAATTTATCAAAGTCCTTATCTTTAAAAAATGACAAAAAGATATAATGAACTGACTCCTTTCCAGTGTTAACTTAGGTCAATTTAATTATAACATAGAAGGAGCTTTTTTTATACAAAGAACAACCTGTCAAGAACTTAACTGATAAAAAAGTCATTTGTAGGATTTTTGATAAGTGGATTAAATCAGCAAAATTCTTGACAATGCTTAAAAAAGTTATCTTCTTTTAATGAAAACTTATGAATTTTATTGGTTTTACATCACAAATATGGTAAAATAATACTGTCTAGTAAATAAAACGAGGTAAATGAAATGAGTGTAACTTATCAAACTGTTGGGACTACTTTAAAATTTGTTTATTCCGATGATCCAAGAGAAGATATTATTGTTCCTAAAGGGATAACGACCATCGCATCTTGTGCGATTCGTAGTAGATGTGACTGTGTCACTTTAACAATCCCTGATAGTGTAAAAACAATCAATGAACATGGGATAACTGGAAGTTTTAAGAAAATCGTCTTTTCCAAAAATATTGAATTATTGGATGGTAAGGCATGTTTTGGGATTGATTGCAAAAGTCCTGTGATTGTTCCACCTAAAGTGGTGTTCTTAAATGATGCATTTGGATTATCTAGTTTTGCAGAAGTGTTTTTACCTGAAGGACTTCTCTCGTTAAATGGAACTTTTCATGGGAATCCTTTATTAACTAAAGTTCATTTTCCATCCACATTAACTTATATTGGTGACGATACTTTTTCAGATTGTACACAGTTAGAAACTTTCATATTACCTCCTTCTATCGAGTACATTGGTAAAAATGCCTTTTCTAACACCAAAGTCAAAGGTGAGTTTTTCCTTCCTAAATCCCTTAAAGAAATTGGGAAAAATGCTTTTCCTAATAAAGAATGTACATTTTATATTGAAGGAAATGGAGAGAATATCAAAACAAGTGATTGGCATCATCCACAGGCAAGAGTATTCTTTAATGCTACTAAAGAATCTTTAACCCCAACAAAAAAAATAAAGGAGTCTTCTAATGTAAAGAAATTAGAAATTCCCATTCCTAATGAGTTATATCAAAGATATTTAAAAGCTTTAGATGGGGATGGATATGAAATGTATTATCTTGGTTTTTGCTATGAATATGGTAAAGATGTTGCCAAAGATATGAAAAGAGCTTTATATTGGTATAGTGAAGCTACCATTGAAGAAAGTGGTGCTGGAATCTTTGCTTTAGCGAAGTGCTATGAAGAAGGAAAAGGTGTAGAAATAAATTTTGATAAAGCTTTCAAGTTATATCAAAAAGGTGCAGATTTACATCATGACAAATCTTTATGTTCACTTGGAAATTGTTATTATGAAGGAAAAGGTGTAAAACAAGATTACACAGTTGCTTATCAATGTTATGTAAAAGCAGTCGAACTAGGTAATGTACC
This sequence comes from uncultured Bacilli bacterium, assembly GCA_947627395.1. GTDB lineage: Bacteria > Bacillota_I > Bacilli_A > ML615J-28 > CAG-698 > CAKOMG01. The sequence goes on along the minus strand of CANQVW010000134.1, from coordinate 938 downwards.
AGCACTTTATAATGTTGGATTATGTTATGAACATGGTTATGGGGTTAAAAAGGATCTTAAAAAAGCATTAAAATATTACAAAGAAGCTTACGATAAAGGATATCAAGCAGCACTAAATAAAATTAAGAAATTAAAATAAGGTGTATCGTAAGATATTCCTTTTTTTAAATATAGAAAAAGTGAGGAAAGAATTATGAATTTTGATGATGAAATTGATATCTATAGTAAGGGTGAATATCCTGCCAATGTTTTATCTAATTTTTATCCAAACTCTTTTGTTTTTGATGATGTTTTATGTCATTCAATGGAAGGTTTTTTGCAATCTTTAAAATACAAAAATCCTAAGAAACAAAAAAAGATTTGCGAGAAAATTGGAAAAGAAGCCAAAAAATATAGTAAAAGAGCATGGCTATGGAAATTCACAGGACATCTTTATTGGAAGAAAAAGAAATATCACAGATTGAGTGATGACTTTAAAAGATTGATTTACCAGGCTTATCAAGCAATGTATAAACAAAATCCGATATTTCAAGAAGCCCTAGAAGTTGCAAAAGGGTATCGATTAAAACATTCCATTGGTCATCATAATCCAAGAAAAACTATTCTAACAGAAGAAGAATTCATTTCTATTTTAAATCATTTAAGAAATCAAGATCAAATATAAAGGAAGAATAAAATGATAGAAAAAGATATTTTCCCTAAACAAATTGAAGTACATGGGGCAAAAGTTCACAATTTAAAAAATATTGATGTAGATATTCCCCTTCATAAAATCGTTGGGATTGCGGGAGTATCTGGTTCTGGAAAGTCCTCATTAGCCCTAGGAATTTTATACGCGGAAGGATCTAGAAGATATTTAGAATCTTTATCGACTTATACAAGAAGAAGAATGACCCAAACGGAAAAGGCGGATGTTGATGAAGTACATTATGTTCCAG
>CANQVW010000133.1 GCA_947627395.1 uncultured Bacilli bacterium | reverse complement strand
GTTAGGAAGACTTGCAACCGAAGTTGCATCGATCTTAAGAGGAAAACATAAACCAACCTTTACTCCAAATATGGATTGCGGAGATTACGTTATCATTGTCAATGCGGAAAAAGTTGCCTTAACAGGAAACAAATTAAATGACAAACTTTATATTCATCATTCTGGATACAATGGTGGATTAAAAACAAGAACTGCGAAGAAGATGTTAGCAACACAACCACAAAAGATTGTGGAAAGTGCAATCAAAGGAATGCTACCAAAGAATTCTTTAGGAAATGAAATGTATAGAAAACTTTTCGTTTATTGTGGCCCTGAACACAAACAACAAGCCCAAAAACCAGAAGTTTACACTTTGAGAGGGTAGGTGAAAATTCATGGCAAACGTACAATATTATGGAACAGGTCGTCGTAAAAGTTCAATTGCAAGAGTTCGTCTAGTTCCTGGAAAAGGACAAATTACCATTAACAACAGAGGTTTTGTTGACTACATTCCAAGTGGAGCAACTCGCCTTGACGTATTACAACCATTAACATTAACTGGAACTGAATCTAATTATGATGTTATTGTGAATGTGTATGGTGGTGGAATCAGTGGTCAAGCAGGTGCTATTCGTCATGGAATCACACGTGCGTTATTGGAAGTGAATCCAGAATATAGAAGTGTACTTAAAAAAGCAGGTTTAATTACTCGTGATCCACGTAGTAAAGAGCGTAAGAAATATGGTCTTAAAGCTGCTCGTCGTGCACCACAATTCTCTAAACGTTAGTTTAAAAGATAAGTTCATCTTTCTATGAAGGGTGAACTTTTTTCTTGGCTTTGTTTTTAAGATGTGATATACTAATATTAGACGGATGAAATCAATTCCTAATTAAGATTGAATTAAGGTTATTTTAAGAGCTTTTGATTACAATTAAGAAAATGGAGGTAATAACCTATGAAAATATTGATTGTTGAAGATGATAAACATTTAAATAAAGCCATTTGTGAAATGCTAAAAAACATTGCTGATATTGTTCCTATTTATGATGGAGAAGAAGCTATGTATGTTTGCGAACAAAATATTTTCGATTTAATTATTTTAGATATCATGCTTCCAAATGTCGATGGCTTCACCATTTTAAAGAAGATTCGCTCTAAAGGAACTTGTCCAGTAATCATGCTCACTGCAAAAGATAGTATTGCTGATAAAGTTCGTGGATTAAAGTTAGGAGCAGATGATTATGTTACCAAACCTTTTTATCGCGATGAATTAATTGCTAGGGTGAATGCCTTACTTCGTCGATATAACAACACTTTTGAAGGCTTTCAATTGGTTTTTAAAGACATGAAATTTGATATTTCACAAAAAAAAGTAACCATTCATGATGAGCCTTTAGATATTGTTGGTAAAACCTATGATATTTTAGAATACTTAGTTAGAAATAAAGAAATCATCATTACCAAAGAACAACTATTTAATCGTATTTGGGGATTTGATAGTGAAACCATTTGGAGTGTTGTGGAAGTATATGTGAGTAACCTTCGTAAAATATTAAAGAAATATGATTATCATATTTATTTAAAAACTTTAAGAAATGTAGGGTATATGTGGAGTGAAAAAGAGTAAGGATAGTAATGCTTATTGGATTCAAGAAAACTTTCAACGTTATCGAATTCATTTCTTAATCTTAAATTTGTTTACTTTTATTCTAATCATTGCTTTATTAGGAGTGATTATTGTCCTTTCCACGAATCAAAGGTTCTACGATTCCTCTAAACAAGATGTATTAGATTATATTGCTAATTTAAATAGTTCAACATATGACATAAAAAGAAAATTAAAGTCGCCCGATCCAAGAATGACTTTAGTCTATTATTATGTTGAACCATTGGACTTAACCTCTTCCCCCTATGGAACTTTACCGGGATCAAAAACTTATGTCGTAGGTTCAATGGATGGAGATTTGGAAAACCTAAATTTGGAATTACACTCTTCCTTTTATCAACACTTTGAAGTTCAAAAAATCAATCGAAGTCATTATCTTATCTATTCTACAAAAACCAATTTTAAAATTGATTTAGATGGAAGTGGAGATTTAAAAACTATTTATTGTGTTAAAACTTATATGAATGTAGACGGGGAATTAAACTCAAAGAAGAATTTAATTACAACATATGTCATTAGTGCCATTGCCATTTTGGTTTTATGTGCTTTTGCTAGTTACTTCATGATGCAACGAGCAACAAAACCATTAGGAGAATTCGTCGATCGACATGTTTCCTTTATTAGTGATGCTTCTCATGAATTAAGAACGCCACTGGCCGTTGTCCAAAGTAAACTTGAAAACATCATGGCACATCCTGATGCAACCGTTTATGATGTATTAGAAGATTTATCCGTTTCCCTAAAGGAACTATCTAGATTAAATCGTTTAACATCGGAACTATTGTTATTAACACGAAATGATCAGAATTTAACAAATTTAAATACGGAAGTAGTGAACTTAGATAAAGTATTAGAAGAAATCATTGAACCATTTAAAGAAATTGCAGTTATTCAAGAAAGAAATCTAAGCTATCAAGGAATGGATGCCATTGTTCAAATTGATCGTGATAAATTTCGTCAAATCATGATTATTTTAATTGATAATGCGATGAAATATACCAATATTGGTGATTCAATTTCTGTTCTTTTAACTTGTACCAATTCTAAGGCGATTGTTGAAGTAAAAGATACCGGTATTGGAATCACCGAAGAAACAAAGAATCGAATTTTTGAAAGATTTTATCGAGAAGAAAAAGCAAGAAACCACGAAAATGGTGGAAATGGTTTAGGACTTTCAATTGCCAAAACACTTGTTGAAGCAATGAATGGTACCATTGAAGTTGAACATAATGAGCCAAAAGGAACAAAGTTTATGATTCAATTACCGAAAATCAAAAGTTAAAATATAAATTATTTATAAATATAAGATTTTTTATTTTGTTAAAAGAGAAAAAGAAAGAGTTTTGATGTTATAAAATCATGAAAACTCTTTTCTTTTAAAATGATATCTTTTTGGTAGTTTTTTACATTTGATTGTGGTATAATGTTGTTAAGATGAAAAAAAAAGAGGTATAAAAAATGATTAAATTATATAATTCTTTAACCAATCAATTAGAAGAATTTCATCCCATACATGAAAACGAAATAACAATGTATGTATGTGGATCTACCGTATATAACGATATGCATGTTGGAAATTCACGTCCTATTGTTTTCTTTGATGTCGTAAGTCGTTTCTTTAAATATATGGGGTATAATGTTAAAATGGTCTCGAATTTCACAGATATTGATGATAAAATCATTAAAAAAGCACAAGAAGAACAAGTCGATGAGAGTGTTATCTCTGAGCGTTATATCGCATCTATTTTAGATACTTATCAAAAATTACATTGCCTTCCTCATTATAAAAATCCTAAAGTAACAGAGAATATGAAAGAAATTGTTGAGTTCATTGACCTTTTAATTCAAAAAGAAGGAGCTTATGTTGTAGGCGGGGATGTTTATTTTGATGTGAGTAAAGTAAAAGACTATGGTATTTTAAGTGGTCAAACCCAAGAAAATTTAATTGCTGGTGCACGTGTTGAAGAAAATGAAAAGAAAAGACATGCCAATGACTTCAACTTATGGAAAGAAACTACACTAGGGAAGAAGTGGTCTTCCCCATGGAGCAAGGGA
>CANQVW010000132.1 GCA_947627395.1 uncultured Bacilli bacterium | reverse complement strand
CTTCAATAATCGGCGTATACAATCCGTGCTCTTTGGCGGCTTGATATGCTGCAACACAAGTTCTTGCTCCTTCAACAACCATGGTCATTTGACTTAAAGCTTGTTGCAAATCAGAACCATTTCCTATGATATATCCGGCTTGATAATTTCTACTTAATGTTGATGTACAAGTGACAATTAAATCTCCAACTCCAGTTAATCCATTTAAAGTTTCTTCTTTAGCTCCCATGGCAATGGCTAATCTCTTCATTTCCGCAAGTCCTCTTGTAATTAAGGCTGCTTTCGCATTTTCCCCAAATCCCAAACCTGCGCAAATTCCCGCTGCAAGGGCATAAATATTTTTTAAGGATCCTCCTAGTTCTGCTCCAATTAAATCATGAACAGTGTAAACTCTAAAGTAAGTTTGATTGCTGAACATGAATTGAACTCTTTTAGCACATGTAAGATCGTCACTTGCAGCAGCGATGGCAGTTAAATTTTGTAAAATAACTTCTTCCGCATGACTAGGTCCTGTTAGAGCAACAAAACCCTCAATGAATTGTGATGGAATCTCTTCACAAACAATTTCAGAAACTCTTTTATAGGTGTCTGGTTCAATTCCCTTTGATGCATTGATAAATAGTTTTGGCTGATGTAATTCATCTTTCATCTTTTGCAAAACTCCTCTAACAACCGCTGTTGGAACCACCAATAAAATCACATCATTATCACTCACTGCTTTCTTTAAAGATGTTGTTCCACAAACCGTTTCAGGAAGTTTTCCCTCTTTCAATTTACTTTTATTGGTATGATAGGTATTAATTTCTTCAATTGTTTTTTCATCAATATCATAAATGGTCACTAAATGACCATTATCTCCTAAAATTCTAGATAAAGCACATCCCCAACTACCCGCACCAATCACAGCAACTTTTTCCATAAACTCCTCCATGATTCTATTTTTACTTATCCTATTTTATCACATTTTTAAGAAAAAGAAAACAAATTAAAATGATACATCACTTTCACGTATTATCTTTACCAACACTTGATACCACTCATTCATATCTTTATTTAAAGAATAATACAAACAACGTCCTTGATATAACCCATCATTTTGACGAATCAAATTAAATCCAGAAAAACTTTGGATAACTTGAATGAGTAAACTTGAAAAAGGTAAACCATTAATTTCACTTGTTTCATCAAAATTAAATTCAATCCATAACCCTTTTTTCATTTCTTCTATTGTTTCATGATGTAGGCTCACTGAAAAGGCTGGCATTTCATGTCCTCCTTCCAACAAAGATTCGAAAGATGTTAAAATTTCTTGATACAATTTAGAATTTTTTATAATGACAAGTTCTTTTTTACCTTGTTTGATTCGAATGGATTTTGCATGAAAACAGGCTTCACATATAGATGAATAATGTTTCATTTTTTAAATACTTTCCTTTCTTAAATTTTAGTTTCAAATTTCATTTGATGATTTTGGCATTTTTAAAAATGAATTTTATGACACATACTATTCTTGGAGGTAAATGATGAAAAAAATATTCCAAATTTTTATTTTACTTCTCTTTATTTATGTAAATTATGGCTGTCATAAAAATACGATCTTAGAACTTTCTATCAATGAAATACCCACAGTTTGCAATACATTTCAAGAAGATTTAAAAATTTCGAGTGGATCTCTTTTGGTGCAAACAAAAAATAAAACAAAAATCGTTCCCATAGATCATTCAATGATAACGGGTTATGTTTTAGGAAAAACAGAAGACCAAGTATTAACCATTCATTACCAAAATAAATCTTTAGAATGGGTTTTAGAACTTGAAGATTTACTTCCAGAAAATGCAAAAGTCATTAAATCAACTGAAGATTTTTATCGATATGCTCCTTCTATTCAAGATGGGGATTTACTAATATTTTATCCTCAGACTTATAAAATCCACCATTGGATCATTCAAAATCAAGTTGAAATTATAGGCATTGATCAAAAAACGACTATGATTGAGATAAATAATGACAATACCCATGAAAATTCGGGAATTATCCTTGCTCATGGTGATGTATCCATCTCTAATCTTACGATTTATTTTCAAGGGCAAAAACAAAATTATGCTTTGCAAATGGCTTCTTTAAGTGATGATTTATCCAATATTCATTTTAAAAATGTAACTTTTATCGGTGGAGATGGAATTCAGTTACAGAATGTAACCAATACTTTTTTAAATCAAGTCACCATCCAAAATACAAAAGCGAGTACACTTGTTTTAAAAAATTGTGATGTTACCATTTTAAATTCGACTTTAGAAAGTTCTCCCTACGGTAGTATTTATCTTTGTGAATCTTCTAAAGAAAATCATATCAATATTGATTCAAACACAAAATTATATGGATGTCTTTGTATTGAAAACTGTAAAGGTAATGAAAAATTATTAACCCAATTTAAAGAAGAATGGAACGAAGTATCAGAGGATCACTCAATCGTTCAATTTCTACCAAAGAAATCATAAGAGGAATTTTAGTTCCTCTTTTTCTTTACAAATATTTCTTCATATTTTCGAATAGACTTTTCAATCCTTTGTATTGCTTCTTTTTTACCTTTAATATCTTCTACAACTGTATCTTTTCCTTCTAAGGTTTTATATACTTGGAAAAAATGTTTTACTTCATCATACATATGTTTTGGTAATTCATCCATTTCATGAATTTGATTATACATAGGATCATTTTTACAAATAGCAATGATCTTTTCATCTTTTTCTCCTTCATCAATCATTTCAACAACTCCAATAGGATAACATTCAACCAAAGTCATTGGAATGATGGATTCTGTACAAAGAACCAAAACATCTAATGGATCTTTATCTTCAGCGAAAGTTCTCGGAATGAATCCGTAATTTTGAGGATAATGAGTGGAAGTATATAGAATGCGATCTAACTTTAATGTACCTGTTTCTTTATCTAATTCATATTTATTTTTACTTCCTTTAGAAATTTCAATAATAGCTATAAAATTTTCAGGGGTGACTCTTTTTTTATTAATGTCGTGCCAAATATTCATATAAACTCCTTTTTATTCATTTTTTAAAAATGTAATACAGGTATCCATAATTTTTTGGTTTTGTTTAGAATATAACATTAAATGAGAAAATTCATCATAAGTAACAACAGTTAATTTAGAACATCTTTTTTGGTAAAAATCAATCGTTGTTTTGGGAACTAATTGGTCTAATTTTCCCCAAATTAATAAAGTAGGACAATCTATTTCTTTTAATTGGTCATTACAAATTTGAATCACTCGAATAAATGTTTTTATCCCATGAATGGTGTAACGTGGTAATAATTGATGAACCATCATTGAAAAACTTGTTTTATGATCTTGATTGATATCATGAATGTATTCTTTTCTTTTTGCTTTTTCTTCTAAAACCATGGGATCAGTACTTTTACGATGTTTCATTTGAAATCCATAGTAATCTAAATAAGTTTGTAAATTACTCAGAATCATCTGTGGATTTAAGTATTGATTGGCGGGAGAGAGTAAAACAAGTTTATGAGGATGGTGTAATTTCGTTAAATGACTCGCCAATGCACCTCCCATAGAAAAACCAATGATATCAATGATGTCATATTCTTTTTCTAAACGAGTCATTTCATTTTCTACACAGATAATGGTTTTTTCAGGTTCAAAGTCTTTTTCATGAGCTCCTTCCCCATGACCAGGAAGAATAATTCTTGAAATGTGTTGATATAGGGTA
>CANQVW010000131.1 GCA_947627395.1 uncultured Bacilli bacterium | reverse complement strand
ATAGCAAGTAAAGTCTTTATTTGTAATTTTGGTTATATTACTCAAGACGTCTTTACTTGAATTAGAAAAATTGTCTATTAGAAGAAAAACCACGATTTTCTTTTTCTTTAGAAAATCGTGGTTTTTCCGCGAATTATCCAGCACAATCAAAATGAAAACGAATTCCCTATAATTCGACTTTGCCCTTTATTGACTTTTAAGTTGTTTAGTGTTAGAATATATAAATATATAATTTAATATATTTATAATATATAAAATAAGATAAGGAGGAAATAATGCTTAAAACATTAGCTAAAAGTGTAAGAGAATATAAAAAGCCAGCCATACTTACAATGATCATTGTTATATTTGAAGTTATCCTTGAATGTATTATTCCCGTAGTGGTTGCTAAATTAATTGAACAAATTCGTTTAGGATGTGGATTAAAAACCATTGCCATATATGGTGCTATTCTTGTTGCCATGGCAATCCTCTCTTTAACATGTGGTGCTTTAGCAGGAAAATTTTGTGCAACTGCTTCTTGTGGATTTGCGAAAAATTTAAGAAGAGATGTATTTACTAAAATACAAACCTACTCATTTGAGAACATTGATAAATTTTCTTCCGCATCATTAGTTACCCGTTTAACAACAGATATTACAAATGTTCAAATGTCCTTTATGATGTTAATTAGAACAGCCATAAGAAGTCCATTTATGTTAATCTTTTCTTTTACCATGGGATTTATTGTTGGAGGAAGTATCGCATTTGTCTTTTTAGTTGTCATTCCAATTTTATTTTTTGGTTTAATTTTAATTGCTAAAAAAGCAATGCCATTATTTCGAAAAGTCTTTCGTAAATATGACAATTTAAATAATTCCATTCAAGAAAATGTTATGGGAATGAGAGTTGTTAAATCATTTGTAAGAGAAGAATATGAAAAAGAAAAATTCAACTTTGCCGCAAATGATGTTTGTCAAGACTTTACCAAAGCCGAAAGAATTCTAGCTTGGAATAATCCCATTATGCAATTTTGTTTAAATGTGGTTATGTTATGTATTTTATTCTTTGGTTCTAAAATTGTTATTGAATCTACAGGACTTAAAATGCAATATGAAGAAATGTCTACATTACTAACATATGGATTTCAAATCCTAATGAGTTTAATGATGATTTCTATGATTTATGTTATGTTAACCATGTCTATTGAATCTGCTGAAAGAATCGTTGAAGTCCTAAAAGAAGAAAGTTCATTAACCAATCCATTAGATCCTATCTATGAAGTAAAGGATGGCTCCATTGAATTTAAGGATGTTACCTTTAGATATGGATCAAGTAAAGAAATCTTAAGTCATTTGAATTTAAACATCAAAAGTGGAGAAACAATTGGAATCTTAGGAGGAACAGGAAGTGCCAAAACAACCTTAATTCAACTGATTTCCAGATTATATGATGTAACAGATGGTGAAGTTTTAGTGGGTGGAATCAATGTTAAAAGATATGATCTAGAAACCCTAAGAAATAATGTAGCCGTTGTGTTACAAAAAAATATCTTATTTAGTGGAACCATTATTGAAAACCTTCGATGGGGTAAAGAAGATGCTACCATGGAAGAAATGGTTCATGCATGCAAACTAGCTCAAGCAGATGAATTCATTCAAGGTTTCCCTGATCAATATGAAACTCATATCGAACAAGGTGGAAGTAACGTCTCAGGAGGACAAAAACAAAGATTATGTATTGCAAGAGCTTTACTAAAGAATCCTAAGATCATTATCTTTGATGATTCCACAAGTGCAGTTGATACTAAAACAGATGCCTTAATTCGTAAAGGTTTAAAAGAATTTATTCCAGAAACAACCAAAATCATTATTGCGCAAAGAGTGGCAAGTGTTGAAGATGCGGATCGTATCATTGTCATGAACAATGGAGAAATGGTGGGTATTGGAACTCATGAAGAACTCATGAAAAATAATAATATCTATAAAGAAGTATATGAATCACAAAATAAGGTAGGTGATGATCATGAATAAAGCCATGCCTAAAAGAAAAGGAGTTTTGAAAAGGGTTTTAAAATATTGGTTTCAATTTTATCCAGTATTATCTATTGTAACCATCTTTTGCATTATCATCAATGCTTTAATTAGTGCAGTCCCTGCTATTTTCTTACAAAAGATATTAGCAATTGTGGAAGAAAATGTTGATATAGGGGATTGGAATTTAGTCTTTCATGATGTCTTAAAACTAGTTATCATTTTAGGAATCTTTTATATTTTCTCATTAGCAGCCAATGTCTTCTTTCATCAACTGATTGCAATTATTACGCAAGGATATTTAAAGAAAATGCGTGAGAAAATGTTTAATCACATGCAACAACTTCCCATTAAATATTTTGATACCCATCACCATGGAGATATCATGAGTTATTATACCAATGATATAGATACCTTAAGACAAATGATTTCCCAAAGTTTACCACAACTTTTAATCTCAGGAATCACAGTAACAGCAGTCCTATGTATTATGTTATATTATAGTGTATGGTTAACTTTGGTGGCCATCTTTGGTGTTGTTTGTATTGTGTTTGTTACCAAAGTTGTGGGAGGAAGAAGTGCAAAATACTTCTTAGCTCAACAAAAAGCTATTGGTAAAACAGAAGGTTTCATTGAAGAAATGATGAATGGACAAAAAGTAGTAAAAGTTTTTACCCATGAAGAAAAAACCATTGAAGACTTTGATCAAATCAATGACTTTTTATATGACCAATCTAGAAAAGCCAATACCTATGCCAATATGTTAATGCCAATATTAAATAATATAGGAAACGTACTTTATGTTTTAATCGCTTTTATCGGTGGAGCTTTAGTATTAAATCATGTTCACAATGTAAGTTTTTCAGGACTTGCCCTGAGTATTAGTATTGTAGTTCCCTTCTTAAATATGACCAAACAATTTACAGGAAGTATCAACCAAGTCTCCAACCAATTAAACTCCGTCATCATGGGTTTAGCTGGTGCAAGTCGTATCTTTGATTTACTAGATGAAAAAGAAGAAGTAGATGAAGGTTATGTTACCTTGGTTAATGCCACTATAGAAAATGGTGAAATCAAAGAAAGCGAAAAACGAACAGGCATCTGGGCCTGGAAACATCCTCACCAAGATGGAAGTACTACCTATACAAAACTTGCTGGAGACGTCCAAATGTTTGACGTAGATTTTGGGTATACCCCAGATAAACTCGTTTTACATGACATTACCTTATATGCAAATCCAGGACAAAAGATTGCTTTTGTTGGGGCGACTGGAGCAGGAAAAACAACCATTACCAATTTAATTAATCGTTTTTATGATATTGCTGATGGAAAGATACGTTATGATGGAATTAACATCAATAAAATCAAAAAAGCAGATCTAAGAAGATCTTTAGGAGTCGTCTTACAAGATACCAACTTATTTACAGGAACTGTCTTAGATAATATCAGATATGGTAAATTAGATGCCACCGATGAAGAATGTATTGATGCAGCAAAACTAGCAGGTGCCGATGACTTCATTATGAAAATGAAAGATGGATATCAAACCAAGTTATCCAATAATGGAGCTAATTTATCACAAGGTCAACGTCAATTAATTGCCATAGCAAGAGCTGCCGTTGCCAATCCTCCAGTCATGATTTTAGATGAAGCAACATCATCCATTGATACAAGAACAGAAGCCATTGTCCAAAAAGGAATGGATGCCTTAATGAAAGGAAGAACCGTCTTTGTCATTGCCCATCGTTTATCTAC
>CANQVW010000130.1 GCA_947627395.1 uncultured Bacilli bacterium | reverse complement strand
GATCGTTGGTTCAAATCCGACAGGAGCCTCCATTACGTGTTGACAAAAAAAATGTAAACGAAAAGACCCGAGAAAACCTCGGGTTTTCTTCGCTTTTCTCCGTTTTCCTCACTTTTTCAAAAATCGGTTTTGAGTGAAAATAAAAAGATGCCAATCGGCATTTTCGGGCATTGGACTGGAAATGAACCTTTCCCATGCCTTTTTTTGTTTTTCCAAAAAAATCTTTGTTCATTATTTGTGTCTTGAAAGGAATGATCATGATGTCCTCCTCCCTCCCAAGTAAATAAGAAAACCAAGCCCGATTCTTTTGACAAGAGTCGGGCTTTTTTTGTTGCAATATAAAAAGAAAGGATAAACAGATGACAGCAACTATTTCAGAAGACGGCAAGACCGTGCAGATTCAACTTCCGGTCGGCCGCAGACAATTAGCCGGAGCGCTTTCATTTTTGAGGACGAATTATGTTTTTGAATATGACCTGAATTTTAATGAAAAAAGTAAAGAATGAATCAAAGTTTCCCTGGAAAGCCGAGACGCCTTTGAAGACGCCGTAGAAAAGACAATTTCAAATGATATCAAATCCCACGATCTCAACCGTTCTCTTGCGTTATTGGACAGCCTTCCGTTTCAAAGCAAAGCAGAAATAGAAGAAAGAATCAAAGCAGAGGGTTTAGAATCCTATGAACAGTTCGATACCATGCTGCGAGAAGCCTGTCCTCAGATCGTAACGCGAAAATACTATTTTCCGTTTCATGTAGAGGTCTATACCCAAAACAATTGCCGCCAGCACGCAATTGTTCTGACTGAAGCGCTACTTTCGATGAAATACGAGTCACGACTGGTTTGTTGTTTGCCTATTGATGTATTGCCGTATGATAATCATGCTATTACGGCCGTTTATTCACATAAATTAACTAAGTAGATTGCTTTAGACCCTGCAAGGAATTGCTACTTTTTAAACGATAACGGAGAAATGCTGTCAGTAGCGGAGATAAGACAATGTTTAACAGAAAATAGCAAGATATATTTTGCATACTTGCATTGTTTTACGAAAATGGATTCTGATAGTAAATTAGTACAATTTGATGATGCTTGGTATTTGGATTATTTGTACAAAAATTTTTTCAGATTTTATTGCAGTAGAATTAACAGGACAACGGATAAAATACCACAGTATTTCTATCACTTAGTCCTTACAGGCGATTCAAGAGAAAAACAGTGCGGATGAGGACTTCGAAAACAGGATTGCCAATATTCAAAGCATCATCGAACAGAGTCGAATGAATGCGGATCAATATGACGATAGCAATGTGCGCGAAATGCTAGAGTTATCAAGGTATATCGCGATGGAAAGATTGAGATAATCTTCGGTGGAGGATATACGATGGAAGAAAAAATATAAGAGGATGCAGATAGGGGGAAACTCCATCTGCACCATTTGTTTGCCTTTTAATGTAACAAAAAGCAAGAGGCATCTTTTTCGTAAAAACGTGCCATAGTTTTTTCCATTTCTTTTTTGAAATGGCTTTTTTTTATAAAAAGTTCTTTTTTTCTTTTCAATTTAAGAAAATTGCTGTATAATAAATATGTATAAATATAAACGAAAGGGGATTTGCATATGTATCCAACAATTTTTAAGTTTATTCATATGTATGGACTATGTATTGCCATTGGTTTGGTCTTTTGTTTTATTGTGTTAAGATTTTGTAGTCAAAGAATGCATATAGATGAAAAGTTTGCTGAATTTGTGGAAATGGATGGATATATCTCCATTCTTGCAGGTTTTGGTTCAGCAATGTTATTTCAATCTTTTTATGATTTTATTGAAAATCCTAAAAACGGATTTCATTTTACAACCTCCATTACATTTATAGGTGGGCTTTTAGGTGGAACAATTGTGTTTTTCCTTATTTATTTTCTTTATGGAAGAAAAAAATATGGTGCTAAATTTATTGAAATTCAATCAATATTACCATGTTGTATTTTAATTGCTCATTGTTTTGGTAGGATTGGATGTTTCTTTGCTGGATGTTGCTATGGAAAGGAAACTGATTCATTCATTGGTGTAAAGTTCCCCGATTTAATACATAAGGTATATCCAACACAACTTTTTGAAGCGACATTTTTATTTTTATTATTTATTCTGTGTTTATATTTAGTTGTGAAAAAGAATTTTAAATACACATTCTCAATTTATTTATCTTGTTATGGAATCTTTCGCTTTTTAATTGAATTTATTAGAGGAGATCATCGTGGTAAATTTATTGGTTCAATTTCACCATCACAATTTTGGGCTATTTTAATGATTGTTTTAGCAATTGTTGTCTTTTTCTTGGTTTGGAAGTTTGATAAACTCCATAAACAAGTTAAAGAAGAAGATTCAAATGATGATTCATTACCATCATTAGATGCATAATTCATTTGATTTTGTTTAAACTCTTGTTGTTACAACAAGGGTTTAATTTTTTTGGTAAAATTATGTACTATAAATTATTCCATTATTTTTTGTCATTTTAAGACAAAAATTTGACTTTGATTTTTTTGTTCAAAAAAAGTAGAAAAAAAAGTTATGTTGTGGTAAAATGTTTTTATAAAAGGAAGGGAAAGGGAATGAGTACAATCGATAAAAACAAAGCTTTTCTTGATTTATTGCAAAATCAAATGAAGATGGAAGTAATTGACGAATATAAAGATGGAAGAATAGAAGAAATTGTAATTCAGCAGCAGCAAATGATTTTACAACTGACTTTGTCTTTTCCTCACGTTTTACCTCTTGCTTCCTTTGTTCGTCTAAAAACTGCCTTTATGACTTATATTTCTGAAACTTTACATTTTGATAAATATGAACTTTCATTTATATATGATGATTATCATATCTCTGAAGAAATGTTAGAAGAATATTATCAAATGATTGTTTCAATGTTTGAAAACGAACATGCTCGTTTTAGTATATTACAATGTTATTCGAAATCATTTGCAAATAGTAAGGTTACTATATATGTTGCTAATGAAGATGAAATTTTCACAATTCAACCATTACTTAATGAAATTGAAAAATTATTTAAAAAGTATGGATTGCAAATTGAATGTGGAATTAGTGTTAGTCAATTTCAAATGTCAGTTCAATCTAAAATTGATGAAATGAACCAGCAGACAAATAAAGAACTAATGGAAAAACAAAAGCATGTAGGTACAAATGTCTCATCAGATTCAGATAAACAAAAAATTATTAAAAAGCCAAGACTAAAAACTGAAATTAATGGACCAGTGACATTACTTAAAAACATTCCAAAGAGTGAGTCAGAAATTATTGAATATGCACAAAGAAATGGAAATGCAAATTTTGTTGTTGTTGTGGATTTGTTAAATACAGAAATTAAAGAAGTAAAATCCACTAAAACGGGTGAAGAAGTTACATATCAAATTTATAAAGCAACAGGAACAGATGAAACAGGTTCCATCGTTTTAACAACATTTATTAATTCATATATCAAACAAGATTATGAATTCTTTGATCAAAAAGCTATCAAAGGGAAAAGGGTACGTGTATTTGGTTATGCTGACTATGATAAATATAGTCGAGATGTTGTTTTAAAAATTAGGGACATTCAAGTAGAAGGAGATACACCGAAAGTAAAAGCAGTCGATCGTTTTGAAGAAAAACGTGTTGAACTGCATGCCCATACAAAAATGTCTACACAAGATGGAGTTATGGATGTGAATGAATATGTAAATCGTGCCAAAGAGTATGGTTACAATGCTTTAGCAGTAACAGA
>CANQVW010000129.1 GCA_947627395.1 uncultured Bacilli bacterium | reverse complement strand
AACATTCAAATAGATAATGAAGTTCATGTCGATGCATCCACAAATTTAAATGAAATTGTTTTTGTTGACGGAGTAACGTATTATTTTTCTGAAGGAGTATACCATCCAACAGCAAATGAACAATTAAACATTCGTGCAAATCATATTACACTAATTGGAGCAGGAGCGAATAAAACTATTTTGGATACGCAAGAATTCACATGTGCAGACCAAGCAGGAATTCTATTTGGTGGAAACAATGTCACTATCAAAAATTTAACGATAAAAACCACATCTACAAATGCCAATGTTTCCGCAGTCAAATTTTCCGCAATCGACCACGCTGAAGAAATTGTGACAAATGGATGTTTAGAAAATGTATCTATTATAGCAAGTATGGGTCATGGAATTAATTTACATGGAGTGAAAGATTTTACTTTAAAAAATATTGAAATTAGTGGTTATCATAAATGTGCTATTTCTCTAGCAAAAGCACAAAACATCCATCTAACTTCTATAAAAACAACAGAAACTAGTCAAGGATGGGGAGATATTGGAATCATGTATAAAAGCGAAGAAGGAGTAGCATATAATGCCCCATCAACCATCTTTATTGAAGGAAATAACAATTTTGCCAAGAACTCAATTTATTCTGAAAGACAAATCACAGCAACAGGAGGATTAGACCAGGTAAATGGAAAAGAAGGAACACAAGCAGGAGAATTCTATATCTGGGTTTTAGAATAACAAATAAAAAATATAAGGTGATACAATGAAGAAAACGATATATGCATGTTTATTTCTTGCAATATTTTTGATCTTTATTTGTTGTGGAATCGTTATATATCATTTATTTATCTATGAAGATTCATATGAAATTACATTAAATTCACAAGGAACATCATCTAAAAAACTAGAATTCAATATTCATGGAATGAATCCAGGAGATCAAAAAGAATATATTCTTTATATTCAAGCTAAAAAAGGAACCTATCATTTAGATATCAATTGTGAAGCACTAAAAAATGATACTGAATTCTTATCTTATGTTAATTTAACCATTGCAACCAACCAAGAAACAAAACAAATCGAACCCGAATTTTTAGATAAGGAAAACATTTCATTATCCTTTCATCAAACAGGAAAAGAAAAAATTCCAATTTATGTTTGTTTTTCTTTATCATTAGATGCAGGAAATGAAATTATGAAGAAACAAGCAACCATTCTATTGAATTTAAATATCAAAAAAGTTATGAAATGAGGTAAAAGGTCATGAAAAATCTCATCATTATTCTTTTAGTCATTGTCATTGTTATAAGCCTATTTTCTTTAATTATTATTATTCGGGATCTGATTCATGATAAAAACGAAACAAAAACCATCATCATTGAAGTTAAAAAAGAAATAGAACCACCGATAGAAAAAACTAGTTCAGTAGAAAAAATAGAAGGAGTAAAAACATTTATTTCATCTCCTAAATTAACACACATTGAAAAATATCAAGCGTTACATTCTGAAAAGAAATCCTGGTATGATGAAATTATAAGTTATGCTAAAAACAAAGAGAATATTAAACATAACCTTACTGAACAATATGAAGATATCAAATTGTATGGAAAAAAAGTTGTTCGAATGATCATTAAAAGAGAAGAAATTATTTGTGAATATATTTTAGGAAATCATCGTTTCAATCACTACAAGAAGCAAAAAAATTTAAGTGTTAAAATTTTACCAACACAATTAAAAATTGATTCGATGGATGCTGTTCATGTAGCAAAAGAAAGTATTGATTTAACCATTCAATCTATTTTAGATGAGCGAAATGAGAAAAAAGAAGAAAAGAAAAAGAAACGTTTAAAACAAAAAGAGGAGCAAAAACATGAAAACTAGAACAAAAATCATATGTTTATGCACTTTAATCCTCATGTGTTGTATGGTAACTTTAGTTATGGGAACCTATGCCATCTTTTCATCCAAATCCCAAATTGTCAATCATTTAGAAGCAGGTAGTCTAAACATAGAATTAAAAAGAACACAATTAAGTTATACAATGTTAAATGGAAGAGGATATTTAGAAGAAAAAGTGGATCAAGAAATTGTTGATTTTACCAAAGGAACAAAAACAAATGTTTTTGGGTCGAATCAAATTCTTGTACCAGGAAGCAAATACCAAGCAACCATGACGTTATCAGGATTAGATAGTACAGTAGCCTTTAGTTATTATATTGAAATCAAAACCAAAGATGAATTACCTTTATTAGCAAGTCAAATCAAAATAACTTATCAAGATGAAGAAAATGAAATAAGTTTTGATTTAGCATCCAAAAAGAACTTTGGAAGTAGTGATTCTCCCTTAGGAGTTATGGAAGTAGGAGAAGGTAAAAAAACTTTCAACATTCAAATTGAATTCTTAGATCAAGAAAATAATGATTTAACCATGAAAAATGTTTTTGATTTTGATATTATTGTTCATGCAATTCAAAAAATAAAAGAATAAAAACATTTCCCTTTCTATCTGTTTCTAGATAGAAGGGTTTTGTTTTTAAAAGGGACGTTCAATTAACTATTTACTTTTTGAACGTTTTATGATAAGATATTATAGAAAGAGAAGGTGATAAGAAATGGCAATTCGATTGGTGGTCGATACAACTTGTGATATTCTTCCAAATGAAGTTACTGAAGAATTTATGGAAGTTATGCCATTGAAAATTTTTATTGATGGAGATGAGTACTTAGATGGCGTCACAATCACAAGAGAAGAATTTTTTGACAAATTAGTAAAAGCAAAAAACCTTCCAAAAACTGTTCAAATTAATCCAATACAATTTGAAGAAAAATTCAGAGAAATATTAAATCAGGGGGATGAAGTCCTAGGTATTTTTTTATCCAGTAAACTTTCAGGAACTTATAATTCCGCACGTATTGCGAAGGACGAAATTAATTCTGAACATATAGAAATTATTGATTCCACATTTACAATTATGCCTTTTAGATTGCTTGTGGAAGAAGCCGTACATTTAATTAAACAAGGCTTACCTTTAAAAGAAATTAAGGAAAAATTAGAAATTGCGAAAACAAAAATTGTCATGCTAGCATTTGTTAGTGATTTAAATTACTTAAGACGTGGGGGGAGACTTTCAACAGCTGCATTTGCAATTGCCAATGTTTTGCATATTAAACCTATTCTAACCATGAAAGATGGAGAAATTATTGGATGTGCTAAAGCTTTGGGAATAAATAAAGCTGCAAAAGCCATTTGTAAAATGGTCAATGAAGATTATAATGTAGATTATAATCGCGATTCTGTCATTGCTGATGCACATGGTAAAGCAGAACTAGAAATTTTACGCAGTAGTCTATACGAATTAACTCAATTAAGACCTAATATTCAAGAAGAAATAGGAGGAACTACAGGAACTTATACGGGACCTGGTTGTGCTGCCATAGCATTTTTTGTGAAATAATTTTTAAAAGAAAGGTATAGAAATGAAATATCCATTTCATGATTCATTATGAAAGTCATCATTGTAGGAGTAGGAAAAGTAGGAAGTACCCTTGTTGCACAATTATCCAAAGAAGGTCACGATGTCACCATTATTGATTCAGATCCAATTGTTGTTAACGAAATCGTTTCAAACTTCGATTGTTTGGGAATTGTTGGCAATGGGGCCAATTATGATACACAATTAAAAGCAGAAGTCGATAAAGCAAATTTGTTCATCGCTGTTACATCAAGTGATGAACTGAATATATTAAGTTGTCTTGTAGCCGTTAAATAGGGCTAATTTTTACTACTTTTTGCCGTTTGATAATGACGGCTGTTTATCATTAAAAAT
>CANQVW010000128.1 GCA_947627395.1 uncultured Bacilli bacterium | reverse complement strand
CACAAACAATGCACTGATTTCCAAATTTTTTAGCTCCTTCTCTTGTAAGATTAGGATTTTCAATGGCACTTGAATTAATGGCAACTTTATCGGCTCCAGCATGAAGAATATTCGATATATCTTCTAATGATCTTACTCCTCCCCCGACAGTTAAGGGGATAAAAACAACTTGTGCTGTCTTTTTAACAACATCTAGAATAATATTCCTTTTTTCATATGAAGCAGTGATATCTAAAAAAACAAGTTCGTCAGCACCACATTCATTGTATCTTTTCGCTATTTCAACAGGGTCTCCTGCATCTTTTAAGCCTACAAAGTTAACCCCTTTTACAACTCTTCCATCTTTAACATCTAAACAAGGAATAATTCTTTTACATAGCATTTGAATCACCAAACCTTTGTAATGCATCTTGATACGTAAAACGATGAACATATAGTGCTTTTCCTAATATAACACCAGAACATCCAATATCTTTGATATCTTTGATATCTTCTAAAGAGGAAATTCCTCCTGATGCAATGATGTTTAGTTTTGTCTTTTGAACAAGCTCTTTTGTCTCTAGTAAATTAGCTCCTGAAAGCATTCCATCTTTTGCAATGTCTGTAAATATAATGATTTTTACACCCATTTCTTTTAACTGTAAAGTAAATGTTAATGCATCGATCGAAGTGACTTCAAGCCAACCATGAACAGCAACATGAAAATTTTTAGTATCTACACCAACGACAATCGCATCACTTCCAAATTGTTTTATAGCATCACGCACCAACTGTGGATTTTTGACAGCAGCACTTCCTAATATAACTCGACTTACTCCTATTGAAAGTAAGGATTCAATTTGAGGTAGCGTTCTAATTCCGCCCCCCACTTCAACAGCAATCCCAACTTCATCAATAATTTGTTTCACAACATCTAAATTGCAAGAAGCACCTTCCTTTGCTCCATCTAGATCCACTAAATGAAGTAAAGTTGCCCCTTCTTCTTTCCAGTGTTTTGCTATTTCAATGGGGTCACCAAACACAGTAACTTGATTGTAATCACCTTGAATTAAGCGTACACATTTTTTATTCTTTAAATCTATTGCTGGAATTAATTTCATAAATCACCAAAATTTTTTAATATCTTTAAACCCACTTCACCACTTTTTTCTGGATGAAATTGTGTGGCATAAATATGATTTTTTTCAATACTGACAGCTATTTTTTTACCATAGTCTACATAACTACTAACAATATCTTCTTCTGTCTCTAAATAATAAGAGTGAACAAAATAAACATAGGGATTTTTTAAATCTTTTAAAAGGGTTTGATTTTTTGTAATTTCAAGTAAATTCCAACCAATATGAGGAATTTTTAACCCTGGTTGATTTTGAATTGCTTTTTCTAAGGAAACAATTCTACCTTTTAAAAGTCCTAGTCCACGACATAATTCGTGTTCTTCACTTTCTTCAAACAACAGTTGCATACCTAAACAAATTCCAAGGAGTGGAATATTTTTTTTAACCACTTCACAAATAATGTTGTCTAATCCTTTTTCATGGATAGTTTTCATAGCATCTGGAAACGCACCAACTCCAGGAAGAACAACTTTAGATGAATTTAATATGATTTTAGGATCACTTGTAATCATAGCATCAAATCTAAGATATGAAAAAGCATTTAAAACGCTATGTAAGTTTCCTAGTCCATAATCTATAATGGCAATCATAAAACATCCTTTGTGGAAAAGACACCATGAATACGAGGATCGATGGTTATTGCATCACGAACAACTTTTGCAAATGATTTAAACATTGCTTCAATAATATGATGTGCATTTTTACCTCGAAGAATTTGAAAATGAAGAGTTAATTCTCCATGTTGGGCTAAAGCTCTAAAAAATTCTTCAACAGTTTCTGTTTCAAACTTACCAACACGCTCACATGAAAATGTATAATTCATTTCAAAATAACTTCTTCCAGAAAAATCGATGCTACAAGAAACTAGACTTTCATCCATTGGCATGGTAAAGGAAGCATAACGATTTATTCCTTCTTTATTCCCTAATGCTTTTAAGATAGCATCTCCTAACACAATTCCAACATCTTCAACTGTGTGATGTGTATCTACTTCTAAATCTCCTTTAGCTTGAATTGTTAAATTGAGTAAAGCATGTTTTGCCAAGGATGTTAGCATATGATCAAAAAAGCCAATTCCTGTTTTGATATCACTTTTTCCTGTTCCATCTAAACAAATATCGACTAAAATCTCTGTTTCTTTTGTTTTTCTTGTTAATTTAGCTTGACGCATGAGGAAATCACCTCCCATAATTGTTCATTTTCTTCATGACTACCGATAGAAATACGATAGTATTTTTCATTTTGATACATCATTTTACGAATGTATATTTGATTCTTTTCTAATTCATTGATTATATTTTCATCTAATTTCATCCAAAGAAAATTACTTTTGGATGGATATACTTTAATTTTAAGAGAAAGTAATTTTTGATACATTTCTTCTCTTTCGAGACAAATGTTTTTTATATTTTCTTGATATAACTCTTTGTGCTTTAAAATGGAAGTTGCTAAAGCAAGGGTCATGGAATTGACAAAATATGGTGCTTTAACAATATTTACCATTTGAACATTTTCTTTTGATGCTAATAAATACCCAATTCTTCCTCCAGCAAATCCATATGCTTTAGAAAAAGTTCTTAAAACAATCAAATGATCTATTAATTCTTCATGATTTTCATCTTGTAACAAAGAGATTCCACTTTCTTTTTCTTGATAAAATTCGAAATAAGCTTCATCTAACAAAACTAAAGCAGAAGTTTCTTTTAAAATTCTTTTCACTTCTTCTAAACGAAGGACACTTCCTGTTGGGTTATTTGGATTACATAAAACAACAATCTTAGGATTTACTTGCTTGATACTTTTAATTATTTTATCAACATTATAACTAAAATCTGTTTCAAGAGGAACTTCATATATTTTTCCTCCATAAAGTTCCGCGTATTGACTATACATACTAAAAGTTGGAGCAACAGTAAGCACAATATCTCCTTCTTCTAGAACTGCTTTCATAATGCAATCAATTAATGAATCTGAACCAACTCCACAAGCAATATTTTCACTTTTTAAATGATATGTTTTTGCTATCTCATCAACTAAAATGGTTGCATCTGTATCAGGATAACGATTTAAATTCATTTTCTTGATTTGTTCGATAAAATCATCTAAAATAAGTTTAGGAAGAGGATAAGGAGATTCATTTGCATTGAGAATAATTCCTTGTTCAATCATTGTTGAATGATAAGGAATGCGATTTTGATAGGCTTTTTTTAAATACTTCATATATCCACCTATTGATTCTTTCTTACTTCAATACTTTTCGCATGCATTTGCAAACCTTCTTCTAAAGCAAAAAGAATGACATCATCACTTAAAGCATTTAAGGATTGTTTTGTGAAGGAAAGAATGCTACTTTTTTTCACAAAATCATCGACACTTAAAGGTGAAAAAAATCTAGCTGTTTTCGCTGTTGGTAAAACATGGTTTGGACCTGCCATATAATCCCCTAATGCTTCTGGGGTATAATGACCTAAAAAGATAGCTCCAGCATTTTTAACTTTATCTAAAGATGCTATTGGATCATCAATGGCAAGTTCTAAATGTTCTGGTGCAATTTTGTTGACCAACATAAATGCTTCATCTAAAGTAGGAACACAAATAATTTTAGAATATTGTTTCAGTGAATGAGATAAAATATCTTTTCTTAAAGCAGATTTGTAAAATTCTTCTACTTCTTTTTGTACTTCAAAAGCAAGTTTTTCATCTGTTGTAATGAGGATGCCTGATGCAAGTTCATC
>CANQVW010000127.1 GCA_947627395.1 uncultured Bacilli bacterium | reverse complement strand
GTTTAACAACCTTGCTAGATTTAAAATACAGAAAAAAAATTACTGCTGAAAATGGTGAAAACGGTATGACTAAAAATATGTATGGTAAAGATGCAAAAGATGTTTATATACGTGTTCCTATTGGTAGTGTCGTTTATGATGATGAATTAAATGTTGTCATTGCTGATATAACAAAACATAATCAAGAAGTGATTATTGCAAAAGGTGGTAAAGGTGGAAGAGGAAATTCATCCTTTGCGACTGCACGGATTCCGGCTCCTGAATTTGCTGAAAAGGGAGAACCAGGTGAATCAAAAATGATTCACATTGAGTTAAAAGTGTTAGCTGATGTTGGATTGGTTGGTTTTCCAAGTGTTGGTAAATCCACATTAATTTCTGTATGTTCTGCTGCTAAACCTAAAATTGCTGATTACCACTTTACAACTTTAGCACCAAATTTGGGTGTTGTACGTGTAAAAGATGGAAGAAGTTTTGTTATGGCTGATTTACCAGGTTTAATTGAAGGGGCTTCTTTAGGCGCAGGTCTTGGAATTCAATTTCTAAGGCACATTGAAAGAACTAGAGTGATTGTTCATGTGATTGATATGTCTGCATTAGAAGGAAGAAATCCAATTGAAGATTACCAAAAGATTTTGCATGAATTAAAATCTTATCATGAAAAATTGTTAAAACGTCCACAAATCATTGTTGCAAATAAAATGGATATGCCAAATTCAGAAGAAAATCTCATGTTATTTAAAGAAGCTTATCCAGATTTAAAAGTTATTCCAATTAGTGCTTTTACAAGATACAATATAGATGAACTTATTTATGAAATCGCAAATGTATTAGATACAATTCAAATTGAAGATTTTGAAGAATCCAATGTTGATCAGGTTGTTGAATACAAATATGTTACAAAAGAAGAACCATTCCACATTGAATTAACTGAAGAAGGGATATATCAAGTTACAGGTCCTGCTGTGAAAAAAATGTTTGATGCTACAGACTTTAATCGCGAAGAAAGTGTAAAAATGTTTGCAAGACGTATGCGTCAACTAGGTGTTGATGCTAAGCTTCGTGAACTTGGAGTTAAACATGGAGATACAGTATATATCCTAGGTTATGAATTTGAATTTTTTGATTAGGAGGATGATATTATAATGAGAAATGAACAAATTAAAAACATTACTTTTTGCTCTATCATGATTGCGTTGATTCTCTTGTTGTCATTTTCACCATTAGGTTATGTAGAAATTCTTGCTATTCCCATTACAATTATTCATATTCCTGTATTAATAGGATCTATTGTTTTAGGAAAAAAATATGGGCTTATATTGGGTGGAGTATTTGGAGTAACATCTATGATTTTGTCCTTCATGTCTATTACAACTCAAGCGCCATTTACAAATCCAATTGTTTCAGTAGTTCCAAGAATGCTTTTCGGCTTTATTGTTTTTCCAATTTATTCATTATTTAACAAAAAAATTGAAGTAAAAGCTGTTGCTAACGGATTAACTATGGCAGTTTGTACTTTATTTCATACAGTTGTTGTATTAACTGTTCTTTATTTTATCACGAAGTCTAATTTCTTTTTTGGTGCTGATGATTATCTTCCAAGTCAAGATGGGAATACATCCCTTTTTAAAACTATTTATCTTGTTTTTACAACAAATGGAATTATTGAAATTGCTTTAGCAGTTCTTGTGGGAACTCCAATTTCAATTGCAATGGATACTATACTACACCGAGATTTTCACTTTGCTAAAAATAAAAAAAATGAAAAAAAAGAAAATATGAATCAAGAAAATAATGATTTAAATTTATTATTTGATTCAAATCATCAAGAAAATAAAAATGATTCTACACAAAGTAAAACCAAATAAATCAGATGGTTTTACTTTTCTTTTCTTACTCGCTTTTAAAGATTGAAAAAAATGGAAAAAAATGATATAATAAACATACATAAATAAAAAATTTGGTGAAATTATGTTTGAATCAATTGATAAAATGAAATATTCTCCTATGATGAGACAATATTTAGATACAAAAGAAAAATATCCAGATACTCTTCTTTTTTATAGAGTTGGGGATTTTTATGAGCTTTTTTTTAATGATGCGATTGTAGGAGCAAAAGAACTTGAAATTACTTTAACAGGTAAAGATGGTGGAGTAGATGAAAAAGTTCCGATGGCTGGAGTACCTTATCATTCTATTAACACTTATTTAGATATACTTACAGAAAAAGGATTTAAAGTTGCAATTGTTGAGCAAGTGGAAGATCCAAAACTTGCAAAAGGAATCGTTAAAAGAGATGTAACGAGAATCATTACACCAGGAACAATTATTGATGAATCAGCCTTAAATGCGAAAGATAATAATTATTTAATATCCTTATCAATGAATAAAAATCAATTTATTTTAAGTTATATTGATTTATCTACAGGTGAATCCTATTTAACAAATATTCCTGATGATATTCATTTACTATATGCTGAAATTATCAAATTGCAAGCAAGAGAAATTATTGTTCCTGAAGAATTTGATAATTCAATTTTTGATCAATTGAAAAAAACATATCAAATTACGATTTCAAGAGAAGCTAATACGGATACACCATCCTATTTTAAAGGATTGATGACTGCTTTAGATAAAGATGAAGAGAAAAATTATTGTCGCCTCCTGAATTATATTGTTAGAACACAAATGAGGACGCTTGTTCACTTACAAAAAGTAATTAAGTACGACATAAATAGTTATATGAAAATAGACATTGCTTCTCGAAGAAATTTGGAATTGTTAGAAACATTGCGCTTTCAAAATAAAAAAAATACATTACTATCTGTTCTTGATAAATGTTCAACAGCTATGGGAAGTAGATTTCTTAAAAAAAGTTTACTTTTTCCATTGATTGAACAAGATAAGTTAGAGAAAAGATATGATGTTATTGATAAAATGCGTAAAGATTTTTTATCTTCCTCTGATTTAAGAAAAGAATTACTTGAAGTCTATGATTTGGAAAGAATCGTTGGACGTATTTCTTATGGTAATGCGAATCCTAAAGATTTATTACAATTACGTAGATCTTTAATGTCAATGCCAAAAATTGTTAAATGGATTGAGAAAATAGGCATTTTAAATTCGTTTGATTTAAAAACGCATTTAAATGAATATATGACATTATTTTATTTAATTGATTCATCTATATCCACTGATGCACCTTATATCATCAAAGATGGAAATGTCATTAAACAGGGATATTCCAAAGAATTAGATGAATTAAAAAATATGAATTTAAATACGAAGGATTATATTTTAAATTTAGAAGCCAAAGAGAGAGAAAAAACAGGCATTAAAAATTTAAAAGTTGGATTTAATAAAGTATTTGGATATTATATCGAGGTATTAAAATCACAAAGTGATTTGATTAAGGATGAATTTGGTTATATTCGCAAACAAACTGTTAGTAATGCAGAAAGGTATATTACACAGGAATTAAAAGAGAAAGAAACATTAATTTTAAGAGCAGAAGAGAAAATGCTTGAGTTGGAAATAAAAATATTTAATGATGTAAGAAATGAATGTAAAAAGTATACATCCTTATTACAATCTTTATCAAAAATGATTGCTGAACTAGATATGATGCTTTCATTTACAAAAGTTTCTAATGAAAATAAATATGCACGACCTATATTAAACCAAAATCATCTCTTAAAAATTGAACGCGGAAGACATCCTGTATTAGAAACTTACCTATCCACCCAATATATTCCAAATAATATCTTGATGGATAATCAAGATGAAATTTTGTTAATTACAGGACCAAATATGAGTGGTAAGTCAACCTATATGCGCCAAATTGCTCTTACAGCAGTGATGGCACAAATTGGATGTTTTGTTCCAG
>CANQVW010000126.1 GCA_947627395.1 uncultured Bacilli bacterium | reverse complement strand
AATCTATGTAAATCCACAGCTTTATCGCTTAAATATTGGCTTTTTATACGTGTATAATTTTTATAGGAATTTTAGGTTTAAAATTAAAAAAGAAATCAATAATTGATTTAATTTATGAAAAATAATACAATTTGTATAAAGAGATATTTTTTTCACATTTTATACTAAAAATTTAAATGTTTTATATATTGGATATAGCTTAGATTTCTTTGAAATTTTCTTATTATATCTTGCTTTCATTTTTAAAAAAGTTTATAATAATGATGTATGAATCTGTTAAAAAATAAGGAAAAAAGAACTTTTTTGCCAAATTTTATAATAATAGATTCATAAATTAAAAAACCATCATACATTATGATAGTGCAAAATCAAAAAAAGGAGACGATGAAACATGATTTTAGCATTACAAACACCCGTCATAATCGCTATTGCTGTAGCAGCTGTTGTGATTTTATTATTGGTTTTATTTATTGCTGGTTTTGTTAAAGCGGCACCTGACACTGCGATTATTATTACAGGGTTAGGTAAGAGGAAAATTTTAATTGGTAAAGCTGGCTTTAGAATCCCTTTCTTACAAAGAATGGATAAATTGTCCCTGAGAGTTTTTCAAGTTGATATTAAAACAGATGAAGCGATTCCAACATCTAATTTCATTAATATTCGTGTGGATGGTGTTGCAAATTTAAAGATTTCTTCTGATCCTGCTTTATTAGATCGAGCAGCTGAAGCAATTTTAAACATGACTGAGGATGAATTAATCCGTCAGGTTCAACAAGTTTTACAAGGAAATATGCGTGAAATTGTCGGTACAGTTGATATTAAAAAGTTGGTTCAAGATCGTCATGGAGTTGCAAATTCAGTCAAAGAAAATGTCGTTCCTGATATGGCAAAGATGGGAATTGAAGTTGTAAACTTTAATATTCAATCATTTTCTGATGATAATCATGTCATTGAAAATTTAGGTATTGACAATATTTCGCAAATATCGAAAGATGCAGCGATTGCTAAAGCAAATGCAGATCGTGATGTTACCATTGCGAAATCAGCTGCTGAAGAAGCTGCTAACCATAGTCGAGTAGAAGCAAATCAAAAGATTATTGAACAAAACACAATGCTTTCTTTAAAAGAATCTGAGTTAAAACAACAAACAGATACCGCAAAAGCACAAGCAGATGCAGCTTATAAAATTGAGGAACAAAAAAGATTACAAGAAATTAACATTGCGCAAATTAATGCAGATATTGCAAAACGTGAAAGAATGGTAGAACTTGAAAATCGTGAAGTAGAAATTCAAGAAAAGAAATTAGCTGCTGAAGTGAATAAAGTTGCTGATTCTAAAAAATATGCCGCCGAACAAGCCGCAATTGCTGATTTGTTCAGTCGTCAAAAAGCCGCAGAAGCTCGTAAATATGAACAAGAACAAGCATCAGAGGCATTAAAAATTCAAGCAGAAGCAGAAGCAGCAGCACAAATTGCTAAAGCAAATGCCTTAAAAGAAGCTGCACTTGCTGAAGCAGCAGGAATTGAAGCTAAAGGTCGTGCAGAAGCGGATGCCATTAAAGCAAAAGCTGATGCAATGAAACAATATGGTGAGGCTGCAACATTGCAATTGATTTTAGATTCTGGAGTACTTCCTGAAAAGATTAATGCTTACAGTAAACCTGTTGCAGAAGCAATGGGAAAAATTGACTCCATCACTATGTATGGAGAGGGAAATACAGCGAAGTTAACTGAAGAAATATCAAAAAGTGGAGTTCAAGTTTTTGATGGCTTACAAAAAGCAACAGGACTTGATATTAAATCTCTTCTTGCTGGATTTATTGGTGGAAAATTAATGAGTAAAAATACCTCCAATGAATCTAATAAAAAAGATCTTCCAAAAGAAGAAACAGAAGAAATTAAAACAGAAGGAAACGAAAAAGATGATTAAATTTATTGATCGTACAGGTTCTAATTTAAATCAAAAAATATTAGAAGTCAATCAAGTTGAGCGTGATGAATCAGGAGAAATTGTAAGACTTTATGTAAAGGAAATTAGAAATGACCAAGATGGATTAACCAATCAAGGCACTGCTTTAAATGCAACAGAATTAAATAAAATACTAGACTCGCTTTATCAAGAAATTATTATGCAAGATAGTGAAAGAGTGAGTTTAGATATTCAAAATTTAAATATTCCAGCATATCTTTATGAATCGTTTTTATTACCTGAAACAGGAGAAAAAGGAAGTCATATTTTATGGGAAGTAACGACAGGAACAGGGATTAAAATAAATGGAAATCAAGCTGTTATTGAAAGAAAAATTAATTGTCAATATGCAGTATTACAAGCAAAAGTTTCATTTAATAGTGCATATCAAATGAAAACATTTTCTATAACAATTCCGTCATTCGATATTTCTTTCGATACTACACCATCAGATTTTAATATTTCTTGGACACAAAAAATTGGTTTTCCCAACTCAACTCACTTTCATATATCATGTCCAATAGAATTATCTAATTTATATTTAGAAGTAGAAGCAATTGATTTATTGAAAGTTGAAATTACACATAATAATTCCATAGATTTAGAATTCATTCTAACAGAAACTGATGAGTTAAATCAAACCAAAACTGAATCTTCTAAAACCATTACATTACCATTTAAAGTAAAGATTTATGATGATAGTAGTAAAAATTACTTAGTGAAAGAATATGATGCAAATATTAATTACACTTATCAAAAATCAGTGGTTGTAGATTAATATGTAAAGGAAGTAAAACAATGAAATTACAAGAATTAAAACAAGCATTAGAATTAAAACAATCTTCATCAAGAATCAGTAGATTAAAAAGAGAATATCAACAACCAAAAGTAAAATTCATTTCCATAAATCAAGAATCAAATTTTGATAACTTAAAAATCATTGGAATTACAGGAAGTAAAGGAAAATCTACTGTTGCTTATTTAGTACATCAATATTTAAAATCACTAGGTTACAAATCTATTCTATATTCAAGTATTCAAATAGATTCCCCTGCAAGTATAATCAATCCAAATGAAGCAGCTGAAGTCGCTATTTATAGTTTTGATGAATTATTGAGTGTGTTAGAAGAAGTAGAAAGTTACCAAGCAGATTATTTAGTATTAGAAGTCAATGAAAGTATGATAGAAAAAGGATTAGTTCAAGATATTCCTTTTGATATTAAAGTGCTAACAAACCTAAATCCTAAACATAACGAAGAAGAATATAGTATTGAAGAATACGTTTCATTAAAGAAATCATTTTTTGAAAACAATCTACCCAATACAAAATGTGTTTTAGGTTTTGAAAATAACATTCCAAAACTATTTCATGAATTTCTAAACATGAATCAGAATGAAAAAGTAACCTTTAGTAGTGAATATATTGCAACTTATAATAAAATAGATCCAAATGAATTCACATTTTTA
This sequence comes from uncultured Bacilli bacterium, assembly GCA_947627395.1. Lineage (GTDB taxonomy): Bacteria > Bacillota_I > Bacilli_A > ML615J-28 > CAG-698 > CAKOMG01. The sequence continues at coordinate 643 of CANQVW010000126.1, read as the reverse complement.
TTAAATGAATTAGAAAGTAACTTAGATGGTTTAACGCTAGGTGTTAAAGTAAGAAACAAACAAGTTACCTTAAAAACAAATTTAATCATGAAATACAATGCTTTAAATATTGTATGTGTTATGGCAATATTAGACTCATTAGAAGTACTTGAAATAACAAAATTACAAGAATTACTAAAAGATATACAAATACCAGGAAGAGTAGAAACTTATAGAGTCAATGGAAGAGTGATTATTATTGATCCATGGTTTGCAAGTGTAGTTGTTAACTTATCAAGATTTAAAGAAAAAAGGTTAATAAATAAAATCAAAATAGTTGTTGGTTCAGCTGGATATGGATTTATTGGATGGGATGAAAAGTATCATCAAGAAGCATATAAAGAAAAAAGAAAACAAGCAAGAAAATATGCTTGTGAATTATTAAATCAATATGTAGATTCAGTTTATCTAACAGAAAGCGATAATGCAAAAGAAGATGTAAATGAAATATGTAAAGAATTACAAAGCTACTTAACCATTTCCTCTATGATTATACCTGACAGAAAGAAAGCAATTCAAAAAGCTATTGAATCATCTGAAGTAGGTGATGTAATCTTAATAGCAGGTAGAGGAAATCAAAATGTTTTGTGTGATACATATAACA
>CANQVW010000125.1 GCA_947627395.1 uncultured Bacilli bacterium | reverse complement strand
TTTATCAAGTGTATGAAGCAGTCTCATTACCTATTATTGGTATGGGGGGAATTCGCAATGCTGAAGATGTCTTAGAATTTATGTATGCTGGAGCAAGTGCTGTTGCTATTGGAACGATGAATTTAATTGACCCTTATATTTGTAAAAAGATTATCGAAGATTTGCCAAGAGTAATGATGAAATATGGATTTGATGATATAACAAAAGCGATTGGAATCGCTCATAGAAAGGATAAATAAAATGGTTATTGTTGCCTTAGATTTTGAAAATAAAGAAAAAGCACTTTCCTTCTTAAAACCTTTTAAAGAGCCTATGTATGTTAAAGTAGGAATGGAATTGTTTTATAGTGAAGGAAAAGAAATGATTCAAGAAATTAAAAAGATGGGACATAAAATCTTTTTAGATTTAAAAATGCATGATATTCCAAACACAGTTTCATCCTGTATGAAAGTTCTTGCTAACTTAGATGTCGACATGATTAATTTACATGCAGCAGGGGGAATTAAAATGATGCATGAAGCTTTGCTTGCTTTAGAAGAAGTGAAAGGAAAAAATCGTCCACTTTTAATTGCTGTAACTCAATTAACTTCAACATCACAAGATGTCATGAATCAAGAATTAATGATTCAAGGAAATCTTGAAGAAGTTGTAAAACACTATGCACTAAATGCCAAAAAGGCAGGATTAGATGGCGTTGTTTGTTCACCCCTTGAAGTTCAAAGCATCAAAAAAGTTTGTGGAAAAGAGTTTATCACAGTTACCCCTGGAATTCGTCCATTAAGTAGCAATACAGATGACCAAGTTCGTATCACCACGCCAACCAAAGCAAGAGAAATCGGTTGTGATTACATTGTCGTAGGACGCCCAATTACAAAAGCACCTGACCCAGTAAAGGCATATAACGATATTTGCTATGAATTTTTAGGAAAGTAGGAAAAGAAATGAAGCAAATTGCAAAATATTTATTAGATATTCGTGCTGTCTTTTTATCTCCTGATGAACCATTTACATGGGCAAGTGGAATTAAATCTCCTATTTATTGTGATAATCGATTAACATTAAGTTATCCTAAAATTCGTAAAGAAATTGCAAAAGAATTTGCAAAAATTATTCAAGAAAAATTTCCTGAAACTGAAATTTTAATGGGAACATCAACAGCAGGAATACCCCATGCAGCTTATGTGAGTGATCTTCTTGATCTACCTATGGGATATGTGAGAAGTAGTGCTAAAACTCATGGAAGAGAAAATAAAATTGAAGGAAAATATGAAAAAGGGCAAAAAGTTGTTGTTATTGAGGATTTGGTTTCCACAGGTGGATCTAGTATTGAAGTTGTTAAAGCATTAAAAGAAGCAGGATTAGAAGTTTTAGGAGTTGTAGCAATTTTCACTTATTTACTTAAATCAGCAGAAGAACATTTTAAAAATGAAAATTGTCCATTAGAAACCATTACCAATTATGATGAACTTATTGAAGTTGCTGTTGAAGAAAATTATATTCCATCAAAGGCGAAACAAAAATTATTGGTTTGGAAGCAAAATCCCGAAAATACATCTTGGATGGACTTGTAAAAAAGACAAAAAAAACATTTTCATTGAGAATTTTTAAAGAAATTAAAAGGAACCTTTTGTGAAAAAAGAAAAGTATGATATAATTATGTAAAAAATCATATATTGTATCATACTTTTTTTATATTTTAGGAGATTACTATGAAAAATTATCGCTTGCAAACCACAGAAGGTGTTAGAGATTATTTAGGTGATGAAGCATATTTAAAGAAAAAAATCGAAATAAAAGTATTAGATTTTTTATATCGCTATGGATATGAACCTGTAAAAACACCAACATTTGAATATGTTGATGTTTTTGCAACAGATGAAACTTCACAACAACCTGATTTATATACCTTGATTAATCATCAGGGTGAGTTTTTAGCATTACGTAATGACATGACTTCTGCCATTGCTCGTGTTGTTGCAACAAAGGATCATACCTCCTTATTTCCTAAGAAATATTGCTATGTTGAAAACACTTTCCGTTATCCTGTAAGATATCAAGGTAAATCCCATGAATTTACACAAGCAGGGATTGAATTTATTGGAAGTAAAGATATTCAATCCGATGTTGAAGTTATTAAAATAGCAATTCAATGTTTAAAATCATTTCATCTATCTTCCTTTGCAGTTCATGTTGGTGATAGCCAATTTTTAAAAACATTATTTCAAGATTTAAAATTATCTCAACAAGAACAAGAAGTTTTACAAGATTACATTGAAAGAAAAGATTTTGTTTCTTTTAAATCTTTTTTAAAGAAAACGAACTTACCTAAAGATCTTGTAGATTCTATTATCAATTTGATGCTTTCCGCAGGCAAAATTTCTTATTTGAATCAAGTAAAAGAACAATTTAAAGAGTATTCTTGTTCAAAATGTTTAAATCATTTATTTGAATTCTATGATCTTTTAAAGTTACTTCATTTAGAACAATATATTGTTTTTGATTTTAGCATTAATTCTTATGGAAGATATTACACAGGAATTATTTTCCAAATTTTCACTTTAGGACTGACAAGACCAATTGTATCTGGTGGACGTTATGATGATTTATTAAAAGAATTTGGTTTAGATGTTCCTGCTATTGGATTTGGTTTAGATGTCGATGGTTTAATTGAATTATTAAAAACCGAACAAAAACAAGAGAAAAGATATTTATCGATTGTATTAGATGATAGTATCTTGTTTTCTGAAGAAGAAAATCAAAAAAGAAGAGCACATCATGAAGTCATTCATGAAAGTATTTTTAAAACTGTTGAAGAAACAATTGCTTATGGAAAAGAAAAAAAATATGATGGTGTTTTGGTTTATCAAAATCAAAATGTTACCTTAATTCAATTGGATGGTGAAGATCAATGATTACATTTGCATTATCAAAGGGTAGATTAGCTAATTCCATATTAGATTTACTAAGTCAAATGGATATTCATGTTTTAGATGTTCATGAATCTTCAAGAAAACTTGTCTTTGTCAGTCAAGATCAAAAGTATCGTTTTTTTCTAGCAAAACCTTCAGATGTACCAACTTATGTAGATTATGGGATTGCTGATATCGGTGTTGTTGGTAAAGATACCATTTTAGAAGAAAATAGAGACATAAGTGAAGTTTTAGATTTAGGATTTGGTAAATGTAAAATGTGTGTTTGTGGATTTTCAAAAGCCAAATCTGTATTAACAAATGGTGAAAAAATACGTGTTGCAACGAAATATCCAAATATTGCGAAAACCTATTTTGAATTGACGAATAGAAGTGTTGAAATTATCAAATTAAATGGTTCTGTGGAACTTGGACCATTGGTTGGATTAAGTGATGTCATTGTTGATATTGTTGAAAGTGGGAAAACTTTAAGAGAAAATGGTTTAGAAATTCTTGAAGAAATTGAAACACTTTCAGCTCGTCTTATTGTAAATAATGCATGTTTAAAAATAAAATATAAAGAAATCAATGAGATCATTGATGGATTAGAACAGTTAGTAGGTGAAAAGAATGATTGAAATCTTAAAAACAAAAGAAGAAATAGCTTGTTTTTTAGATGAATTAGATCAAAGAAATCAAGTTGATCAAGGAATTTATTTAAATCGTGTTCAAGAAATTTTAGAAGAAGTTAAAAGAAAAAAAGATGAAGCTTTACTTCATTATACAAAAATGTTTGATGATCCTTTGGCAACGATTGAATCCTTAGAAGTTTCAAAAGAAGAAATGAAACAGGCTTTTGATTCTTTAGATGAATCCTTAAAACAAGTGCTCATTCATTCGAAGAAAAGAGTAGAAGAATATCATCAACACCAAAAACAATCCACATGGATGGAAAAATTCTCTTTAGGAGAAACCTTAGGACAAAAGATTACTCCACTATCCTCTGTTGGTGTCTATGTTCCAGGAGGAAAAGCATCTTATCCATCCTCTGTTATTATGAATGTCATCCCAGCAAAAGTTGCAGGTGTTCAACAAGTCATTATGACAACACCAGCATCTAATGGTACAGTCAAACAAACTGTTCTTGCTGCTGCCTATTTATGTGGAGTGGATCGTTTGTTTAA
>CANQVW010000124.1 GCA_947627395.1 uncultured Bacilli bacterium | reverse complement strand
GCCCTTTGTATAGGTTCGTCTTTTAAAGGGGGAACAGAAGTTGTATCTTCTTCCGTTAGAGAAGTTAACGATGTAGTTTTGTTTTCTGTTGGTCTTTCCACTGCCTTTGGTCGAACATTTATATCTCTTTGTGGGCGACCTACATATTCATCAGAGCGAATGTTTTCATGACGTTGTACTTCTTCAGTCTTTGCAAGTGGTGGAACATATTCATCCTCTTTTTCATCAAACGTTAGAATTTCGGGCTCCATGGATATTTTTTCTTCGTAGGTTGGTTTTTCTTCTGTTGGTTTGGTTACAGGGGAAGTTTCAGAATGAATGATATATTCTTTATAATCATTAGGATCAATACGATCCTCTTTGTTACGAAATGAATCATATTGTCGGATATTACTTCTATACCCCTCACCCGGTAAATAAGATTCGTCTTTCACATTTTTTCCATAAATTGGGGAAACAAATCTCTCAGGAACAATTGTTCTTTTAGGTGGTGTCGTCGGAGCAGCAGGTTCTGCTTTGGTTTTTGGTTTATCGGTATCCACTTGTGGAATATAAAAATCTTTTCTACTCATTTTTTCCTCCTTCTTCTTGAATCAACTGTTGTTCAAGAGTTGTAATTTCTTGTTCCAATTCTTCTTCTTGCTTCAAAAAGACATGCTTACTATATACTTTGGCTGTCTCTTGTCCAACGATTTCAATAATGATTAAAGCTATTTTATTCATCCCGATGTTAATGGACATACCCAACATGAGTTTTTTCATCCAATGTACGGGATTGATGAGATTCAGTGCATTTAAAGCTGTTTTACCAATTCCAGCGAGGTGAATTTTTTTAGCTCCTTTTACAATCTTATTGTCCTCAATTTTTTTCTTAGCATCCATAATTCTAAAAATTTGTGACACCTTAATATTTCTAGTCATTTTCAAAATTCTTTTTTGAAATAAACCATCAATACGCTCTGTAATGTATCCATTTAAACGAATCAATTCATCAATAGAAAGTTCATATAAAGGATATTTGGATTCTGGATAATATGTTTTCGCAATTTCATGAATTAAATTCCATGATAAATCTTTAACTTCTATAATTTTTTGTGAAGTATTGAAAGATTCTGTTTCTTCTCTATATTGATCTTTAGCTCCCTGAATTAAAGATAAAACTTCTTCATCTTTTTGATTTTCATTTGGAATGGGTTGCGTACTTTCTTGATTTATTTTTTCAAAGCTTCTTAACAAAACAATCAAATAGAAAAAAACACATAAAATGATTCCAATGATAATTCCTGTAAGTAAAGTAAAAATACTTCCCCAAGAAACTTTGGAGAATAATTGCATGAAAAAATGACGAATACTTTCCCATATGTTTAAAAACATAATCTTCCTCCAAGTGAATTTATTGTACCATAGTTTTCCTTTTTTTTCAATCTATTTTTTTCCTTTTTCTTTTGCCTTTTTCACTCAATTGTGGTATGATATGATTATCATAACGGAGCAAAAAAATGAATCAAAAATGGAAAAATTATTTAATTGCAGTTGATTTAGATGGAACCATTGTTACTGGATTTGATGATTATGATAAAGAGAGTTTTTCTGTTTTAAAGAAACTTTCTAAAAACAACATTGTGGTTATCGCTACAGGTAGACCATTTCGTTCAAGCTATTTCTTCTATAAAAAAATGAAATTAAATACTCCAATCATCAATTATAATGGAGCTCTTCTTCATCATCCTAAAGATCCTCATTTCCCAAAACAAATGATTTATATCAATCATCAAAAACTAATTGACTTTATTCATGAAAATCAAGATATTTTAGTCAATGTATTTTGTGAAATTGAAGATGATATCTATTTATGGAAAGACACAGAGGAAATTAGACCTTATTTGCATGTAGATGGAGGTATACTTCATGTTGGAGATTTAGAAAAAATTTTACCAGGAGATAGTAATGGAGCGATTTTATTTAGTAAACCTGGAAGTGAGGAAAGATTAGAAACTTATGTAAAAGATGTATACCAAGATGAAGTTAAAATAAGACATTGGTTTACAAATGATGTTTTAGTTTCTGAACTATATAGTCCAGAAACTTCAAAAGCTAATGCCATTAAAACTATTTGTGATTATTATCATATTTCTTATGAAAACACCATTGCCATTGGGGATGGTCATAATGATATAGAAATGTTATCTTTTTGCCATATTGGAGTTGCTATGAAAAATTCACATCCTGATTTAATTAAAATAGCGACTTGTGTAACTGATGATGTAAAACATCATGGAGTTGCTAAATTTTTTAAAGAATATCAAGAAAATTAATGAAATGAATGTTTCATTCCAAATAAAAATTTATAGTCACTCAAAAAGTGTGAATAGATTTCTTATCTGATCACACTTTTTTATCATTAACTTTCTTCTAGTATAAGAATCATATGATTTAAATTCTCTAGAAAAGATAATGATTAAGCTTTTAAGACAAAAATTTGATTATTGATAGCATTGAAGATAATTCGAATATACTATTTGTCAATATCACAGATAGTTCTACTAACGTTAAGGCTCATGGATTCTATCAAAGAAAAATAAAGTAATTAAATATTCCAGGAAAATATTCGTGAATCATTTATAAGCAATGTAGTTTTATTTGTGATGGTTGCAATAAAAGTTTAATAAAACTGCAAGACTAGTTACAAAGGATTTTAACATTACTAACTCTTTCAAATTTTTTTAAAAAAATAAGTTGATATTAATTATTATTTTTTCACTATAATAAATAAAGAAAGATTTAAAGTTAAGACATATAGCAAAATAGTTTCTTTATGATCTATTTCAATCATATAAAACAATAGTTGAAACATTTTTTACAAAAGTATTCCTATTTTTTTCATAGGGCTAGGCTAAAAGAAAAACAATGGAATTGATTCAATTCCATCGTCTGGCTATGTTTCGATTAATTTTAGACAATTTTTGTTTCCTTTCATTGTTACCCTATTCCAATCTTTTTAATCGATACCTTCATTTCTAAAATATCAGTCTTATTTTTCCTGATTTATGATATGCAACAATACATTTTTCATAAAGAGAATATTTATCTTTCTCTAGAACAAAATAAGGTAACATCTTAGTTGCTAAATTACGTGCCATTAAATGTTTTACCGTTTTTATTTGTTTCTGTCCATCGGCGTCTATATAACATACTTTTAACGTATAAAAGGCAAAGTAATATTTACTAACTTCCCCCCTGTTGGGTATATCCCTACACTCTTGAATTTTAACAAAATAGAATACATTGCACTTTGTTAAATAAGCCGATTGCAGAAAAGACTTCCAACTGAACAGATATGTCGCTGCTTTAATAGTAAATGCAAAACCTGGAATAAATAACAACAACCCTAACGCCAACAATATGAAAAATTCCTCATCGCTTATCGCATATCTGATAACGCTGTAAAGCACCAAAAATAAACCCAAAGCACCAAATGCACTACCGACAAAATAGTAATTTAAATTTGGCAATTTGCTTTGATCTATTGTGTTTGGATCAACAAGCGTACTATCTAAATCTTTGTATGCTTGCTCATCTGGAATTGGTTGATATTTCATTGTAATTACCTCCGTTCATATTTCATTTACATTTTAACAAGCTGTTCGCATCATGACATGGAAAAACAAATAGCTTTGATAATTATTATCCAAGAAAACAATTTTCATATTACGGGTATTTTTTATAAATTGAAATTTACCGTTTTTTTGTCATTGGTAGGTCATCATACATTACCTCAAATGGTCCTGTCAAATAAACCTTATCGTCCACATTGTCTACATTGAGCATTTCCTTTGCATCTTCATATAATATGGGATACTTTTGCTTGAGGTAAATAAGCTAAAGCGGATTTTTCAAGTTTTACAAGCAATCTATCGTCGTAGATACCGCCGACAAGTTTATTGAGATAGTAAATCAAAAATTTATCCATCTTAGGCTTGTAGGTTATGTTATTTAAGTTGGATAGTTGCTATAAAATGAAATTCCACGATCAATAGTGTTAGGGATTTTTGCTTCCCTTTGGTTTGGCGGCATAACCGTAGCTATGCCGCTAA
>CANQVW010000123.1 GCA_947627395.1 uncultured Bacilli bacterium | reverse complement strand
GAAGGTGAAAAATATCAAGTGAGTGGTATCATTTTGAAAAATGAGAAACTGGTATCATTTTGAAAAAGTATCAACAAGCACTAAAATTTCATTTGACTTTTTCACTAAATAGGTGTATAATATATGCGTTATGGATGGTGGTATGAATGAAATGGGCGCTTTCTCAATTGTTTAGGTACAATAAACAACCCTTTTCGTTTGAGGGAACCTATGATTTCCATGATCGTATAACATCGCTTGATGATGTTATTGATTTAACTCCTGTATCCATTCATGGAACAGGTAGAAATTTAGATGGAGATCGTTATTTGTTCCAAATCCATATTCAGGCAACTTTCACATTGGCATGTGCTAGAACACTAGAACCTGTTCTTTATCCTATTTCGATGGATGTTGAAGAAATCTTCGATACTGTAGATGATGGTGAAGTCAATCTAATTCAAAAAAATACCATTGATTTAGAAGATGTTGTATGGGAAAATGTTTATTTAGAAAAACCAATGAGAGTTTTTAAAGAAGATACAGAAGAAGTTGTTTCATTTGATATTGATGAAAAATCTTTTTATTTAGAAAATGAAACTTCAAAAGAAGATTATAAAAGAAGAAAGAGGTGAGTAAGGATGCCAATTTGTCCTCCTAGAAGAATTTCTAAGACAAGAAAACGTAAACGTCGCACACATGACAAAATTGTTATGCCAGGAATGAATGTTTGCCCAAATTGTGGTGAAGTAACTTTATCACATACAGTGTGTCGTTCTTGTGGTTTCTATGATGGTAAGCAAGTTAAGACAATCAAAGAAAAGAAAAAAGAAGAATAAAACCAATTAAAGTGCTCTTAAATGAAGCACTTTTATTTTTTTATATTGATATTTATACCTTGAAGAGTTATTCCACCCAAAAAAGGAGTTCTTCAAGGATTTTTTATTTGAAATATGTTCTTATAAAAAAGCATAAATTAAAAAAATTTTTTAAAAAATGCTTGCTTTTCTTATTTTTGTGTTATATAATACAATTGTTCGGGAAAAAAAGGGCTTGAACGGGCTAAAATGGGAAGTGAAAAAATGTTAGTTGGTGAGTATAACTGCACAATGGATAACTCAAGAAGAGTTAGTATTCCTGCATCTTTTAAAAAGGTGTTGAATTCTGACTTAATTGTGTCTAAAGGTATTGAAAAGTGTCTTTACGTATTTAGAAGAGAAGATTGGGAAGTCATTGCCCAAAAACTTACACAACAACCATTTACAAAAGCATCTACCCGTCAGTTTGTTCGTGCATTTACCTCGGGTTCCTATGAAGTAGAAGTTGACGTGAAAGGAAGAATTTGTTTAACACAAAAATTGGTAGAATATGCGGGACTTGAAAAAGATTGCATCATTTTGGGAAATTATAGTCGTGCTGAAATATGGAGTGAAAAAGCATATGAAGAATATTTAAATGGTGATATTCCAACCATGAGTGAATTAAGCGAATTAGTTGAGATATAATGAATGAAAATGTACACATCCCAGTATTATTAAATGAAACAATCGCAGGTTTAAATATAAAAAAAGATGGAATCTATGTGGATTGTACTTTAGGTGGTGCAGGACATGCATCAGAAATTTTAAAAATGCTTTCCTCTAACGGAAAACTATATTGCTTAGAACAAGATGAATATGCTATTCAGATTGCACATCAACGCTTACAAGAAATTGGTTCAAATTATAAAATTGTGAAAACAAATTTTATTCACATTAAGGAAATACTTGAAAATGAAGGAATTACTAAAGTTGATGGGATTCTTTATGATTTAGGAGTCTCTTCGTTTCAATTAAACATTGCTTCTCGTGGTTTTAGTTATTTTCAAGATGCCACTCTGGATATGAGAATGGATACAAGTCAATATTTAAAAGCATATGATATTGTTAACTTTTATACGTACGAAGAATTAAAAAGGATATTTTATGTCTATGGAGAAGAAAAGTTTGCACCCATCATTGCCAAAAAAATTGTACAAATAAGGGAAACTAAGCCAATTGAAACAACATTTGAATTGGTTGACTTAGTTAAAGAATGTTTACCAGCTCGCGTAAAACGTCAAAGCAAACATCCAGCTAAAAAAGTGTTTCAAGCTTTAAGAATTGCTGTGAATGATGAATTAAATGTTTTTGAACAGTCTTTAAAAGATTCATTGGATTTATTAAATATTGGAGGAAGAATCGCTGTCATCACATTTCATTCTTTAGAAGATCGTATTTGTAAACAAATTTTTAAAGAAGCTGTTGAAGTACATTTACCTAAAGGATTGGCTGTTCAAGAAAAAGATATTACAACACACTTTCGTTTAATTAATCGTAAGGTGATTGTTCCCACAAATGAAGAAATAGAAAAAAATAGGAGAGCACACAGTGCTAAACTCAGAATTATAGAAAGAATAAGTGAAGGAGAAGAAAAATATGGCAAACTTCAGACCATTACCAAAACCAGTAAGACCTACAAAGTAGGATCTATGATTATATAAATTGTCTTAATAGACATGTTTTGCAGTGTTAAAATCACAACAAAACCTCTCCGTATTGTGATTTTACGAATGATATTAAACAACAAAGAAAGATGCCTTCCCATCTTTCTTTTTTGAGTTCAATCCATGCATGAAAAATATAAATCATTATATAATGATTTTTATCATATAATGATTTTAGGTGGTCTTATGAAAATCATTAGAAAAAGAATGGTGATTGTTCTTTATGTGATTTTAATTTTATTTATTATTTTATTAATTCGTTTAGGATGGATTCAAATTTTTCATGGAACAGCCTATATCGAAAGAGCATATGACTTATGGACAAGAGAAATTACTGTGAATGCAAGAAGAGGTCACATTTATGATCGAAATGGAAAATTGATTGTTGGAAATACATTAGCCCCAACCATTTCCATCATTCCAAAGCAAGTGAAAGATAAAGAATATGCAGCATTAAAAATAGCACAAATATTAAATATTTCTCCTAAAGATATTTTATATCATTTTGAAAAGAAAGTATCTGTGGAAACGTTAAAACCAGAAGGAAAAAACATCAGCTTAGAACAAGCACAAAAAATCATACAACTTAAATTAGATGGTATTTATGTTTCTAGTGATGTTGTTCGTTATTATCCATATGGAAATACACTTGCTCATGTTCTTGGGTTTGTTGGTAGTGACAATCAAGGATTAACAGGATTAGAATATATTTATAATGATTACTTATTAGGAAATGTAGGCTCATCTAATATCTTCACAGATGCACATGGAAATAAAATAGGTTATATAGCTGATGGATATACATCACCAAGTCGAGGAATTGATTTATATTTAACCATTGATATTGATGTTCAAATTGTTTTAGAAAGAGTATTAGACAATACAGATAGTACATATACTCCTGAAGAATCTATGGGAATTGTAATGGATCCAAGAACTTCAGAAATATTAGCAATGGCATCAAGACCAACATATGATATTAAAAATTATCAAGAGTATGACCAAAGTATCTACAATCGTAATTTACCCATTTGGAAGTCTTTTGAACCAGGATCCACATTTAAATTTGTTACCTTTACTGCTGGAATTGAAGAAGGAGTTTTTGATGTCAATGAAAACTTCTTTGATCCAGGATATGCGATTGTGGATGGAACAAGAATTCGTGATTGGAAAGCTGGAGGCCATGGCAGTGAAACCTTTTTTGAAGTGATTCAAAACTCATGTAACCCTGGTTTCATTGAAATAGGAAGAAGACTAGGAAAAGATAAACTCTTTAAATATGTGAAGGACTATGGATTTGGGTCAAAAACTGGAATTGATTTATTAGGAGAGTCTACAGGAATCTTATTTGATATGAATCAAGTTGGAAATGTTGAAGTGGCAACAACAAGTTTTGGACAGGGCATTGCAACAACACCTATTCAATTAACAACAGCTGTGAGTGCAGCAGTTAATGGAGGTAATTTAAATCAACCTTACATTTTAAAAGGATTTGGAATTGGAAATACATCCATTTATAGAAATGAAGTTACCTTTGTAAGAAAAGTCATTAGTGAAAAAACTTCAAGTGTAATCCGTGAAGCTTTAGAAAGAGTTACTTCCCTTGGAACAGCAAGAAATGCTTATATCGAGGGATATCGTGTGGGAGGAAAAACAGGAACAGCACAAATTGCAGTCAATGGAACATATGTTC
>CANQVW010000122.1 GCA_947627395.1 uncultured Bacilli bacterium | reverse complement strand
CGCTACTCTTTTTCAATTTTATTGCAGCATGAAAATATGACTTTTTCTATCATCAACCGTAGAAAAGCAGCGGAGAGGATTGCTCCACGCCGCCGCTCCTTTTTAACTATAGAACAAATCATTGTTGACGATTTTCGTCGCCATAAAATACGATTGTCTTCTTTTTTGACCCTATCTAATATAACTTATCTATTATAAACTTATTTTTTCAAATCTTTTCATACCATCAGTAAATAACAATATTAAAGCAATCATCATTGCGATAACACCAAAAATGGTAACAAAAACGATACACAAGTTAGGGAACACAAAACTTAGTACAATAGAAGGTATATAAATCATTGCAGTGATTCCAGCAGTAACAAGCATTGAAATTAATGCTGTGCCTTGTTTGATGACTTGAACTTCATTGTCCCAATTGAATTTAGGGGAAATGGTGTTTGTCCATAAACCTTCTGCTGCATATAGGACAGCAAAAATAGGTGAACATATGAAAAACATTACTTTAGATAGGATATTAAATGAAGTTAGTACAGAAAACAAAATACAATCAACCAATATAAATGGTAAACATATAACAATATATAATAGCATCTTAGCTATGAAAATGTCTTTTGTTTTAAGTGGTGCTGTTTTAATTAACCACATGTTTTTTCCTTCTAATGAAATGGAACAAGATGTACTTGGATAAAATCCCATCATATAAGTGATTGGTCCAATGAATATTAATGCCGCCATTTCATTTAATTCTCCCGCTTCTAATGATGCATCTAGTCCGTTTGTGAAAAACATCATTAAGAAAATAATAATACTTAAAATAGGTCCAATGAGTACATTCATAGAATAAGTTGTTGACCCAAAAAATCTTTTGACTTCCTTCTTAAATAAAGAAATAATGGGTTTATTTGTGGCTTGTTCTTTTAACTTATAATGTGCTTGTGTATGAGATATTTTACTACGATTATTGGCTTTCACAAAAAACTTTCCAACAAACAAAATATATAAAATAAATGGAACTATAGAGATTCCTAAAAATAAAAAGAAATAACCCATATGACCTTGTAATCCAAGGGATGCAAATTTGGTTGGATAATATATATTTTGCATGATGCTTTCTAATTGAGTTGCAAATACTCTCATTTCTTCTTCGCTATCCATATGTTGCATACGGCTACTAGCATAAGCTGAACCAGCAAAGATCGCTAAAAGCAATAGACTGGAGGCAATAGAAGCAAAAATAGATTTATGTTTTGTTTTGGATAATAAAAGTCCAAATACATAAGCAAACATTCCACAGACTGTTGCAACCAATAAAGGTCCTACAATAAAAATAATTAAGGCAAGAAAATAGAAATAAAAAGGTGGATGAGCTAAAATACCATAAGATAATGCACTTGGAATATAAAACACACCAAAGTAAATGTAATTCATAACCATTAGGCTTACTAATTTATTGGCTACAATCCAATGAGGTTTAATAGGCATGCTCACTAAAAGGTCAAAATCTTTGGATTGAAATAAAACCCCATAAGATCTTGTAATGGTTGTAATGGCACATACTAAAGTTCCAAAAGTAATTCCAATAGACAAGACTGCTTGGGTATATTGAGCATAGCGACATATAATAGCAATAGAAAACATATAAAAAGACATGAAAATAAAGAGAATAATAAAAAGAATACTCATAAAAACAATGGGTGACATTTTTCTTTTATTATTATTCTTTTTACTCCTTAGGTTTGTAGATAACTCATTAATTAGAGTTATCTTTAATAAAGAGAAAAATGATTTCATGATTCTTCTCCTTGATTAGAAGCAATATCTAAGAACACTTCTTCTAATGATTGATTTCCTTTAACTTCTTCCATTGTTCCACAAGCAACTAATTTGCCATGAGAAATGATGGCAATTTTGTCACAAAGTTTTTCCGCAACTTCTAAGACATGAGTAGAAAAGAAAACAGAAGTTCCTTCACTACATAGTTCTTTCATAAGTTCTTTGACTAAATAGCTTGCTTTAGGATCTAATCCAACAAAAGGCTCATCTAAAATAAATAGTTTTGGATGACGAATTAATGCGGAAATGATAACTAATTTTTGTCTCATTCCATGGGAATAAGAAGATATTAAATCTCCTAAATTGGATGTAATTTCAAATAAATTACTATATTTTGCAATATCTTTATTTTTTTGTTCTTTTGGAATTCCATAAATATCAGCAATGAAATTTAAAAATTGTATGCCTGTTAGAGTTTCATAAATATCAGGATTATCAGGAATATAAGCGATCATTTTTTTTACTTCTAGCGGATGATCTTTGATATTCATGCCATTGACCCATATTTCTCCTGATTCAAAAGGAATTAAACCAATGATTGATTTTATGGTGGTTGTTTTTCCTGCTCCATTAGGTCCAATAAAGCCGAAGATTTCTCCATCTTTGATTTCTAAGGAAAGTGAATCAACTGCCTTTTTATGATTGTCGTAGATTTTCGTTAATCCTACTATTTTTAACATATATCTAATACTCCTTTTTCTATTTAATATTCTATCATATTTTAATGATTTTGTATATAAAATACATGAATTTTTCTATAACTAAAAAAGACCTAGAGAGCTAGATCTTTTCTTCATTTCTTTCGATATGTCGATGTTTTGATTTCTTGAATTTTCGATAGAAAACAAGTCCTGCAATTAAAATGCCATGAAAGACAAATACAAGAACAATCACAGCAACAGGAATAATGCCACTTCTTACTTCTTTCCACATGGTTAATACTTTGTCATTTTGTTCGCCAAATGCTGCCATAACCACACATCTAGAGATGACATCTTCAGTTGGATATTGGGCATCAAATTGTCTACCACGCTCTGCAACTTTAATGATGGCTTTTCCATCAGTTAGATATTCATCATCTAAGGTTCCCTCAAAAAAGTAAGTTAAATCGACTTCTTCTCCATCTTCTGCTCCATACCAATCATTGGCAAGTTCCCAAATGGCATTTCCTGCAATGGATGAGGTGTAACCGATGGTATCCATGTTTCTTGCAGCAATCTCGGGTTGACATAAGAAGTTCAAGAAATCTTGAGCTAATGTTTTATTCGCTCCTTTGGGCATGACCCAACCATCAAACCAAACATTACTTCCTTCTTCTGGAACACTATATTTTAATTGCATCTCTCCATTGGTGTCTTCTTCCGCCGAATCAATGGCAAATACGGCATCTCCACTCCAAGCAAAATTAATACTAATTCTGCCTGTTGTAATGTCTGACTTTCCATTGTCTACTTCAAATCCATAAATATTGTTACGCATTCTTAATAGATCTTCTTTAACTAAGTGAATGGTTTCATCATCGACACGATTCATGATTTCAGTAATTTGCTTATTATATTCTTCTTTAGTTAATTCATGTTCATCAAATTGTTTTCTAAGCTCCATTAATGTATCATAATAAACATGAATCACTCCAACAATATAGGTATCACGAACACTATCTTTCGCTGTGGCCTGATTTTTGTAATTTTCATTCCAAAGAATATCCCAAGTTGTTGCATCTTCATCTGAAACCACTTCAGGATTATACACAAGTCCAAGGGTTCCCCACATATAGGGAATAGCATATTCTGCCATGTTTTCTTTCACAAACAAGTCTTGTAAATATTTAGATCCATAGGTATTAAAATTAGGAACATACTTGTAAGATCCATTCTCATAATCCATTTTTTCTAACATATCATCCGCAATCATTTTTTGAATGGTATATTCGGATGGACAAACTAAATCATAAGTTGTCTTCCCTGTTTTTAATGTATTTAACATATTTTCATTGGTTTCAAAAGTATCATAAACAACACTAACGGTTTGATTGGTTCTATCTTTATAATCTTTTATCCAATCTTCAATCACACTATTTCTTTTTTCTTCTGTACTACCTTCATCAATATAATCTTCCCAGTTATAGATTTTTAAAACCAAATCACTAGCTGCATGTAGAGGAAGTTTTGTTACAAAAAAGTACATGAATAAACTTAAACTAAGTAGTAGAATTTTTGTTGCTTTATTTGTGATCCACTTCATAGTTAGCCTCTACTCTTTTCTCTTTTGTCTTTGGTTTTAAAATTAATGATAAATAAAACCATTAACATAATGAGAAAAATAAATGTTGTTAATGCTCTTAAGGTATTGGGTAGTCCAGCTTTTTTGGTC
>CANQVW010000121.1 GCA_947627395.1 uncultured Bacilli bacterium | reverse complement strand
GTAATTGCTTTAGTTGGAACTTTCTTATTAACTCAAGAAGAAATACAATCCTATGGACTAAGCGCAGTTTATGAAACAAATATTCATCATTATCCAATGGATATTGTGAAAAAAAGATGTAAGGAAGATTTAAAAGAAGCGGTTAAAAAAATTCAATTTGAAAACCTTGCTATATAACATGAGCCCATTCTTTCTATTGCTTTACGCATAGAATAGATTAGGTGATCAATATGTTATCTAGTCAAAGTCATATTTTATTAGCATTATATGCTACTTTATTTACGTGGGGAGTAACAGCACTTGGTGGAGCTACTGTTTTCTTCTGCAAAAAACTCAATCAAAGTTTAATGTCTTTAATGTTTGGTTTTGGTGCAGGAGTCATGATAGCTGCTTCCATTTTTAGTTTAATTTTACCTGGCTTAGAACTTGCAAATCAATTGCATCAAGTATCTTGGGCCATGGGAATGCTTGGATTTTTAGTAGGAGGTCTCTTTATCCTTGCGATTGATATGGTGATGCCACATCTACATATCAATCACAAAGAAGCAGAAGGAGTAAAAACTTCTTTTAGTCGGAAAGTGTTACTGGTTCTTGCCATTACCTTACATAATATACCTGAAGGACTTGCCATTGGAGTTGCCTTTGGAGCTTCCTTTTTAGGCATTGAAGGCTCCACTCTACAAGCAGCATGGATCTTAGCTTTAGGAATTGGATTACAAAATTTTCCTGAAGGTATGGCAGTAAGTCTTCCTCTTCGTCATGAAGGAATGAGTCGAAGAAAAGCCTTCTTTTATGGGCAAGCTAGTGGAATTGTTGAACCAATTGCGGGAGTTGTCGGAGCATTGTTAATTAAAAATGTTCGTAGTTTTTTACCTTTTATTCTATGTTTTGCTGCAGGAGCCATGATTTATGTCGTTGCAGAAGAAATGATTCCATCAGGAAAAACAAGTAAAGAAAACAAACTAGGGACCATTGGTGTTATGATAGGATTTGCCATGATGATGGCATTAGATATAGCTTTAGGCTAAAAAATATAAAGGAGAATTATAATAAAATTATGGAAAAAGAACAAATCGCCATTATTCTTTCTGCTGGTAAAGGAACACGAATGAAAACTGAACTTCCTAAATGCGCTGTACCATTTTGCAACAAACCAATGGTACAGCGGATTGTTGAGGAATGTCGTGCCAGTGGAGTAGAAGATATTATTGCAGTAGTTGGATATCAAAAAGAAGAAATCATAAAAATATTAAAAGATCAAGTCACTTATGTAGAACAAAAAGAACAACTTGGAACAGGACATGCTGTTCTTTGTTGTGAAAAACTTTTACAAAATAAAGAAGGACTTTGTTATATTTTTCCAGGGGATATGCCCTTAATCGATAGAGACATCATTTCTAACCTAAGAGAAATTCATTTATCCAATCATCATGATTTAACTGTTGTTACAACCATGGTGGATGATCCAACAGGCTATGGAAGAATTTATCGTGAAAATGGTTTGATTAAAAAGATTGTTGAACAAAAAGATGCAACAGAAGAAGAACAAAAGATTAAAGAAATTAATAGCGCATTGTATTGTGTCGATATTCAAATATTGTTAAAAGCACTACATCAAATTAAACCAAACAATCAAGTAAAAGAATATTACTTGACAGATATCGTAGAAATATTGGGAAAGAATTATAAAGTAGATAGTTATACATTAGAAAATGACTATCGTCTTATTGGTATCAATGATTTAGAAACCCTAAAAAAGGCTGAAGAAATATATAAGAAACATCATGGCCTTTAAGAATGGAAATGTCATCTTCGGGTGGCATTTTTTACATAATAAAAAATAAAAACGTTTTCATATAAAAATTCTGTCAAAATTTGAAAAATTTTGCGTCTATTTTAGTGTAAATCGATTTTTGCATAAACATATGAGAACATGTTCAAAAAAAGTTAAAATAAGAATAAGTACGGAATTTGAAGTATTATTGGCGAGGTGGATATAAGTGAAGGACTCAAATGATTTGTATTTTGCAATTCTGAATTTTAATGATGAAGTTTGCAATCAATTGTATGATGAATTTCATGCATTGATTTGGTTTGTAGCAAAAGGAAAGATTGATGATGTTGAAACAATTAAAGATCTAGAAATGGAAATTTATGGAAAGATTATTCAAAACATTGATAAAGTAAAAGATCCAAAGAAATTTAAAAATTATGTAGGTTCTATTATTAATAATACTATATTTAGTTATCTCAGGAATAAAAACAAAGAAAAAATCGAAGTTTTAGATAGAGATGAAATAGAAATAGTAGCAGCAGATCATGTAGAAGATGATAGATCAATCAAATTTGAAGACATTTTACAATATTTAGATAAAAAAGAAAGAATCATCTTATCTAATCGTATTATGTTTCAATTACCCTTTAGAGAAATTGGTATGATTATCGATGAATCAGAACAAACAGTTCGAAGAAGATATCGAAGTGCAATTGCGAAAATCAGAGTAAGTTTAGATAATGATGGTTATTACGTATCTGCCTTAAAGAAAAAAATTAAGGATAAAGAAGCACAAGAAAAGGAAATAGAAAATCATTCAAAACATATTATTAAATTTAAAAAGGAGGATAAAGATAGAGATGAGTAAAAATCATCAAGGCATCATAGACCTTTTAAATGAAAAGATTCAAGAAGAAGATTATCCAGACACAAGGGAGGAATCAGTGGCTACTATAAAAGCAGCACTTGAATCTTATAAAAAAGCTTCGGCTGCAAAGGAGTTGGAAACAAAGCCTAAAAGATATAATTTCGTACCAAAATTATTGTTTGCAGTATTATTATTTGTCATAGGAGTATTTGCCGGCATCGTCACTATGCAAATAGTAAATCCACATCAAGCGTATATTGGACAACAAAGTAATATAAAGAAGATTAACCAGGTTGAAAAATATATAGACGTTTGTACTTCCTTTGGCTCAACTCAAACCTTAACAATGCTTCGTGATGCATCCATCATTTCACAAAAAAGTTATGAAGAATTATCAAAGCATTATAAAGATAGTTCACAATTTATCATCTATTTTGGTACCAAAGATGATCAAGATGTGATTGTGCTGGTTGATAGCGAAGAAGAAGTGCAAGTGGCTGAGTCTGGTTTTTCCTATCGCTCGTCTGAACTACTTCGATATTGTAGTGAAATTGTTGGACATGATTTAGGTACTAAATTCTTAAATGAGTCAAAATCAGGATTGTTCATGCAAGTAAACTACTTTAGTGATAGTCAAGGTGCAGAACCGTATTTTCATATTTTTCATGAATTTACAATTGGTGAAAAACAATACGTAGTATATTACAAAGATCAAGCATTTAAATCATATCTATTATAGGAGTAAAAATGAAAAAGATAATTACATTAATAATAAGTATAGTTTTCTTAATCATGATTGTAAATACTTCAGTATTTGCCATCAATGGTTATTCATCTTATTTGAGTTTGAGTGAAAGTAATCGAATCCAAGCACTTGTTTCAAATACACTGAAAGTGGATAAATATGATACAGAAATTATTCATGGAATGAAAGAGTTGAATAAATTTGTATTAATTGAAGGAAAAGAAAAAGGATATTTGATCTATGATAGAAGTTTAAAGAACTATGTAGAGTACGCTACAGATGGTAAATCTCCATATGAAGGCGTTGATGGTACTAAAATATACGTAGCACCCACTTACTATTATAGTGGTAATGAAAATGGAATCTTTGCTACTCAGTATGGTGAAAAATTAACAGATGAAATGATTGATCATCTTGCTTCTTTAGAAAAAGATATTGAAAGCAACTATTCAGTATCCTTAAAAAGTATACAGTCTAATGATTATACTTTACCAGCAACTGGAGAAATCCCATGTAAATTCTATATGGAGGAATTAAGTGATAATATGGGATTAACTACACTTGGTGGAGGTAAGGGATGTTGTGGATTTGTTGCAATAACAACTATCTTAAGTTATTACGATAGCTACTTAAATGATGAAATTGTCCCTGAAGAATATGATAATGAAGTGACATTAGAAGAAAACGATGTCATTGAAGGATACTATAATCCTCCTGGAATTAAATTAAGTTTTCAAAGAATGTTAATGGATTATGCGATGGATAATGGCATTATTAAAGGCGACTATGGAATGACTATAAAAGAGGCAGGAGAAATTTTAGAAAGCTATTTAGTGGATACAAGAGG
>CANQVW010000120.1 GCA_947627395.1 uncultured Bacilli bacterium | reverse complement strand
TTCCTTCAGAATATCCTTCACGACGAGCCATTTCAGCTCCACCCAAACGACCTGAAATAGAAGTTTTAATTCCTTTTGCTCCTGCTTTCATGGTTTGTTGGATGGCTTTCTTTTGAACACGTCTAAAAGAAGCTCTGTTTTCTAATTCTTCAGCCATTCTCCTTGCAACAAGGGTTGCATCTAAGTCTGGTTCTTTAATTTCAATGACATTCATAAAGACAGTTTTACCAGTCATTTTTTCTAGTTTTTTCACGATTTCTTGTTTTACAGTTCCTTCACGGCCAATGACAAATCCTGGTTTAGCTGTGTAAACAGAAATCATAATTTTAGATTTTACTCTTTCAATAGCAATTCTTGAAACTTGAGCTTTTTTGTAAAAAGTATTAATTTCATTACGAATTGCAATATCCTCATGCAATAATGCAGGAACTTCCAATTTATTTGCATACCATTTTGAATCCCAATCGCGAATGATTCCTAAACGCATTCCTATTGGGCTAACTTTTTGTCCCATTTGAGATCCTCCTTAATTTCTTTCCGCAACTACAACGGTAATGTTGCTGGTTCTTTTTAGTAATCTACTTCCACTACCTTTAGCACGTGGTAACATTCTCTTCATTGTAATTCCTTCATTTGCATAGATTTCTTTAACATACAATTTGTTAACATCCATTTGATAATTATTTTTTGCATTAGCAATCGCAGATTTTAAAACTTTGGTTGTGGCAACACTAGCACCATTTGGAGTTAGTTTTAAAATGTTTAGTGCTTCACCTGCATTTTTTCCACGAATTAAATTTAATACTAATCTTACTTTTTGAGCGGAGATACGAACTGTTTTCGCTTCAGCTCTTGCTGTTTTTACGTCTTCCATTCTATTTCTCCCTCCTACTTAGCAGCCTTTTTATCTTTTCCGTGTCCACGATAAGTTCTTGTTGGGGCAAATTCACCTAATTTATGTCCAACCATATCTTCTGTGATATACACCGGTAAATGTTCTTTACCATTATATACCCCAATGGTATGGCCAATAAATTCAGGGAATATCGTAGATCTTCTAGACCATGTCTGTATAACTTTTTTACTGTTAGATGCATTTAATTCTTGCACTTTTTTCATTAAATGATCATCACAGAAATAACCTTTTTTTGTTGAACGAGCCATCTTTCTTCCTCCTCATTAACCGTTACGACGACGAACAATAAGTTCGGTCGATTTTTTCTTTTTATCACGAGTTTTCTTACCTAGAGCAATTTTACCCCAAGGAGTTAATGGAGCTTTACGTCCAACTGGAGCTCTACCTTCACCACCACCATGAGGGTGATCATTTGGATTCATAACAGATCCTCTAACGGTAGGACGAATGCCCATATGACGAGTTCTTCCTGCTTTACCGATGTTGACATTCATGTAGTCAGCATTGCCGACTTCACCAATAGTTGCACGGCAAACACCAAGAATTTTTCTAACTTCACCACTCGTTAGACGAATCAAAACGTATTTGTCTTCACGTCCTAAAATTTGTGCACTAGCACCAGCACTACGAACAAGTTGAGCACCAGCACCTGGATGAAGTTCAATGTTATGGATTAAAGTTCCCATTGGAATCTTTTCAATTGGAAGTGCATTTCCCACTTTAATATCTACATCAGTACCAGAATAGATTTTTGTCCCTACAGTTAATCCTTTTGGAGCAATGATATATCTTTTTTCACCATCTAAATATGCAATTAAGGCAATATTTGCACTTCTGTTTGGATCATATTCAATGGTTTTTACAATACCTGGTACATTGTCCTTATCACGTTTAAAATCAATGACACGGTATTTTCTTTTTTCTCCACCACCTTGGTGACGAACTGTAATTCTACCTACATTATTTCTTCCACCTTTTCCTTTTAGTGGTTCTAATAGGCTTTTCTCAGGAGTATCGCATGTGATTTCATCTTTATAGACTAATACAGTCATATCACGGCGACCATTTGATGTTGGTTTATATGCTTTAATAGCCATTTATGTTTGTCCTCCTATATTTCAAATGCGTCAATCTTGTTTCCTTCAGCAAGTGTAACAATCGCTTTTTGGACTGCTGGACGAAGTCCTGTGTACTTACCTACACGACGCTCTTTTCTACGTGTATTCATCATATTAACAGATTCCACTTTTACATTGAAAATAGCTTCAACAGCTTTTTTAACTTCTACTTTATTGGAACCTTGTTTTACTTCAAAAGTATATTGACGTCCTTCAACAAGTTTCATTGATTTTTCAGTAATTAAAGGACGAACGATAATGTCATAATTACTTTTCATTATTGTAATTCCTCCTCATACTTTTTGGCAACTTCTTCTGTCATAACATATACTTCACCATTGATTAAGTCTAAAATACTTAAATGATTTTTGGTCTGAACATATACGTTTGGAATATTTCTTCCGGCAAGGAATAAATTAAATTCTTCTTCACTTGTAATTACAATGGTCTTTTTATCTAATATATTTAAAGCATCAAGAACTTGAACAAGTCCTTTTGTTTTGCAATCATTTAATTCAATTTTATCAACAACAATCATGTTGTTTTCATTCACACGATCACTTAGTAAACTTTTCAAAGCTACTTTAACAACTTTTCTATTCACTTTAACAGCATAGCTTCTTGGAGTAGGTCCGAAGACAGTTCCACCGCCACGCCATTGAGGAGCTCTAATAGATCCTTGACGAGCACGACCTGTACCTTTTTGTCTCCATGGTTTTCTTCCACCACCACTGACTTCTGTACGATTTTTTGTATCGTGTGTTCCTTGACGTAATGCTGCACGTTGAGCATATACGACATCATATACGGCTTGCATATTGGGTTTTGTTGCAAAAACAGCATCACTCAATTCTAGTTTTTTAACTTGCTCACCCATTTGATTGAATACTGCAATACTAGGCATTTTTCTTTCTCCTTTCTACTCAGCTAATGCTTCGGGTTGAATGGCAGGAGTATGAGCTTTAACACCATTTGAAACCACAACAAATGAATTTTTTGCTCCTGGAACATTTCCCTTAATTAACATAACATTTTTTTCTAAATCAATTTTTACAACTTGTAAGTTTTGGATAGTGACAGTTTCTCCACCTAATCTACCAGCCATTTTCTTACCTTTTTTAACTCTAGCTGGATCAATACTACCCATTGATCCAATGCCACGGTGATATCCTGATCCGTGAGCCATAGGTCCACGATGGAAGTTCCAACGTTTAATGGCACCACTATAACCCTTTCCTTTGGATGTTCCTGTTACATCAACGATTTCACCTTCAGCAAATATATTTGCTTTCACCTCTTGACCTACTTCAAACGCCAACATTTCTTCCCCAGCGATTTCTTTGATGAAGCGCTTAGGATTTGTGTTTGCTTTTGTCGCATGTCCTTGTTCAGGTTTATTGGAATTTTTCTTGTCCATATAACCTAGTTGAACTGCTTGATAACCATCTGTTTCAACAGTCTTCTTTTGTAATACAACATTTGGACTCACTTCAATTACTGTAACAGGAATTAAAGTAGCACCATCTGTTGCAAAAATTTGCGTCATTCCGACTTTTTTACCTAAGATTCCCTTGGCCATGAGTGCACCTCCTTAATACTCATTTATTTTAGAATGATATCAACACCGGCAGGGATTTCCAAATGTACCAAGGTATCCATGGTCTTTGGTGTTGTTGCAACGATGTCGATTAATCTTTTGTGTGTTCTTCTTTCAAATTGTTCACGACTATCTTTGTCCTTGTGTGGTGAGCGAATGATAGTAAACACTTCTTTTTCTGTTGGTAGTGGAATTGGACCAGAGACAACTGCTCCAGTCTTCTTTGCCGCATCAACAATTTTTTTTGCAGATTCATCTAGTAATCTGTGGTCATAAGAAACTAATTTGATTCTTAATGATTTTCTTGCCATTTTATGGTCCTCCTTTATGCATCTTTGTGCTTCAGCTCCATGCGAATTCCCTAACACACATGTATAGGCAACTCAACCGTGTGTGTCAGCAACCTCGCAATTCAACGCCTCTAAAAAGCCTTGTATATTGTACCATAATCTTTCGCAAATTGCAAGAACTTTTTTATATTTTTTTATTTCATTTATTTTTTCCTACTTTATTTTGAAAGCAAAAATAAGGTTAGAGACCTAACCTCAGAACGTTGACAAATTATATTTTTGTTAAAATGGAAAAAAAGAAAATTGTGGATATTTTAACCCACAATTTTTTAATTAACATAAAAAAGAAACAAAAAAGATTATTATCT
>CANQVW010000119.1 GCA_947627395.1 uncultured Bacilli bacterium | reverse complement strand
GTTTTAAAGCAACGGATACTTTTGGCATGACAATATCCATCTTACAACTTCCACTTTTCTTATAGACAACACTAGATTCAATGTTATGTATTCTTTTAATAACAGATGGAGCACTAAATTTTTTTTGAGATTGATTTTCTTCAATCCACTTTAATGTTTCATCTGGGTCGATGTCTCCAACAATACAAAGATACATATTCGATGGATGATAAAAAGTATGATAACATTGATATAAAATTTCTTTTGTAATACTACGAATGGAGGTTTCTGTTCCAACGACATCTTCTCGATGTAAGTTTTTCGCAAAGAGATTTTTCATAAGTCCTGTATATAATCGATCCCTTGGCATATCTTGATACATTTTATACTCTTGAATAATAATACCTTGTTCTTTTTTCACATTCTCATCGGTAAAATAAGGGGTTTGTACATAATCTAATAAAATATTTAAAACTTCTTTAAAATGGGAAGTGAGAGATACAACATAAGCTGTTTGGTTATAATCCGTATATGCATTGGCATCTGCTCCATATTGAGCGAGTAAATTGGTAGCATCTGTTCCATCAGGCATTTCAAACATTTTGTGTTCTAAAAAATGTGCAACTCCTGTAGGAACTTCAATATATTCTTTTTCATTCATTGGAACAAATTTAACATCAATTGCTCCGAATTTGGTAGCAAAGGTGCAAAAAACTTTGCGAAAGCCCGGTTTAGGAACAAAATAAATGGTTAAACCATTCTCTAGAACTTTTGCATACAATGTTTCTTCTAATTCAGGATAGACCTGCTTTTTCATTTCATGCATCTTTATCACCCGCCTTCAAAACAAAAATGGTATCTAAATCAATATGTTGACTAACTTCCTGAATTTGTTCTTTTTGAGCTTTTTGAATTTGTGCTGAAATTTTTTCTAAACTATAACTAGATTGCAAGGAAGATTTTAATTGGAATAATAAAATACTATAGGGATTATCATTCATTTCATTTAAATCATTTAATAAAAAGTCTTTGGCAAGTTGAAGTAAAGCTTCATCAATTTCACCTTGTCTGTATTTTTCAAATTCTTTAATGATTAAATCCGCTGTGATTTCATCTTTATTTGAGTCAATTCCTGCGCTAACGACCATGATTCCTTTATCTAAGGAAAGATCAGAATAAACATCATATGCTAAACTATGTTCTTCTCGAATCACAGTAAATAAACTAGAACCAAACATTCCTCCAAACATAGCATTAAAAAGAAGCAATGGAACATATAAAGGATCTTGAATCGTGATGTGAACACGAAATCCCATCATTAACTTTGCTTGTTTAATATCTTGGACTTCTTTGAATTGTCTTACTTTTTGAACATTCACATGATATCTTGGATACATATCACATTGGACTTTATTTTTTTGAAAAATAAAATCTTTAAAATATTTTTCAACATCACTAGGTTTTAAATCGCCAATGATATGAATCTTAACTTCTTCTTTTTCTAGCATTTCCAGATAGAATTGATATAAACTTTGTGGTGTTATTTTTTCCAACTCATCGATAGTTCCTTGAGGATAAACACTTATGATTTCGTCAGGAGCCATATTTTCTAAAAGTCTTTTATAGGCATATCGACCTTTATGGTTATAAATGCTATTTAAGGCATCTTTTAAAGATCTTTTTTCTTCTTGAAAAATGGCTTCATCAAAACCATCATTAGTAATGTGAGGGCAAAATATAATTTCATTTAATAACTGAAAAGCATCTTGAAATAATTGTTCATCGCCAACATATTTATGATGAACAACATCTAAAACAAAATTGGTAATCGATGTTTCATAAGAAATAAGATTACTTGCATAAACATTTGCATCGTATAAAGAAAAAGCTTTTCTTGCAAGTTCACTTTTTGTTGGATACGTGGATGTGGTATTGGCAATCACTCTCGAAAGTAAAGAGCGTATTGTACAATTTTCTTTTGTAAAGTTGCCAACAAAGGAAACAATGACAGAAATTGTTTTAAATTTATTGGTTTGAATTAAAGTGGCTTCTGCGCCATTCACTTTAATTTCATATTGATTCACATTTCATCACCTACTCATTATTTTTTCTTATTTTTGATGATTTATTCATCTTTAAAGATAATTTATGAAAAATAGCGAGAAAAACTCGCTATATTTTTACTCTAAGGCTGCTTCCAAAGCAATTTCCATCATTTTATGAAAAGATTCTTGACGTTCTTTAGATGTAGTTTCTTCATGAGTAATCAAAGAATCAGAAACCGTTAATAAGCATCCTGCTTTTTTTCCTAATACTTTTGCATTGGCAAATAAAGCAAAGGATTCCATTTCAACAGCTAAACATTGATGACGATTTGCAACATCTTCAATGACATTTCCTTGATGACGATAAAACACATCAGATGAATGGATTCGACCTTCTAAAACATCAATATGCAATTGATTTGCTGCTTTTTTGAGTTGATTGAAAAGAGATTTTGTTCCTTTCATGATTTTTTGATTCATTCCAAAGGCAACTTTTGCATAACTAGATTCACTATAAGCATCGCTTACTACAATAACATCATATAAATGTGCATCTTTTGAATAAGAACCACAAGAACCAATACGAATGATTTCTTCTACTCCATAGAATTGAAAAAGTTCATAGGAATAGATTCCTATACTTGGCATACCCATACCAGATCCCATGACTGTAACCTTTTTTCCATGGTAAGTTCCCGTATAGCCAAACATATTTCTTACATTATTCACTTTGATGACATCTTCTAAATAAGTATCCGCAATATACTTTGCGCGAAGTGGGTCTCCAGGCATTAACACAGTTTTTGCAAACACATCGGGTGTTGTTGCTTCAATATGAGGTGTTGGAATGGCCATCTTATTTCGTTCCTTTCGCTTCTTTCATGATTTGAACACCATTTGATGTTCCAATTCTACCTGCACCAGCTTTTACTGCCCATTTGAAATCATCCAGTGTACGAATACCACCACTAGCTTTCACTTCCATCATAGATGGAATATGTTCAGTTAAGAGCGTGACATCCTCTTTGGTTGCCCCAGCTGTTCCAAAACCTGTCGATGTTTTGACGAAATTTGCTTTGGCTAAAGCGGCACATTGACATAGTGCTACTTTTTCTTCATCTGTTAAGTAACAAGTTTCAATAATAACTTTTACCGTTTTACCCTCTGCAGCATGAACAACAGATGATATTTCATTTGTAATGTAGTCATAATCATGATCTTTTGCTTTACCAATGTTGATCACCATATCAATTTCATCAGCACCATTGAAAATAGCATCTTTTGCTTCAAAGACTTTTGTTTGAACAGTATTGGCTCCTAAAGGAAAACCAACGACTGTACAAACAAGTACATCTGTATCTTTTAACTCTTTTTTCGCAAACGCAACATGGGTTGGATTGACACAAACACTTTTAAAATGATATTCTTTTGCTTCTTCACATAGTTTTTTTATATCTGAAGTTGTGGAAAAGGGTTTTAAAAGGGTATGATCAATATACTTATTGATTTCTTTCATATTATCTACCTATAACATCACAAAGTTTTAAGACTTTATAATTTTTATCCATAACAATTTTTTTAATTTTTTTCATTTCTTTACGACATTTCTTCGCTTGTTTTGCTTTTAAAATGTACAAGTCAGGTAAAAAGTTCTTAATCTCAGAAATATATTTATCTAAAATTCCAAAAAGTTCATCACGACGAACCAACATTCTTCCTGTTTCTTCATCTTGGATTAAGATGTAATCTACATGTGGTGCAAAAATAATGGGTGTACCAAATTTCCAATCGTAACACATGCCAGAATCACCATTGACATTATCCACAATTGGATAGCAAGAATTCACGGTAACCTCATTGTGATAATAATCACTTAAACGATTGACAGATCTTTGGAATTTACAAATAATGTTTAATTTTTCTTCATCATAATACATTTTATCTTGCATTCCAAATTCTTGGATACATTGAGCCCTTTGTTTTTCAAAGAAAGCTAAGAATTCTACCATATTAAAAGGGACAACATCATCAAAAGATTCATGATAAACACCCAAATCAAATTCACGGCATAATTTTTGAATAATCATGAGCATTTCTTTTGCAAGAAAAGATGGAATCATAATGGGCATTTCTAAGAAAAATTTGGCATTACTATATACAGGACTTAAATCATAAATTTTACTAACTCTTGAGCGATCCGTAATATAGTAACGATATTCAAAGCCAAAATCATGATCTTTGTACAATATTTCAACATAACTTTCTTTTTCTTGTTCTGTTGTATAATAAATTTCAAAATTTTGTTGTTGATCGAAAAAATCTAGAATCTTTTCATAGTCTAATTTTTCTAAAGCACTCTTTCTAAAAAAGTGAATGTTCATAATCATATTTTTACACCTCCTG
>CANQVW010000118.1 GCA_947627395.1 uncultured Bacilli bacterium | reverse complement strand
TCCAACAGGATCTATTACTGAATTAGTTGCAGTTGTGAACAAAGAAGTTACTAAAGAAGATATCAATAAAGCAATGAAAGAAGCAGCTAGTCCTTCATTTGGATATAATGAAGATGAAATTGTTTCTTCAGATGTTATTGGTATTACTTGCGGATCATTATTTGATGCAACCTTAACTAAAGTAACTCCACTTGGAGAAGGAAAGACATTAGTTAAAGTTGTTTCTTGGTATGATAATGAAAATTCATATACAAGCCAAATGGTTCGTACAATTAAATATTTTGCTGAATTGAAATAGTATAAAATTAAGAGCTGTTTTTCATTGAAGAATAGCTCTTTTTTGTTTAAACTTGATTCTTTCACATAAAATAATTGTAACATCATAAAATATATTATAGAGGTTACTATGTTGAATCAAGCTATAAAAAAATTAATTTTCATTCTTTTATTATTTGTAACTCTTTATTTAGGAATTCTTGTATTACCAAGTATTGTAAAAGTTGGAAAAATTCTATTTGATATGTTTTTACCTTTTTTAATTGCCTTTGTTTTTGCATTTATATTGCAACCCATTGTTTCATTCTTACAAAGACATGTAAAAAGAAGAGGAATAGCCGTTTTAATTGTCATTGTCGTTTTCTTTGGCTTTATTGCTTTACTGATTTGGTCTACTGTGCCTGAATTAGTTCAAGATATGAAAACTTTAGAAACAAAAATTCCAGAAATTATGGAAGAATTAGAAAATTTTTTCAATCGATTGTTTAAATCATTTTCATTTCTTCCAGAAGATTATCAACCTACATTTGATCGATTAACTGAGTATGTCGATCAATACATTCAAAAAATCAGTATTGCATCCAATACTTTCTTTTCCAAAATATTTCATTTTCTAAGTTTTATTGTTATTGTACCTATTATTTTAATTTATTTTTTATTAGATTATGAAAAAATCATATGTAAATTTAGAGATTTCTTGATTAAACATCATAAAATTAGATTTAAAAATTATTTAGCTGATTTGAATCAAACCATGAGTTCATATTTTCGTGGTGTACTCTTAGTTATGATCATATTAGTGATTTTATTTACAACAGCTTTTTCATTGATTGGATTAGAATATGCTTTGTTTTTTTCAATCATTATTGCAATAACCAATATCATTCCTTATTTGGGCGCTTATATAGGTGCATTTTTACCAGTATTGTATGCATTATTAGATTCACCTAAAAAAGCAATTACAGTTGTGATTATTAGTATTTTATTTCAAACCTTAGAATCTGATGTCATTACTCCTTATGTACAAGGCAAGCAAATGAAATTACATCCATTAGTCGTTATGATTTCTTTAGTTGTTTTTGGTGGTTTATTTGGTATTTTTGGAATGATGATTGCTGTTCCTGTTGTATCTTTTTTAAAAATTACGTTACATCATTATCCAATTCGTTTTTTAAAAGAATCTAAACAATCTTTGCATAATTCATCACAAAACGACATATAAGTATATTGATCTATATGTATAGTAGACAATTTAAACAATTAACTGATTATATGATTTTATATCCCATTAAGTGGTATACTTTTTTGAATAGAATTCTTTTTCGCTCAACAACTTATGACAATATCATTATTATTAATAAAAATATTTTAGAAAATAATCGTGCTTACTTAGAGGAAATAGAAGAACTTTTCACTCGATGTTTTATGATTAAAGAGAAACAAGAAAATAAAGATTTTATTCTTTGGTATTTTTTTCATAAAAATCAAATTTGTTTTTTGGATAAGTGGTTGTCCATTTTATGTATTCGTATACTAACAGAGTTTGGTATTGATTTTAATTATAGTTCATTGACAAATGATTCATTTTTTATTCAAATGGACTCCATTCGAATATATATAGAAAATGAAGAAATTGTTGTGAAAAACTTAAATCAAAGTGAATTCAAAATGATTCCGTATTCACATCATTATTTTTCGATTAAAGAGCAATTGAAAAAAATTTTAATTGCTTTTTTTTGATCCATTTGATATAATGTTGATACGTTGGAAGTAGAAAGATGAAAATAAATGATGTAATGAATGCAAAAATTGTGGACATCACGCAAGAAGGTGATGGAGTTGCAAAGGTCAATGGCTATGCTCTTTTTATCCAAGGGGTTTTACCAAATGAAGAAGTAAAGTGCCAAATTTTTGAGATGAAAAAAAACTACGGAAAAGCAAAAGTCGTTGAAATTCTTAAGAAAAGTCCATATCGAATAAAACCTTTATGTTCATCGTTTGGAGTATGTGGGGGATGTGATTTACTTCATATGAACTATGATGCTCAAATTCTATGGAAAAAACAAATGGTTGAAGAAACATTGCATCGAATTGGTCAATTGAATCATGTTCGTGTAAATGAAGTGATTGCAATGGAGAATCCTTATTTTTATCGAAATAAGATTCAAGTTCCATTTTCTTTCTTAAATCAAAAGGTAGAATGTGGATACTATCAAAAAAAAACACATCAAATTATTCCATTAAATCAATGTTTATTACAATCAGATGAAATGACAAATATTGTGCGTTTCATTCGTAATTTATGCAATGAGCTTTCTATAAGTGCATATAATGAGAAATCAAAAACAGGATTTTTAAAACATGTTTTAATTCGGGAAAATCATCATAAAGAAATTATGATTGTTTTAGTGACGAAAGAAAAAAATTTCCCATCAAAAGAACAATTTATAAATAAACTTTTAAAACGTTATCCACAAATTGTATCTATGATACAAAATATCAATTCAACCATATCTAATGTGATTTTAGGCCCTGAATCCTTTGTGTTATATGGAGAAGATCATCTAGATGAACAATTATGCGAATTCACATTTACAATTTCTCATCAATCTTTTTTCCAAGTCAATCGAATTCAAACTGAAAAGTTGTATCAAAAAGTTTTAGAACTTGTTTCTTTATCGAAAGAAGATGAAGTCATTGATGGATTCTGTGGAATTGGAACAATGAGTTTGTTATTAGCAAAACGAGCAAAACATGTTTATGGAATAGAAATTGTACCAATGGCGGTTCAAAATGCAATTCAAAATGCAAAAAGAAATCACATTCAAAATGTGACATTTAAAGTTGGAAAAGTAGAAGATGAAATTGGAAACTATATTCATTCAAATATTCATTCTATCGTTTTAGATCCTCCTCGTAAAGGATTGGAAAAAAATGTCATAGATACTATTATTCAATATAAAATTCCTAAAGTAGTTTATGTCTCTTGTAATATTGCAACTCTTGCAAGAGATTTAAGTCTTTTTAAACAGCATTATCAAGTAAATTATGTATGTATTGTGGATATGTTTTGTCACACTTGTGGAATTGAAACGGTTGTCTTATTGTCTTACAGAACAAAACTTCAAAGTTAATGTGAATTATGATTTTAATATGGATTTAAAGTTCATACTTGAGATATTGCTGAAGTTAAAATATTATTGAACATTTTTCAATGTATGGATGCACCTAATGGCGTAGAAGAATTAAAACATCTAAAAACCATCTTAGCGAAAGATGAGCGATTACTATAAAAGCACATAAAAATATTTTAAAATAATTCAATATGAAATTTCATAAATAAAGTTAGCTACTAAATTTTAAGTAAAAAAAGTGGCTGACTTTTTATTAAATTAATACGGTTTAAAAGTGTAAAAAAAGTGGAAATGTAAATGAAGGAAAGAATTGAAGAATTTAAAAAATGTGATATTAATATAATTGTATGCGTAGGTTTATATTAAAAAATATATTCCTAAAATATATTATAAATATTCATCATCAAAATTAACCAATATTATTTCAAAAAAATTAAAATGGTATGTCTAGTTTAAATATAGAGCCTTGAATTATTAAAATAACATCAAATAAAGAAAATCTCGAATTGGATGAATTGAGATTTTTTTAACGGTAGTTTTCTTACAAAAAGATATAAATTTCCCATCGCCACACATTCTCTTTTTGGAGGAATGAATCGTATGTATCATTCAAAAACGCTAGGTGTTAATTTAGAAAAAGTTTTATTTTCTCATTACGAGACAGTTAATAAAAGTAATTACAAAAAAACTATATATGGAATTTTAAAAATTGTAAAAATAGTGGAAACATTGTTTAGGGAATGATTTAAAAAAATCAACAAAAATTATGAAGGAAGAAGTATGAAATATGTTTTAACCATATTATTGTCGCCTCAAAAAATAATGGTTTTGATGATATAAAGAAAATTTTATATGATATTCTGCAAAAATTTTTTGCATAGGAAAAATAATAGAAAACAATTAGAATTATATGCAATAAATGGTTTATTTAATAAATAAATAAATAAATAAACTTTATTATAAAAGGTTATTTTCTTATTCATTTCGCTTTGTGTTTCAAGAAAATAACCTTTTTATGAATTGATATGGAAATAATTACACCTTAAAAAAAGCAAAAAAATGTTGAAAAAGTTATCTCTTAATGTTATAACCTGAGTTTAGGCTCTTATTCATATTAATTGGCATTTTATATTGATTTCTTCTTCGAAATGTGGTATACTAT
>CANQVW010000117.1 GCA_947627395.1 uncultured Bacilli bacterium | reverse complement strand
TTTGATCAATACGTTGATACTCACAGATGTTCAATTTGTAGTTTTGTGAAAGTTGAAAAAATTGTTTTTCCTTATATTGAAGAAATGAAATTTTATTCAGTAATTGTTGAATAAGGAGGTTCCAATGAAAAGAATAATTTTATATGTATTATTTATTGTAAGTTTCGTATTATCACTAGTCATTGCTATTGTTACTATGGTAGACCATCAAGCATCTGATTTAATTTCAGCTGTTCCATCTCAATTATTTTTGGTCATGTTAACATTAATAACCTATTTTGAAATTAGAGGAATTAAAAAATAAAAAAGTTAATGCATTAATGAAATCGGATGATGAATATTATTATAATAAACATGTTTCGTTGTTTGTTATCTTTTAAGACAAAAACAATTTTTTCACAATGCCTAATAAAAAAGACGGAAAAACTATTCAAAAGTTTCCGTCTTATTTTTTAAATGGTGCACCTA
Organism: uncultured Bacilli bacterium; assembly: GCA_947627395.1. GTDB lineage: Bacteria > Bacillota_I > Bacilli_A > ML615J-28 > CAG-698 > CAKOMG01. The sequence goes on along the minus strand of CANQVW010000117.1, from coordinate 4,122 downwards.
CTTTTTCTAAGCTCATCGTTTCAAAGATTTCCGCAATACTATCTTCGACCATAAACGCTCGGTGTGCTATGCCTATGGTATAGATGCTCGTCGTCCGTGCCATTAAATTGAAATTTACTCATCCAATCCCGACAGTTCATCTTCCTTTGGGGGACGCACATATTTAATAAGTCTTTCATCAACCGCACCGAATTTTTTATAATTTTCTCTTGACTGATTCAAAGAAAATGTGTTTGCAAAATCTTCTAAATTCGGGTCTTTTGCTTGAAATGGATCGTCTTCCCAAAAACAAACGGGGCATATGTCGTATTCTCCCGCGAACTTGGAATCAAGCGTATAGTAGCCACAACAAGGACATTTGCGTTTCAGCTGTTTTTGCTTTATCAATTGTTTTTTCTTTATAAATTTAAACATATTGCACCTCACATAAAATCAAGTGTGTTACAAGAACTTTTCTATTTGTTCTGTATAGGGGATAAATTTTTCTGCGCTGAAATTTTCTTCAAAGTGCTCATTTCATCACTCGAGCAATGACTTTTGCGATAAAATCGGCTGTCATGTCTTTTTTGAGTTGCTTTGCAATCATTATGGACACTGAATCAAATTCATCTTGCGGGGCCGCCCTCCCCAACAGATTGTATAGATTGGTCGTATCGACCTGCTTTTTCACAATTTAAAAAATTTCAAGAACCATTCTTTCTTTTAAATTCCAGTTTATAACCGCAAAGCGGTTGCTTCGTAGCGCTGTAATTTTATCATAAAAACAGAAGAAACACAAGTAGCAGGCGGCGCTCGTAAATAAAAATAAATTCGAACCATTCACTCGTCACGAGTATTTGATTCGAATTTATATTAACAACTTGGTGCCGCTGGCCGGATTCGAACCGGCACGCTTATTCAGCGCTTGATTTTGAGTCAAGTTTGTCTACCAGTTTCAACACAGCGGCATATTACATCGCTCATATATTATATTATAAAAGATGATAAAAATCAAGAGTAAGTAAAAAAAATACAAAATTTAAAATTGATCTATTCACTCATAAGACATAAGTTGGATAGCTCAGTTTATTTTAAATCAATTTCATAAAAAAATTATAAAATGATAGATAAGTTGATATCCCTAATTACAGATGTAATCAACGTGCTAATCAATAGAATTATTCTTACTATTTTAAGCATCTTGAGAAAGATAATCTTAAATAATATGGACTATACAATCAATCAATATATGTAGAATAGATTTAATCGTCTTTTTGCATTGTTGGAAAAATGATTTTATAATTACATCACAAAATCTTTGATATGTTGAAAAATATGATGTATAATATTGACATAAAATGTAAAAAAAATTTTATTGATGTTGTTTTCAAATAAGAAAAGCAAAGAGAACTATTAAATAATGCATTTGAAAGAAAAATCATGAATTTGTCACGAGGTCCTCTTGTTATCAGAAAATTAAATGGCAGATGTAGTAACCAATATGACTTTGATGATGAAAAGGCCAAAGACTGAAGTTATAGTGATTTGTTTTGAAGCAGTAGATGAAAGATGGCTTTACTTTATTTGTGACGACAGGAGCAGCAAACCGACAGGCGAGTATGATATTGTAATCAAACCTGTTAAAGACGACGAAACAATAAACAAAAATTTAACGGAAGGTAAAACGAATGGTACTCTACTTAATATTATTTTCGGCAATAGGATTTTCATCGGGGAGCGTCTTGTACAGTAGGATTATTCCGAAAGTATTTCTGCATAAGGATATTTGCGAAATGAGTGATGACGGCAACCCCGGTGCTTTCAATGTATTCAAACATTGCGGAAAGATTGTTGGAATCCTCTGTTTGTTCCTTGATGTATTGAAAGGATTTCTTCCCGTCTTGCTCGCAAGCAATTTATTAGAATATAATAATCTTTTGTTTTCGTTTGTGGTTTTTTCCCCTGTACTTGGTCATGCGATAGGAATGTTCAATCATTTTCATGGCGGAAAAGGTATTGCCGTATCGTTTGGGGTAATGTTTGGATTACTGCCCATTACATGGATCCCTCTTGTAATTCTCATTGTGCTTTATATTCTGTTTTCCACAGTAATCAAGGTTAATCCAAATAGGAAACGAAGTATAGTCGTCTATATTTTTTTCGGGGTAATTTCTTGTATCGCTTTGGTATTACGCAATCTTATATACCTTGCTATCGGCTGTTTTACGATTTCGGTAATTACGATTTACAAACATTTGAGATAATTTATCTATTAAAAGAATATGAAAAATAAAGAAATGTTGGTTTCAAATGAAGTTGTTGTGTGTGGGAAAAGTAAAACATAAAGATATGTGTATTCTTGGAAAATACATTGAGGTTGCACAGGATAAACTAACTGAGGATAAAATTTTATTTAAAAAACTTCGGCAATTTCCAGATCTATATGACGAGAAATTGTATTGTAATCCTCCTAAGGAGCTTTGAAATTGGTAAAATTAAACGTAGAGCAGAACCTTAAATAAAAATGAGCCATTCATGGAAAACCATTAATAGCCCATCACCATATTATTCCTTAAAGTAAAAAGTAAACAATTCGAATTATATTCACTTGGTTCCGCCAATAGGAATTAAACCTACGACCTACTGATTATGGGGCAATTGCTCTACAATTGAGTTATGAAGAGATTTGGTTGTCGCTCGAATAGCAGGCATAGATTAAGTCTTTTATTTACGTTTTTTACCTAAAATCTTTTTTCCTTCACAGACTAAATAACTCCGTACGGCATACGGAGCTTATGGAGCAAAGCGCAATAGATATAGTGTGGTATATCATAAGTACAGATATCCGTCATCTATGTAGTTTGATTGAAATTTATCTTACTTTCTTCGTTCTTTTTTGGGATATAGTCTTTCAAGATCTTTACAATATGTACGAACTACGCTTCCGCAATCGCGACAAACTGTTGCAAAAAGTGGAGCACTGCGCAACTTACCTACAAGATTTATGGATACGCCACCATAAGAAGAAATTGCTACTTCAATCATTTGTTCTCCGCCACAAAATGGACATTCTTCAATTTTTACTTCCTTCATAATCGACGACACTCCTTTAAATTACTATTTATAACACTTTCATTTTAACATAAAAACAAAAGAAACACAAGTAGCAAGCGAAACTCATAAATAAAAAGTAAAACCGAACCATTACCTATTACAAGTATTTGGTTCGGTTTTATTCTAACTGGTACACCGTCTGAAAACAAGGTTGAACTTTTTCGTGAACTAAGTAGCCCCCGCAGGACACACGGAACTTATGGAGCAAAGCGCAATAAGTATAGTGTGCTATACCTATGGTATAGATGCTTGTCGTCCGTGTCGGTAAATTCAAATTTATCGTTTTTTTATTTTCGGCATCGGCAAGTCGTCATACATTGCCTCAAATAATCCTGTCAAAAAAGCCTTATCGTCCACATTGTCCACATTGAGCATTTCCTTTGCACCCTCATATGGTAAGGAATACTCCGCTTGGGGCAAATAGGATAAAGCGGATTTTACGGGTTTCACGAGCAATCTGTTGTCGTAGATGCCGCTGACAAGTTTGCTGCGATAGTAAATCAGAAATTCACCCATCATAGGCTTATAGGTTATCTCCTTTAAGTCGGATAGTTGTTCCAAAATGAAATTCAGATATTCTTTGCTTGACGGCATAATTCCTCCGCTAAATTGAAATTTATCTTTCCTTCGATATGGAAATGCAATTGATAATCGGTTTGAAAATATCTTTTTTAATTTCATTTAGTGTAACGACATACAGTCTATTGCCACATTTACTGAACGGGCATTCATAGTCATAGTATAATCCATTTAATCTGATATTTTCAATTATTTCTCCTGTTGTTGTAATCTTTAATAAATTTGTACACCCCAAATTTCGTATACAAAAGTAAAAGAAGTCGTCAAAATAATATTGTGAAGTACCTTTGGTATTAAAATCGAAAACAATGCTACCGCTATTAAGGTTTAACGAATAAAAATGTCCTCCATACCCAGAAGTTCCAAAAACGATATTTTCGCCTATCAGCTCAATATCCGTATATAGGTAGGCTTTCAATGATTTTGTCCAAAGAAGTTGACCGTTTTTAT
>CANQVW010000116.1 GCA_947627395.1 uncultured Bacilli bacterium | reverse complement strand
AAAGGGTCTTGCTAAGTGAGACCCTTTTATACGTGTATAATTTTTATAGGAATTTTAGGTTTTAATTCAAAAAATTTAAAGTGAATAAAAAGGTGATTCAATATAGAGTTCACCCATTTTTATGACTTATTCCATCAATATACTTTTTAACAAACCTTAAAAAAAGAGAAAATACAAAATGTATCTTCTCTATAAGATGTATTATTTATCATCACATTCATCGCAATCGCAATCGTCACAATCACATTCATCGCAATCACATTGATCTTCTGAAAATGCTTCTAACATTTCATCAATTAAATCCCATTCTTCATCGGTTGTGACTTCATTTAATTCACCAATGCTACCATCTTCTAAAGGTTGGTAAGATGCTGCCATAACATTAATCGTGCCATCTTCATTTTCACTTCCAACAGGATAGAATAATACATAGTTTTTGTTAAATTGCTCAGCATCAAATGTAAATAAAATTTCACATAAGACTTCATTTCCATCTTCATCCACATACGTTAATTTGTTTTCTTTTTCACTCATTTTTTTATCTCCTTTTAATGATTTTGATTAGAATCTAAATAGGTTTGCAAAATAATAGTTGCAGCCAATTTATCAACATGTTTCTTTCTTTTTTTTGAATTCATCTCCGCTTTTAACATGGTACTATGAGCCATTTTTGTTGTGAGACGCTCATCAACCATACTTACAGGAAGATGCAATTCATCTTCTAACATTTTTTTGAATGTTAAACAATATTCAGCTTGAAACCCAATACTTCCATCCATATTTTTGGGAAGCCCTAAAACTATTTTTTCAACTTGTTGTTCCTTTACAACTATTTTAACACATTCTAACGCTTCTAGCAAACTATTTTCAGAAATATTTTTTGTTCCAATGGGAGTTGCAATCATTCCTAAATAGTCACTGATTGCCATCCCCACCGTTTTACTTCCCAAATCTAAGCCTAATACTCTCATAATTTTTCTTGAATTTCCTTTCTAACTACATTCAGGGCTTCGTCTACTTTAGAAACATCTTTTCCACCTGCTTGGGCAAAATCAGGACGACCACCACCATTACCAGAACATAGAATAGCCGCACTTTTGACTAAATTTCCTGCATGCAAATTTGTTCCTTTATTCTTGCAAATAAAGATAATTTTATCAGAAACAATGGCAAAAAAGACAATGGCTTTAATCATTCTTTCACATAAACGATCACTTAAATCTTTTACTTGATCTACTTCTTGTTGATCAATTTTTTGAATGATGACTTTTACGCCTTTAATATCTTCAAAGGAAGAAAGGAAATCTTGAGTTTGCAAAGTATTTTGTTCTTTTAATTTCTTTATTAATGTTTTTTCTAATTCTTTACAATGTTCTTTAATAGTCTCTAAATATTGACGATATTCTAGGATGGTTTGATAAGTTGGTTGCCATTTTGGTTTTTCAATGACTTTTGTTAAAAGAGAAATATTTTTTTCTTTGGCATTTTCTTCAATGTTTTTTTCTTTTTCTTGTATATTCTTTATTTCTAAGATCGTATTTTCCAATGAACTTTGCATAGCTTTCGTAATATTTTTACCTGTTGATGCAGTAACTCTAAAAATTCCTGAACCTTTACTTTCTACACCTAAAATAGCAAATGCTTCAATTTCTTTAGTATTCTTTACATGAGTCCCCCCACATAGTTCTTTACTATAATCCATGTCAACAACACGAACAATTTTTCCATATTTTTCACCAAATACTGCTTGTACACCTTTTTTCTTTGCATCTTCGATTGGCATTTCTGTTGTTATTACAGGTAAAGCTCTTTGAATTTCTTCATTTACTTCTTTTTCAATCCTTAAAATTTCATCCACTGTTAAAGGTTTGAAATAATTAAAATCAAAGTGAAGAAGTTCATCCCCAACATAAGAACCCTGTTGATAAATGTGTGAATCAACTATTTGACGAAGAGCTTCATTTAATAAATGTGTTGCTGAATGATTTCTTTCGATATTTTTTCTTCTTTCTTGATTAACAATACATTTAACTTCATCGTTTACTCTTAATATAGCATCCTCCATTTCCACAAAACTTCCTGCTTGTCCATTAGGTAATTTAATGGTATCAACAACATCAAAAGTTTCCCCATTCATTTGAATAACACCTTGGTCTCCTACTTGTCCACCCATTTGAGCATAAAATGGTGTCACATCAAATACGACCAATATTTTAGAAGTTCCTTCCATCACTTGGTTATCATTCGTAAAAATGGCAATGACTTTACTTTCCGTTTCTAAACGATCATATCCAACAAATTGACTTTTATCCTTAAATTTTAAAAGTTCTTCTCTTTGAACATTCATCGATTGATTTTTATTTCTAGCTGCTCTTGCTCGATCTTTTTGTTTTTGAAGTTCTTTTTTAAATCCTTCTTCATCAACAACAAAACCATATTCAGAGGCTACTTCTAAAGTCAATTCTAAAGGAAATCCAAAAGTATCATATAGTAAGAAAGCAAATTCACCAGATATTTTTTTCTCTCTACTTTGATGAATGACTTCTAACAATCTTTTTTCTCCCGCATCTAATGTAGATAAAAATTTTTCTTCTTCAAGGCGAATTTGTTGTGTCACTACTTCTTCTTTTTCAACTAAATATGGATAAAAAACTTTCATATTTTCTACACAAGTATGAACTAATTGATATAAAAAAGGTTCTTTCATTCCAAGTAATTTTCCATATCGTACTGCTCTTCTTAAGATTCTTCTTAAAACATATCCTCTTCCTTCATTTGAAAAAGTAGCTCCATCACTTAAAGCAAATACAGTACTTCTAACATGGTCAGAGATGACCTTAAAAGGCATTTGTCCTGTGTATTTCACATTTGTTAATTGTTCCGTATGATGAATAATTGGCATGAATAAATCTGTATCATAATTGGTTTCTACTTCTTGCATAACACAAGCCATACGTTCTAATCCACAGCCCGTATCAATATTCTTACTTGGTAATTCTTTATATTGTTCTCTTGGGACTCCTGGTTTTGCATTGTATTGGCTAAATACAATATTCCAAATTTCAATATAACGATCATTTTCAATGTCATCTTGAATTAAGCGAATTCCTTGATGATTTGGATCATATTTTTCTCCTCGATCAAAGAAAATTTCTGTATCTGGTCCACATGGTCCTTCACCAATTTCCCAAAAGTTTCCTTCAACTGGAATTAAATGAGATGGTAAAACACCACATTCAACCCATTTATGATAGGTTTCTAAATCTTTAGGATAATATGTAAAATATAGACGCTCAATATCAAAGTCAAACCATTCTTCACTCGTTAATAATTCGATAGCCCACGGTAATACTTCATTTCTAAAATAATCCCCCACTGAGAAATTACCTAACATTTCAAAAAATGTATGATGCCTTGCTGTTTTTCCAACATTTTCAATATCATTTGTACGAATGGATTTTTGAGCATTGGTCATGCGTCGATTGGTAGGAATTTCTCTTCCATCAAAATATTTTTTTAATGGAGCAACTCCTGCATTAATCCATAATAGTGTAGGATCATTATGAGGGATTAAAGAAGCACTAGGAATTATATCATGTCCTTTTGATTTCCAAAAATCTAGCCATTTTTGTCTTATTTCATATCCTTTTAATTTTTTCATTTTTTTCCTCTCTTTCTATAAAAAAATCCTATAAAAATGAAAATCATCTTTATAGGAACGAATGATTCGCGGTACCATCCTACTTAATAGCAAATCTATTTTTGCTATTCACTTACTTTTCTGTTAACGCCAGATACGGGGAAATTACGCCCAACTAGGAAGGAGCAAAGATTGTGTCTATTGAAATGTTTCACCAACCCATTTCTCTCTAAAAACTTTCACAAACTTTATCTTCCATTATAGTCGATTGATATCGATGACAGAAACAATAACAATGGGATTTTTCTTTGTCATACGAGTAATAATAGATAATATTTTTTCTTTTAACATGGTTTTAGCTTCGTTCCAATCAATATATCGTTTATTCATATATTGATAAAGAGAATGAACAGCTGTATCTCTTGCTTTTTCAATGGCTTCATTCATTTCATCAGACATGACTACACCTTTTGCAACAATTTCTGGACCAGCAACAATATCACGCGCTTTTGTATTAATCGTCGTTGCCACAACAAGTATTCCTTCTTGAGATAACATTTCACGATCTTTTAATACAACTTCATTGATATCACCAATAATGGAACCATCAATTAAAACATCTCCTACTTGGACTTTTTCTTTAATTCCTTGATAAAGGCCATCTATAAATGTTGCAACTTCTCCATTGTCTAATAAGATGATATGATCTTCTGTATATCCTGATGCTAAAGCGACATTTTTGTGTTGAAATTGATGACGATATTCTCCAATAATTGGAATAATATATTTGGGATTTAACATACTATATAACATTTGTAAATCTTCCGCATTGGCATGAGAACTTCGCAATTGATTCTTTTTAATGCTTGTAACTTGTGCTCCACCTTTTAAAAGAATGTCGATGGTTCTTGCTGCCATTCTTTCGGTTCCTGGAACAGGTGGAGTCATCATAATGACTTGGTCT
>CANQVW010000115.1 GCA_947627395.1 uncultured Bacilli bacterium | reverse complement strand
ACCTGAAGAAACAAATCGCCGCATTGTCGATATCATCTCTGATGTCAATCTAGCGTATAGTGAACACGCTCGTCAGTATCTTCATGAATGCGGATTTCCAAAGGAGCGTACTTATGTTACCGGCTCTCCAATGGCTGAAGTACTTCAGATGAACCTTACTGAAATTCAAGCAAGTGATGTTCTAGACCGACTTGGACTAAAACCAAAGAAATATATTCTTCTTTCTGCACATAGAGAAGAAAACATTGATACAGAGAAAAACTTTACAAGTCTTTTCAAAGCAATCAATAAACTTGCTGAAAAATACGATATGCCAATTCTTTATTCCTGCCATCCTCGTTCTAAAAAACGTCTTGAAAAAACAGGTTTAAAATTGGATGAACGTATCCATATGAATCAACCCCTTGGTTTCCACGATTACAATAAACTCCAAATGAATGCTTATGTAGTTGTTTCAGATAGTGGGACACTTCCAGAAGAGAGCAGCTTTTTCACAAGTGTTGGTCATCCATTTCCTGCAGTTTGTATCAGAACCTCAACGGAACGACCAGAGGCACTTGACAAAGCTTGTTTCATTCTGGCAGGTATTGATGAACAAAGCTTACTTCAGGCTGTAACAATCGCGGTGGCTATGAATGATAGTGGAGATTATGGAATCCCTGTTCCAAACTATATAGAAGAAAATGTATCAACTAAGGTAGTGAAAATTATTCAATCCTATACTGGAATTGTTAATAAGATGGTTTGGAGAAAAATATAGTTGTATAAGAAAAAAATAACATTATTTTTAAAACATGATATTATCTATTAGTTAGCTTTTAGATTAAAATAAGATATCTTAATCAATTAAAAAAATATATTTTTAAATTTACATATTGTTATGAAAATTAATGTGATGTTTTGAAAAAGCGCATGTGCCTTTTTTTCTGTTAAAAGAAGCAGATAATTTCAAAATTATTCATAAAATTGGAGATAAACAAGTTAAGATTATATTAACATAATCATAAAAAGACTATTTAAAATACATAAAATATACTATTGATGATTTTTTTATTAGCAAAATTCTTTTAGAAATGATTCATAGTAAAATAAATAAAATTATTAATAAATATTAAAAATAGGAGGTAATAGTGATATATTCAAAATTAAAATAAAAAATGAACTTATACATAAATTATGTTTATATTTTTACAAGATAAATGAATTAATCACGCAAGTTACAATGGAGATTGAACAAAAAAAAATATTAAGTATAGTTGTTCCAACATATAATATTCAAGATTATATAAGAAAATGTTTAAGCAGTTTTCTTAATAATGATTTATTGCCATTAATAGAGGTAATTGTTGTTAACGATGGAAGTACTGACTCATCATCATCTATTGCTAAAGAATTTTCAAATAAATACCCACAATCATTTGTAGTAATTGATAAAGAAAATGGTGGGCATGGTTCTACAATTAACACTGCATTAAAAATTGCTAGTGGAAGTTTCTTTATGGTTGTTGATGGAGATGATTGGGTTGATAGTTTTGCGCTATTAAAAGTTGTTAAAAAATTGCAAGAAAATAACCATGTTGATGCTATTTTTTTTGATTATGTTAGCGAAATAAAATATAAAGATAAGCAAAAAAAACGCAATTTAAAAAAAGTATTTGGTAAAGAAGGAAATGTAATATTAGATGATGCAAAAATTAAAGTAACAAATAGAATCGTCATGGCAAATACAATTTATAAAACATCAAATTTAAAGTCAATTAATTTATTGTTGGATGAAAAAACATTTTATGTTGATGTTGAATACCTTGCTTATCCTCTTACAACTATTAAAAATGCAATTTATGTTAATGAATATGTATATCATTATTTAATCGGAAGACCTGCTCAAAGCATAAATAAAAATACTGCTTTAAAACATCTTGATGATCGAAAAAAAGTAATTACAAATATTATTAACTATTTTAAAATAAACAAATTTGATTATACATCTAAATATCTTAAAAAATCATATTTAGTTATTTTAGCATCAGTTACAAATGATTATTATGGTATATTGATATCTGCGGGCAATATGTATTTTGAAGAAATAAAAAAATTTGATTTATTCTTAAAAGAAAATGATATTGAATTATATCGTTTTATCGGTAAAAAGTTTATGTATATAAAGTTATCAAGAATATTTTATTATAATACCTTTATTATGAGATTCACTTACTTCATTGATAAAAATTTTAAAGGATTAAAAAGATTATTAAAAGGTGATTAATAATGAAAGAAGTACATTCATTAATAATTGGTGCTGGAATATCTGGATTAACATATGCAAATTATACATCGAAAAGTTATTTGATTGTTGAAAAAGAAAATGAAGTTGGTGGATATTGTAGAACAATAAAAAAGAACGATTTTGTATGGGATTACGCTGGACATTTTTTTCATTTTAAAACCGATTATTTTAAAAATAAATTTAAAAAAGAAATGAAAGATGAAGATATAGTTTATAATGAAAAATGTACAAAAATTTTATATGAAAAAACTTTTATTGATTATCCGTTTCAATCAAATATTCATCAATTAAATAAATCTGAATTTATAGATTGTCTGTATGATTTATTTACTAAAACTGAAAAAGAAAAATATGATAATTTTCTTGATATGTTATATGGAAAATTTGGAAAATCAATTGTTGATAAATTTCTAAAACCTTATAATGAAAAATTATATGCAACAGATTTATCTAAATTAGATGTTAATGCTATGGGAAGATTTTTTCCATATGCTGATAAAGAATCCATTATTAAAAATATGAAAAACAGCAATAATGGCTCATACAATTCTAGTTTTTTATATCCTAAAAATGGTGCTAGTAGTTTTATAAATAAATTATATGTTAAATTAGACAAGGACAATATTTTGTTAAATACCACCTTAAAAGAAGTAGATATAAACAATAAAATAGCTACCTTTTCAAATGGTGAAAAAATTAAATATACTAATTTAATTAATACAATTCCATTAAATAAATTTTTAGATATTCTTGGAGGTTATGAATCATTGATTGATTCAATGTCATATAACAAAGTTCTCGTGTTTAATTTAGGATTTAATGAAAAATCTCCGTTATGTACTAAAGAGCATTGGTTATACATTCCATCGAAAGAAATTAACTTTTATAGATGTGGGTTTTACAATAATATCTTAGGTGATAATAAGTTAAGTATGTATATAGAAATTGGTTTTTCAAAAGATGATTTAATCACAAATGAAACAATTGATAAACAACTTAAACTTACACTATATAATTTAGAAAAGATGGGAATTATTTCTAAAAATATGAAACTTACTGATTATGTATCTATCATTATGGATCCTGCATATGTTCATATAAATAGTGAAGTAGAAAAAAATATTCAAAATCTTAAAGTTGATTTATCAAAACACAATATTTATACTATTGGTCGATATGGCAGTTGGACATATAATTCAATGGAAGATTGTATGATTGATGCACAAAAGTTAGCTTATTGTTTATAAAATAATTTTAAATAGTTGAGTAATAATTATTTACTCTATTTAATCTATAAGACATGATTTAAGATAATATATTGTCAATAAGAAAATTGAATGAAAGGAGAACAAAATGACAGAACTTCAAAGCAAAGAATTAGAAGTTTTAAAAGAAGTTATCAAAGTAATTGAAAAATATAATCTTCGTTATTTTGCTATTGGTGGAACTTGTATTGGTGCAATACGACATCATGGTTTTATTCCATGGGATGATGATATTGATATCGCAATGCCTAGAGAAGATTATGAATTATTCAGGACAAAATTATATAAGGAACTTCCAACTAAGTTTCAAAAATTAGATTATGATAATTCTGAATCAAATTATTTTCTTTTTGTGAAAATACATGATTCTACAACTACATTTGTTGAAAATTATGCAAAGGATAGCCCAGATCGTTATACTGGTGCTTTTATTGATATCATGGCGTTTGATGGTTTGCCATTAAAAAACTCAAAGCGAATTGTTCGTCGTTCACAAAAGCTTTTAAAATTAAACGGGAAAATACGTAAAACTCCAATTGGTTATAGAAAGCAAAAACCATTCAAAGCAATGGTTAAAAGTGTTGTGTCTTTCTTTTTCAAATACAATCATTTTTCAACAAAATGGTGTAATATGTTAAAAAAGTATCCTTTTGATAATTCAGAGAAAGTATACCTATCATGTCGCCATGAAAAAAGTGCATTGGCAAAAGGAAAGAAAGTAGTTTTTCCTTATTCATATTTTGCTGATTATGCTTCTGTTGATTTTGAAGATATAAAGATAAGAGTTCCTATAAAATATGATGAATATTTGACTGATGATTTTGGTGATTATATGCAATTACCACCTGAAGAAAAAAGAAATTCTGGACATGATGCTTTTATCTGTGATATGAACACTCCATGCATACATTATGCCGAATTGAGAAAGAAGGGAAAGATATGATTATTGGATACACTACAGGAGTTTACGATTTATTCCATATAGGTCACTTAAACCTTTTAAAAAATGCTAAAGGTCTTTGTGATAAACTTATTGTCGGCGTCACAGTCGATGACTTAGTTACATATAAAGGCAAGAGAGCGTTTATTC
>CANQVW010000114.1 GCA_947627395.1 uncultured Bacilli bacterium | reverse complement strand
CATCACCACTTAGGAATATTGCCGATCGTTGAAACAAGTCAACTTGCAAGGGACTTAGTCATTTGTAAATATACACAAGCTCATTATCACATGTGTCATGTTTCGTGTAAAGATTCTATAGATTTAATTCGTTATTATAAAAAATTAGGTGCCCATGTTACTGTAGAGGTTACCCCTCATCATTTATTGTTATCAGAAGAAGACTTAAAAGAAGATGGTAAATATAAAATGAATCCACCTCTTTGTTCTAAAAAAGACCAAGAAGCTTTAATTGAAGCTTTAAAAGATGGAACTATTGACTGTATTGCTACAGATCATGCTCCTCATAGTTTTGATGAAAAAAACAAAGGTCTTAAAGATTCTTCCTTTGGAATTGTTGGTTTAGAAACTTCATTTTCTTTACTATATACACATTTAGTTTTAAAAAATATCATTTCTTTAGAAACATTATTAGATTTAATGAGTGAGCGTGTTGCAAAAATATTTTCCATTCCATCTAATGAAATTGAAGAAGGAAATGAATGTCATATAGCTGTATTAGATTTGAATTGTACCTATCAAATTCGTTCGGAAGAATTTGCATCAAAAGGAAAATCAACTCCGTTCGATCATACAACTTGTACAGGTAGAGTTGTAAAAACCATTTATAAGGGAGATATCATATATGAATTATAATAAAAAATTGGTCTTAGCTGATGGAACAGAGTTCTTAGGATATGGATATGGTGCTGATACAGAAGTATTAGGAGAAGTTGTGTTCAACACTTCGATGGTAGGATACCAAGAAGTTGCAACAGATCCTTCCTATAATGGACAAATTGTGGTTATGACCTATCCATTAATTGGAAATTATGGAATTAATAAAGAAGATGATGAATCCATAGGAGTTCTTTTAAATGGATTTGTTGTACGTGATTATAATGATCATCCTTCTAATTTTCGTTCGAATAAAACTTTTTCTAAAAAATTAAAAGATCATAATGTTCCTTTACTGAGTGGAATTGACACAAGAAAATTAACTAGAATTTTACGTGATAAAGGAACGATGAACGGGATCATTACAAGCATTCATACAACCAAAGAACAAGCTTTAGAAAAACTTAGTCAATATCAAAATCCAACAGACCAAGTTAAAAAAGTTTCTTCACCTAGATGTTGGGAATCAAAAACAGATCATCCAAAATATCGTATTGTTTGTATTGATTTTGGAACAAAATTAAATATTATTCATAAATTAAATCAAAGTGGATGTGATGTATTGGTTGTCCCTTATAATTCAACAGTAGAAGATGTATTAAAATATGAACCAGATGGATTATTTTTATCTAATGGACCAGGAAACCCCGAAGATAATCCAATTGCCATTGAAGTTGTAAGACAGTTAAAAGGAAAAATTCCTATCTTTGGAATTTGTTTAGGACATCAAATTATTGCTCTTGCAAGTGGAGCTAAAACATATAAAATGAAGTTTGGACATCGTGGTTCAAATCATCCTGTTAAAAATTTAAAGAATGATAAAATTGAAATTACTTCCCAAAATCATTCTTATGCTGTAGATAAAGAATCTTTAAACAACACTGATTTAACAATTACCCATATTAATTTACTAGATCAAACTGTGGAAGGGATAGAAAACCAAGAAAAGTATATTTTTTCTGTTCAATATCATCCCGAATCAAGTGCAGGACCAGAAGATAGTGAATATCTATTTTCTGAATTTATGAAAATGATAGAAAGATTTAAAGGTGACCAAAATGCCTAAAAGAAAAGATATTAAGAAAATTATGGTCATTAGCTCTGGTCCAATTGTAATTGGTCAAGCTGCTGAATTTGATTATGCAGGTACACAAGCTTGTCTTTCTTTGAAAGAAGAAGGTTATGAAGTTGTCTTAATCAATTCAAATCCAGCAACAATTATGACTGATTACATGGTTGCTGATAAAGTGTATATGGAGCCTTTAGATTTAGAATTTGTTTCTCGTATTATTCGTCGTGAGCGTCCTGATGGTTTGGTTTGTACATTAGGTGGACAAACTGGTTTGAATTTAGCTGTACAACTTGCGAAAAAAGGTGTTCTAGAAGAATGTCAAGTTGAAGTTCTGGGTACGGATTTTAATTCCATTGAACTTGCAGAAGATAGAGAATTGTTTAAACAATTATGTCAAGAAATTCATGAGCCTATTTTAGAATCTTTAACTGTTCATAACATTGAAGATGGAATTGTTGCCGCGAATAAAATTGGCTATCCAATTATTGTTCGACCTGCCTTTACTTTAGGAGGAACAGGTGGAGGATTTGCGGATAATGATGAAGAATTAAGAGATATTATGAAAAATGCTTTAGAATTATCACCAGTTTCTGAAGTATTAATTGAAAAATCCATCAAAGGATTCAAAGAAATTGAATATGAAGTCATTCGTGATGCTAAAGATACCGCAATTATTGTTTGTAGTATGGAAAATATTGACCCTGTAGGTATTCATACTGGGGATTCAATGGTTGTTGCTCCATGTCAAACACTAACCAATAAAGAATATCAAATGTTAAGAAATGCTGCCCTTAGAATTGTTCGTAAACTAAATATCAAAGGGGGATGTAATGTTCAATTTGCTTTAGACCCTAAATCTTTTGATTACTATGTCATTGAAGTCAATCCAAGAGTTTCACGATCAAGTGCTCTTGCCAGTAAAGCAAGTGGTTACCCAATTGCTAGAGTGAGTGCTAAAATTGCTGTTGGATTAAACTTAGATGAAATTGACATTGCGAATACAAAAGCTTCTTTTGAACCAACTTTAGATTACGTAGTATCTAAAATTGCAAGATTTCCATTTGATAAATTTAACACCGCCAGTCGAGTATTATCAACGCAAATGAAAGCAACAGGAGAAGTCATGAGCATTGGGCGTACTTTTGAAGAAAGTTTTCTAAAAGCCATTCGCTCATTAGAAATTGGTGTGAATCATATTTATTTATCTAAATTCTCCTCTGTTTCAACTGAGGATTTACTTAAATCAATTATGGAAGCAACGGATGAAAGAATTTTTGAAATTTCTGAATTGTTAAGAAGAGATGTATCGATTGAAGAAATTTATCGAAGAACAAAAATTGATTGTTTCTTCCTTGATAAATTTAAAAAGATCATTGATATGGAAAAGAAATTGATTCAAGAGCAATCGAAGAATAATTTATCCATAGATTTAATTAAAGAAGCAAAGAAAATGGGATTTTCCGATGCATATCTAGCAAATCTTTTACATATGAATGAACTTGAAATGTTTTTATATCGTAAAGAGCATCAAATATTTCCAGTATATAAAATGATTGATACATGTGCAAGTGAATTTTCTAGTTATGTTCCTTATTTTTATTCCACATATGAAGAAGAAAATGAATCTATTGTCTCTAAAAAAGAAAAAATCATTGTTTTAGGCTCAGGACCAATTCGTATTGGACAAGGGGTTGAATTCGATTATTCTACAGTTCATGCCATTTGGGCAATTAAAGAAATGAAGTATGAAGCGATTGTCATTAACAACAACCCTGAAACTGTATCCACAGATTACCTAGTAACAGATAAACTATATTTTGAACCATTGACTGTTGAAGATGTAATGAACATTGTTACACTAGAAAAACCTAAAGGAGTGATTGTGGAACTAGGTGGACAAACTGCCATCAATTTAGCGGGACGTTTAGATCAATTGGGAGTTCCAATTATTGGTACGAGTGTTGTTGGCATTGAAAATGCGGAAAACAGAAAATGTTTTGAAGAATTGTTAATTCGATTAAACATTCCTCAACCCCAAGGTTTAACTGTTACCAACCTTTCCGATGGTATTCAAACTGCAAATAAAATTGGTTATCCAACTTTGGTTCGCCCATCCTATGTATTAGGTGGAAGAGCGATGCAAATCGTTCATAATGATAAAGAACTAACGAGATATTTAAAGCAAGCCTTTGCTGTTGATGAAAAACAACCTGTATTGATTGATAAATACATTGCCGGTAGAGAAGTAGAAGTCGATGCTGTATGTGATGGTGTTGATGTATTAATTCCAGGAATCATGGAACATGTTGAAGGAACAGGTGTCCATTCAGGAGATTCCATAAGTGTTTATCCATGCTTTACCTTATCACAAAAAGTAAAAGACATCATTGTCGATTATACAACTCGTTTAGGAATCAATATTGGGATTATTGGTTTATTTAATATTCAATTTATTGTCGATCAAAATGATGATGTTTATATTATTGAAGTAAATCCAAGATCTAGTAGAACCATTCCATTCATTTCTAAATCGACCAAAGTCAATTTAGCAAACATTGCTACTAAAGTTATTTTAGGAAAATCATTACAAGAACAAGGATATCATAGTGGATTACTTCCTGATCGACCAATGCATTATGTAAAAGCACCTACATTTTCCTTTAGTAAAATTAAAGGATTAGATGCCATTTTATCTCCTGAAATGAAATCAACAGGAGAAGCCATTGGTTATGATATGTCCTTTAATCGTGCCCTTTATAAAGCTCTAAGAGCAAGTGGCATGCGTGTAGTTAATTATGGAACTGTCTTTGTTACTTTATCGGATGAAACTAAAGAAAAAGCACTTCCACTTGTTAAAAGGTTTTACCAATTAGGCTTTAACATTGAAGCAACTAAAGGAACTGGAAAATTTTTAAAAGAAATGTTGAAATAGGAGGAATATTATGACTATCCATAACGAAGCAAAAGAAGAAGAT
>CANQVW010000113.1 GCA_947627395.1 uncultured Bacilli bacterium | reverse complement strand
TGAGTGCTTGTATGAGTTTAGAAGAAATGAAAGTTGAACTAGGAGTTGATTCTCTAGAGTTCTTATCGATTGATGGTTTATACAAAGCCGCTTCAAGAAAAGAACTTTGTACAGCTTGTTTTACGAATATTTATCCAACCAATACTTATAATTCAATGAAAAATACAAAAAAGAAATCATAAAGGAGCAATTATGTCAAAAAAATATGAAGCTTCAGGCGTTAATTTAGAAGCAGGTTATGAAGTTGTTAGAAGAATCAAAAAACATGTTCAAGCGACCAAACGTCTTGGAACGTTAGGTTCCATTGGCTCATTTGGCGGTATGTTTGATTTGTCTGAACTTCACATGAAAGAGCCTGTATTAGTCAGTGGAACTGATGGGGTAGGTACTAAGTTGAAACTTGCCTTTGAAATGGACAAGCACGACACGATTGGAATCGATGCAGTTGCAATGTGTGTCAATGATGTATTAGCCCAAGGAGCAGAACCTTTGTTTTTCTTGGATTATGTCGCTGTTGGAAAAAATCACCCTGAAAAAATAGAAATGATTGTGAAAGGGGTTTGTGATGGATGCATCCAAGCAGGTTGTGCTGTTATTGGTGGAGAAACTGCGGAAATGCCAGGAATGTACGATGAAAATGAGTATGACATTGCTGGATTTACAGTTGGTGCTGTGGAAAAGGAAAAAATGATTGATGGAAGTAAAGTCAAAGTAGGAGATACTTTGATTGGTTTAGCCTCAACAGGAGTTCATTCCAATGGATTTTCTTTAGTACGAAAGATTATTCAAGATCAACAGTTAGATTTAAATCAATACTATGAAGAATTAAATGCTACATTAGGGGAAACTTTACTGACACCCACAAAAATCTATGTTCAACCTATCTTACATTTATTAAAGAAATATGATATCCATGCCATTGCTCATATCACAGGTGGAGGTTTTGATGAAAATATTCCACGAATTCTTCATGATGGACAAGGATTTATTGTTCATGAGAGTAGTTGGCCAATCTTACCTATATTTTCATTTTTAGAAAAGAAGGGAAACATCCCACATCGTGAAATGTTTAATGTATTTAATATGGGAATTGGAATGGTATTAGCTGTTTCAAGTCAAGATCAAGAACAAATCATCGCTGATTTAAAGAAAGATCAAATCGATGCCTATGTGATTGGGGAAGTGACTTCTCGTGGAAAGGTTGAAATCGATGTATGAGTAAGAAAAGACTAGCCATTTTTGCTAGTGGCAATGGAGGAAATTTACAAGCTATTTTAGAAGCTATTCAAAGAAATGAAATTGAAGCAGAAGTGAAAATAGTTGTTTGTGACCATCCAGGTGCTTACTGTATCAAACGTGCAGAGCAGTTTCATATTCCAACACTCGTTTTTAGTTCAAAAGATTTTGCTTCTAAAAGAGATGAGGAAGATTGGATTATCAAACATCTTTTGCCATTACAATTAGATTATCTATGTCTTGCTGGATATATGCGCATTTTATCAAAAAAATTTGTTCATACATTTCCTAACCAAATAATAAACATTCATCCAGCTTTACTTCCCGCATTTAAAGGAGCTCATGGTATTTTAGATGCCTTTCAATATGGAGTGAAAGTCATGGGAGTTACCATTCATTACGTCGATGAAGAAGTAGACCATGGAAAAATTATTGCCCAAGATTGTTTTCATGTGGAAGAAAATGATACATTAGAAACTGTTGAAGAGAAAATTCATGCAATAGAACATCCACTCTATGTTCAAGTATTAAAGAAATTGTGTCATGATGAATCATGTTAAGATAAAAAGGAGAGAAAAATGAAAAGAGCATTAGTCAGTGTTAGTGATAAAACAGGGTTAGTTGAATTTTGTAAGGAGCTTGTATCTTTAGGATATGAATTAATATCAACAGGAGGAACAAAAAAGACTTTAGAAGAAAATGGCTTAAAAGTCATTGGAATTAGTGAAGTCACAGGTTTTCCTGAAATCTTAGATGGAAGAGTAAAAACCCTTCATCCGAATGTTCATGGAGCTTTATTAGCCAAAAGAGATCTTAAAGAACATATGGATACATTAAAAGAACATCATATTGATTTAATTGATATGGTTGTTGTCAATCTATATCCATTTAAAAAGACCATAGAAAGAGAAGATTGTACATTAGATTTAGCTATTGAAAACATTGATATTGGTGGACCTAGTATGTTAAGAAGTGCTGCTAAGAATTTTGCTAGTGTCACTGTCCTTTGTGATTCGAATGATTATTCTCGTGTTTTAGAGGAAATTAAAGAAAACGGAAATACAACTTATGAAACAAGATTCTTCCTAGCAGGTAAAGTATTCCGTCATACTGCAAGTTATGATAGTATGATCGCTTCTTACATGATGAAAAAAACCAATGTTCAAACGCCAGAAAAGTTAACTCTTTCTTTTGATTTGAAACAAACCTTACGTTATGGAGAAAATCCTCATCAAAAAGCAGCATTTTATCAAGGGGAAGAAACTTCCTATTCCATGGCTTATGCTACCCAACTTTGGGGAAAAGAACTTTCATACAATAATATACAAGATGCCAATGCTGCCTTAAATATTGTTCATGAGTTTTCATCTCCTTGTGTTGTTGGATTAAAGCACATGAATCCATGTGGAGTAGGACTTGCATCCACCATTGATGAAGCTTATGACAAAGCTTATATGAGTGATCCTGTTTCGATCTTTGGTGGTATTATTGCCATGAATCGTCCTGTTACAGCTACGATGGCTAAAAAAATGGGAGAAATCTTCTTAGAAATTATTCTTGCTCCATCTTATGAAGAAGAAGCATTAAAGATATTAAAGAAAAAGAAAAATATTCGTTTAATGACTTTTGATATGGATTCTTTGTATAAAGCAGATCAAATGTATACTTTTGTGAATGGTGGCTTACTAGTACAAGAAAGAGATAACATCAATGTCATTCGTGATCAAATTCAAGTCGTTACAAAACTTGCTCCAACAAAAGAAGAGTTAGAACAAATGATTTTTGGTTTTGCAGTATGTAAATATGTAAAATCAAATGCCATTACCGTTGTGAAAGATTATATGACTGTTGGTGTTGGTGCTGGTCAAATGAATCGTGTCGGTAGTGCCCATATTGCCTTAGAACAAGCTAAGAACAATGGACATACTGAAAATCTAATATTAGCCAGTGATGCCTTTTTCCCATTTGATGATGTTGTGAAAATGGCAAAAGATTATCATGTAACATGTATTATTCAACCAGGTGGATCTATCCGTGATGAAGATTCAATTCGTGCTTGCGATGAAGCAGGAATTAAGATGGTATTTACAGGAATTCGCCATTTTAGACACTAATGAAAGTACTCGTTGTTGGAAAAGGTGGAAGAGAACATGCCATTGCTCTTGCCATCTCTAAATCACCACAAGTTGATCAACTTTATTGTGCCCCTGGAAATCCTGGAATGAGCAACATCGCTACCCTTGTTCCAATCCAAGATCATGAAATTACAAAATTAGTAAACTTTGCGAAAGAAGAAAAAATTGACTTAACCGTTGTAGGACCTGAAGCAAGCCTAGCATTAGGAATTGTTGATGAATTTGAAAAAGCTGGATTAACCATTTTTGGTCCTAATAAACAAGCTACTCAAATTGAATCTAGTAAAGAGTTTGCGAAAAAGATCATGAAAAAATATCATGTACCAACAGCGTCTTATGAAAGTTTTTCATCTTTTGCTTCCGCAGATGAATATTTAAAACAAACATCCTATCCGAAAGTCATTAAGTTTAATGGACTAGCTGCAGGAAAAGGAGTTATTATTGCCAAAACATACGATGAAGCAAGACAAGCTATTATGGATATTTTTATCCAAAAAGTCTTTGGTGAAGGAAATATCATCATTGAAGAATATCTTGAAGGACCAGAATTTTCTTTAATGGCTTTTGTTGGAGATAAAAAAGTTTATCCAATGGTGTTAGCTCAAGATCATAAACGTGCCTTTGACCATGATTTAGGTCCAAATACAGGAGGTATGGGAGCATATTCCCCTGTTGATTTTATCACGGATGAAGATGTTCAATATGCTGTTGAAAAAATCATGAAACCAACTATTTTAGGACTTGAAGAAGAAGGCATTCATTATCAAGGTGTTTTATATGGTGGATTGATGAAAACCAAAGATGGAATTAAAGTTATTGAATTCAATGCTCGTTTTGGAGATCCAGAAACAGAAGTTGTTTTACCAAGATTAACTTCTGATATTGTCTCTATTTTTATGGGAATTGCAACTCACCAACATCAATTTAGTGTTCAATGGTCCCCTTTAAAAACAGTAGGTGTCGTTTTAGCATCTAAAGGTTACCCAGGATATTACGAAAGTGGATATTTAATTGAAGGATTAGATCAAGTAGACGCTGTTATTTACCATATGGGAACAAAAGAACTAAATCATCAATATTATACAAACGGTGGACGTGTTTTATTTCTTGTCTCGCAAGGAGAAAACATGGATGAAGCTATTGATAAAGTCTACCATGAAATTGAAAAAATTCATTGTGAAAATCTATATTATCGAAAAGATATTGCTTATCAAGTAAGGAGTCAAAAATGATTGAAAGATATTCTAGACCAGAAATGAGAAAAATTTGGACAGAAGAAAATAAGTTTCAAACCTATTTAAAAGTAGAATTACTTGCATTAGAAGCTTTTTCTGAATTAGGAGTTGTTCCCAAAAAAGATTTAGAAGAAATTAAGTCCAAAGCAACATTTAATGTAAAACGTATTAGTGAAATTGAAGAACAAACCAAACATGATGTTGTTGCCTTCACCAGATGTGTTAGTGAATC
>CANQVW010000112.1 GCA_947627395.1 uncultured Bacilli bacterium | reverse complement strand
CTACTCCACGAAAGTTATTTCCAATTTTGTATTTTGGACATTGTACTTTAGAAAACAAATCATAATCACGATATAATGTGAAATTTCCTTGATATAAATAATGACCTGCTAGGTGATCTTTATGTTTAATATTTTCTAGACGAAAGCCGCTTTCAATCGCTAATGGAGCAAGAACATGTTCAATAATATAATCAGGAAAGAATTCATTTGTAACTCTTTCAATTAAGCAAGCTAGGATACCACAACCTAAATTGGAATATTCAAAACGACTTCCTGGCATAACATTTTGAAATGTTTTTTCTGTGTAATAAATGGAATTGGGGTTTGTTAAAAGATCTTCTAATAAGACTTCATCATCAATTTGGTTCACCCCATTATATCCTCGATGATCTTCACCTATGTCTGATAGACTTGATGTTTGTGTCATAATCATTTTTGTTGTAATTGGAATATTGGGATAATGGGGGTTTCTTAAAGTAAATCCAAGGTAGTTACTAATATCTTCTTCGATACTGATTCTTTTTTGTTCATGTAACTGCATAACACCAATGGCAACAATCATTTTAGAAATGGATGCAACACGATAAATTGTGTCTAAAGTAGTGGGTTTATTCTTTTCTATTGATTCTTTTCCGACACATGCATAGTGCTCTATACTTTGTGGACTAGCAATAATAGATGTTGAGCCTACCATTTCAAATTGTTGAACAAATTTTTCATATTCCATTTGATATGTATTCATAATCCCTCCTAAGATAATAAATATTTTAAATCACTTTCAGTTAACTTTTGAAGGTTATGATCACCTTCACTAATGATTTGATCAGCAAGATCTTTCTTTAGATTTTGTAGTTCTAAGACTTTTTGTTCAATAGTTTCTTCAGCAATAAGTTTAATCACTTGAACACTTCTTTTTTGTCCTATACGATGAGCACGATCAGTTGCTTGATTTTCAACACTTACATTCCACCATGGATCTAAATGAATGACAATATCAGCACCTACTAAATTGAGTCCTGTTCCTCCTGCTTTTAAGGAAACTAAAAATACTTTTTTCTCATCATAACGATTAAATTCTTCAGCCATAGAAACTCTTTCTTCCGCCGATGTTGAACCTGTAAGAATGAAATAAGGAACAGAGGCTTGAATGAGTGCTTGTTCTAATCCCGCTAATGCCATAACAAACTGACTAAAGATGATGACTTTATGTTCAGTTGCAATGGCCTCTTGCACAATTTCCATACAACGTTGTGTTTTAATACTACTTCCTTCATAATTTTCTAAGAATAATTTTGGATCAACACATATTTGACGTAGACGTGTTAGGCTAGCAAGAATATCAATTTTGCTACGAACTGTTTCGATTTGATCTCTTACTTTTAATACAAATGCATCATATATTTTTCTTTGATCTTCTTCCATAGTTACATAAGTAATCGTTTCAATTTTAGGAGGTAAATCTTTTAATACTTCATTTTTACTTCTTCTCAAAACAAATGGTGTAATTTTTTTAACCAATAAATCAACCATTTCTTGATTTTTATGAAGTAAAATAGAACGTTCAAATTGTTGATGGAAGTTAGAATAATTATATAAATAATTAGGCAATAAGAAATCAAAGATACTCCATAAATCTAATACAGTATTTTCTATAGGTGTACCTGTTAGAGCAAAACGAATTTGTGATTCAATTTGTTTGACTGATTTTGCTTTTAATGTTTGATGATTTTTAATGAATTGTGCCTCGTCTAGAATAGTAAAACGAAATTTTTTATCTTTATAGAATTCAATATCATTTTTTAAGCTATCGTATGAAGTAACAAATATTTTTTTAACATTTGGTTCAATAGCTTTAATTTTACTTTTTCTCTCATGTGCTGAACCAACAACGATTTCAACAGGAACTGTTGCTCCCCATTTTTTAAATTCTTCTTTCCAATTGTAAACTAAACTTTTAGGAGAAACAATTAAAGAAGGAAGTTCATTTTCATCACTCATTAAAACTGAAATCATTTCAATGGTTTTTCCAAGTCCCATATCATCTGCTAGAATTCCACTAAACTTAAAGGAAACAAGTGTTTTTAACCATTGGAATGCTTCTACTTGATAAGATCTTAAGTAAGGTTTTAAAGAAGGGGGAATTGAATAATCAGCATTTTTATAATTCTTAATTTTAGAAATTAATTGACGCATTTGAGTATCTAATTTATATTCAATCCATTCTGGATTAGAAGCTGTTGTTTGAAAAACAGTATATAGTGGTTTAAGTTGTTCTTTGAATAAATTCTTTTCATCTAATCCCAGGTTCTTAATTGCATCATCGATTTCTTTTGCTGCTTTTTCATCAATAGCAATAATGGTGTCGTTTTTTAATTTTGTGTATTTTTTATGTTTTCTGAAGTCACTAATGACCTTATATAATTCTTCCTCAGAAAAACCTGACATGGAAAAAAAGACACTCATCATATCTGTTTGAAATCCAATATTAACTTTACTTTTTTGTAAAGTTTTTACTTTTGTATTTTTGATCGATTCGGAAAGATATACATCAGCTATTTCTTTTAAATAAGTTAAATCTGTTTGAAAGAATTTTCCAATTTGATCCATTTGGTCAATACGATTTTGAACAAATCCTAATTTTTCAAGAACATCTTTGTAACGCTGAATTTTATTTTGATAAAATTCATTGTCTGGAACATTTTCTATGGAATAAACATTTTCATTGGCAACACATCTTGTGTTGACTGTTATAATTCCATCTTCATAATCAATGTAACAATGAATATCTAATTTTTCAATAGGATGTTTTTTTTGAAATGATTCTGATACTTCCACATATTCATAGACTTTGGGATATATCTCTTTAACAAATTCATCTTCTACACCTTCTAATGTGAATTTAGGTTCTCTAACTAAGGCTTCAATGACTTGAAATGATGGTTTATATTCATCCTCTAAAGGATAAATGACATGATTAGAAGTTACATAACAATGTTCACCGCCATAGATAAATAAATCTATTTTTTCACCTTTTAATTTTAAATGTGAATTTTCATCAATTTCTAATCCTATTTTTAAAGGTTCAGCAGAAACATAGTATGGTTCACTATATTTAATATCATCATATTCTCCTAAGTATAGAACATAAGAACCTTGATAAATACGTAATACTTCGCCAACAAAATAATCATTTACTCTAAAATATCTATTTATTTTGGAATTATTATATCCTGGAAGCCAATACATTTTCATTAGGGCTATGATTTGTTGAGAACGTTGATCAAAATTATAAATCGAATGATCAAAAGAAAAACTTTTTCCATACTGAATGACATCATTACTCTGAAGGGCACGCATAAAGGCATCAATGTCTTTCATTATGTATAGTTTCCCATTTGAATTACGTACTTTAATAGTAAATAAATAGTCTGGATTAGTAAAGCTACCATATCTTGAATAAATAATCATGGGTAAAAGAGAGATTTTATCTTTTAATAAATTAATATTCGATGAAGGTGTTTGATAAATGACTCTATTGATGACACGTTGATTTCTTTCAATAGTGGCTTTTAATTCTTTTTGTCTTTTTTCTTCTTCTAATTCTTGAAAACTTTCTAAAACTTTTTTAACAATTTCGCTATCCATATTTTGAGGAGCAAAAAGATCTATATTTCTTTTGGCAATAATTTTTATATATCCTAATGTATGAGGGCAATAACGAACATGTTCAAAAGGGGTAACACAACTATCACAATAACTTTCTACAATTTCTCCATCTTCACTTATAGTAACAATAATATATACAGGCTTTCCGTTATATCGAAGAAAATAATTATATCGTATTACTCTTTTATCTTCATCAAGTGCAGCATGAATATTTTCATCCCCATATTCATAAAAATCTTTTTCAATGAGCTGATTTGCTTTTTTAATGACATCTTCACTTAATTTACTTTCTAATTTTTCTATGTCTGGTGTAAACATTAATTTTCCTTTCTTAATTCTCAAAGCAATTATATCATAAATAAAAGGTTTTGAAAAGTACTTTTTAGGATGTAAAAAAGGCTTAACTCCTTTATGTTAGAGTTAAACCTTTAAAATCTATTCTATATAAAGAATGTTTTTATTATTCAGCTACAGAAAGTGAATAATTTCCATTATTCCAAATCTTGCTTGTGCTGTATGTTCCATCCCATTGTTCCCAAGTAGTTGTTCCTGGAACGATGTTATAAAGAGTGATTGAGCGTTGTTGTCCACCTAATTCAATTGTTAAATAGTAGCTAACAGATGTTGTTACTTCTGGATTATTAATAACACGTCCAGTTTCATCAATTGTATTAGGAGCTAAAGATGTAATAGATATTTTAGCATCTTTATATTCAGTTTGAATTGTATATTGCATTTCAACCATCTTCATGAATTCACTCCAATAGTTACCTGCAATAATTGTTTGAGGACAGTTCTTTCCACTCCAAGTATTGTGCATCTTAACACGACTTGTTGGTAAATTATTTCTAATTAGGATATCAGCAACTAAGCGTGCCGTTCTTTGGAATGTATCGTAGATATCTCCACCTCTATTAGAGCACATTTCAATACCAATAGAGTTCGTATTACCACCACGACTACCTACTTGGTTATAAGAGGATGAGGATGACCATAATGGTCCACCAATCCAATACACACCATCTTCAACTTTCCAAACTGGACCTAAACGAGTTAAATCAGCTTTAGTTGGAATTCTACTTCCATTAACTAGTGGTACATTGACTGTAGTTGCAACACCATTAACAGATAGAACATAAGAAGATCCACTTTGAACAACGTCATAAGTTGCGCCATCTTCTGTATAAACAGGAACTTCTTGCACGCCGGGACGGTACACGCTATCGGAACCACG
>CANQVW010000111.1 GCA_947627395.1 uncultured Bacilli bacterium | reverse complement strand
CAATAATGGCATCTAATGCAAGCATGGCTTCACTTCTTTCATTTTTTAAAGCTAAACGCATAGTCGTCAAGGGTTCAAGACGCCCTGTTGTTTCAGTTTGAGGTGGTTCAACAGGATTTTCATTTTGCTTTTTAGGGCTTTTTAAATAATAAACAGTCAACATCATTACAAGTGTCAATAAAATCAAAACAAGTTGTTTTTTCTTAAACAAAGTATCACCCTCCATAGTCAATAAACTATATGAAGGGGAATTCTATTTTATGACATTTATTCGATGGAATCTCTTCGATTCATTAACCAAATGCAAATTAAATAATAAATTAAAAATGCTGCAGGAAAATATGGCATAATTCCTGTTCTTGTAAGAGATGGAATCCATGTGATAACAAAAAAGATAAGAATTATAGGAATACTTACAATACCCCCTATATTATAAAAATGTTTAAGAGTAGACAAGGCTCCACCTTTACGAACAATAAGCCACGCTAATAATGTAATAATAAAAGGCAATATCACAATATAGATGAAAGAATAAAAAGAATAATTCGTTTCAACATAAGGTGTTAACATATCAATCACAAAATGAGATAAATAAGTCGCATCTGTTCCTTTGCTTAAATCAAAAGAAATCTTTCGATAATTAAAGTATTGTGATGCTTCTCTTCCTTCTACTTCTTTGGGACCGCGATAAGTAAATCCATCCACGTAAAACACGAGCAAGAAATGTCTAAATTGGTCATCTTCATCATTTGGAAGTTTATCAAAACGTTCTGGAATATCATAAGCCAATTTTTCATCTTTTGATTCATCAATAATATCCATAACCAAATGAATATAATAGATATCTTCATCAATGATCGTTCCTTCGTTGTCTAAAACAGGAACAACAGATTTCATAATATATTCTTTACCAATTTCATAAGAATGTGTTTCGTCTGGTAGAACTCTTTTTAGTTCAATTTGAAGACGCATCTGAGTTAATTCATTTTCATAAATTAATTGTTTATTTTCTCCATTATATTGTTCTTTTTCTTCATCAGTAAAAGCATTTCTTGTATCATTTTCATCAACAACATATTTAAATAGATCAAAATGATAAGCACTAGATTGTTCCATAATTTCATATGAATTCTTTTTAAATGCGACTGTATAAGGTAAAGCAAGTAAATATGATCCAAGTAAGAAAATAAAGAACGGAATTAAAACAAATGTATTTTTAAACCTTACCATCTTTGAAGGTACAAAAATGCTTGAAATAAAATTTAATACTTTCATTCACTCACCTAATTTAATCTTTTTGTTCGGTCGCTGCGATAGATATTATATTTCCAATCATTCATACGGTAAGAACTTGCAATAATTAAGTTAAAGACACTTGCTAAACGTAATAATTTATTACGTTGTTGTCCATCCATGCCCTTTGTAATCATAGCACCTTTAACTAAACCAGAGCTTAAATGATATGGATCCATATTTTCTAACATACTTGCATCAACAAAGATGCTGATTTCTAGTTGGCGTAAAATATCTAATACTTGAGAAAGCATTTCATCCACTTGATGAATCACTAAGTATAAATGTTTTTTTGCCTTTAACTTTTGATCTTTATAAAGTTCTATAATGGCTTGATTTGAAATGGGTAATAGGCTTGAATATTTAACATCCTTTTTCATATATTCTAAATAAGTATGCGTATCATATTGAACAAGCATGTCTTGACTCAAATATTCTCTTACATTTTCGCGATCAGATAAACCAACAACTTGTGTTTTAACATCTACCCATAAAACATCATCATAAGAGTGATAGAAGGTCAACAATAATGGCATTTTCGTTGTAAAGATTTTTTTAACTTCATTTGCAACAGAAATTTTCTTTAAATATTCTTTATATAAATCTTCTGTGAAAAACAAATTATTTTGATCCAAAGAAGCTTTCGATACTTTAATCAGTTCATCAATATTAATCATATCTCTTGGATAACGAATAATAGAAGCTCTGTCACTATAATTTTTAATTAATTTTTCAAGGTTTTTAATATTCACTTCATTTTCTAATACTACTACAAAAGTACCATCCGTTAAATAGTATGGATTTTCACCAAACGCTTCTTTAATTTCATCGTATTCACTTCTACTTCCACGAATACGAATGAAAGAAAATCTAAATTCAATTTTATGTGTATTCGCTTTTAATTCATTTACTTTTTTATTAAATTCTTTTTCACCCAATACTTTACCAATACATTCTTTATCTAAAAGCATAATCGTTCCAACGAAGAGTGTATTTCTTTTATTGGCATCTTGCCATGCTGACATTTTTTCATGTACTGGATAAATTTTATCGTCAACCAACAAGCGATATTCAATATCATATCCTTCTTTTTGGAGCATTGCGCTTTCATAAGTATCGATATCAGCATCCATAATTTTCTTTTTGTACTCATTTCGAGAAATGGTACCTGATTTGGTATGAAGCAATTGAATTAATTCTTTTGTTAAATAAAGCGTGTCATTATTGATTCGAACTAAGGAACAATTGGTTTGTTCCGATAAAACATTTAATGAATAAAGTGCTTCATCTAAATTATCGCGAATAAATGAAGAAATTAATTTAGATTCTAACAATTTAGCAGCAACTTTTAACAGAACTGTGTCATTTTGTGTGGTTAAATCATGTGAACTGGATGCAAAAATTAAGACAGCAAATACATCATGATCCTGTACAAAAGGAAAGGCAGAAATATAATTAATATTTTCTTCAAGATATGTTTTTCCTGAAAATAAATCTTTTAAAGCAATATTACACATGTTTAAATCTAAAGAAATTGGTTCTTTCTGATTTACAATCATTTCGAAAATAGTTTGTTGCAAATTAGAATACTCTAATTGCTTTTCATAAGTTTTTTCATTTTTTGAATATATGCATAAGATTTCATTTGCATTTAAATATTCAGGTTCATCAACTTTATTAAATAACACAAAGGAAACGGAATCAATTGGAAGTATTTTTCTTATTTTCGAACTATAATCAGCAATTAAATCACGTAATCCTCCATTGGATAATGAACAATTGACCAATGTTGTTAATTTATCAACTTGTTCAATAATATTAGTAATACTTCTTTCAACAATATCATTTTTATCATCTTCAAAAGATTCATTTAATATCTTTTGTTCTTCAAAAGAAATTTTTTCATCTAATTGTTTAATTTCTTCTAAAAGGGTGGATATCGGTGCAGTATCTCGAATAGCTACAAAATAGTTCACTTTATTTCTTAAAAATGCTTTTTGAATTTGTAAATCATTTGTAGCATTCATAAATATTCCCATTTTATTCATGACAAGTAGTGCTTTATCGCATAACTTCATTTGAATTAACAATTCTAAATATTCGTTTACGATGGATAAAGTCATTTGATTAATGTCTTCTTTTTGAAACATTTGATCAAAGATTTCGATAGCTTCATTGTATGAATTTGATAAAATACATATTTTAGCAAGTAAATAATCACAATAAACTTTACCTTCTTGATCTAATTTAAGCTCCATACATTCATTTAAAGTCATCATTGCTTCATTGACTTTTTTCATATCAATGTAAATTTTCGTTAAATTACTTAAAACATAGGGGCGAATATCATCACTTGGATGATTTGCTAATATATGATTTAAATCATCTTCTGCTTTTTCTAATTCTCCTACTTCACCATGAATATAGGACATTTCTAAATACCATCTATTTAAAGATTCACTATTGTTTTTATCAATGTACTTTTCTTTTTCTAAAGCATAACGTTTTGCAATACGAAAATTTTTCTTAGTAATATAAATATAAATAATTCTTTCTAAATAAGATAAGTAGATACTTTTGAAAGTTGCTGAATCAAAATTCTGAATGTCTTTTTGCGCAATTTCTAATGCTTCTTCTAAATTTTGATGTTCAATATAAATATCGATTAATAATATATCACACAAAAAATAGTATTCTTTATTTTGTTCTCTTACACATTGACTTTTTAATTCATTGACTTCATTTATTAGTGAATATGAATATTCTTTTGTCAATAATTCTTGGTATTTTTCTCTAATCATCTTTGATTCATCCTTTCTCATTATAAGTAGTATATCATATTTTTGTAAAAAAGTTAAGTTAAAAATAAAAAATAGAAATCTATATAAAAAAGATAGGACATCCTATCTTTTCCTTAAAATTCCATTACAATGGTGACGGGGCCATCATTAATAAAATCAATTTTCATATCGCCGCCAAATATTCCTGTTTCAACAGGGATATTATATGAGCGTAAACAATCATTAAATACATCATACAAATGACTTGCTTGATGTGGTTCCATCGCTTGAGTAAATGAGGGACGATTTCCTGCTTGTGTGTCTGCATATAGAGTAAACTGAGATATAGACAAAATTTTTCCTTGAACTTGTTGTAGATTTAAGTTCATTTTCCCGTTTTCATCTTCAAAAATTCGTAAGTTTACGATTTTTTTACATGCTTTTTGGATTTGTGCTTCTTGATCTTGATGAGTAAAACCAACAAGAATCATGTATCCATGATCAATTTCTCCTGTAACAATGCCATCAACACTACATTTCGCTTTTAAACATCTTTGAACTACGACTCTCATCTCATCACCCTTTCAATAGAATAAACATCTAGTATTTTTTGAAGATTGACAATTGCACGATCTAAATCATCCACATTTTTAACCATAATTTTTACTTTTGTTAAGATTTCACCTGCTTTGGTTGTTGAAGAGGAAATGGTCGAAATAGAAACATTACTACTATTTAAAACATTAATGATTTCCGCAACGATATTTTTTCTTGAATAAGATAAAATAGATCAGATAGAATCATATAAGTGAGATTCAGAAGGACTATCCCAATAAACA
>CANQVW010000110.1 GCA_947627395.1 uncultured Bacilli bacterium | reverse complement strand
TCCTTGGTTTAATTTTTCTTCTAAGTCTGGGCTACTGATATCATTAATTAACCCACGCCATTTTAAATCATCATATAATTTCATAACTCCTCCTTCATTAAAAAAAGTCCTCAAAAAGCATTTAGCTTCTAAGGACGAAAATTTCGCGGTACCACCTTAGTTGGAAAGACATCTTTCCCACTCATTTTTGTTTTAAAACTCCAAAGTTGTAATTCAATTTAACATTCATAACAGTTTACACCCACCACTGCCTCTCTAAAATGAACTCTTTAAATCTACTAAATCTTTTTCACAGTTTACTATTATTTTGTTGAATCACGCCATATAATTTGATAGTCAACGACTGTGTTGGTTGGTTTTGCTTCTACATCTTCTTTCATTAATTCTGTCAATTTTTCCATTGCCTGGTTTCCAATTTCATAAATTGGAACATCAACACAAGTTAATTTAGGATTGGATAATTGAGCATATCTTGTATTTTGAAAGCCAATCACTTGCAATTCATCAGGAACTTTGATTCCCATTTTAACAGCTACATTCATAAAACTGATTGCCATCGAATCTCTGGCTGCTAAAACAACTT
The DNA here is from genome assembly GCA_947627395.1 of uncultured Bacilli bacterium. Lineage (GTDB taxonomy): Bacteria > Bacillota_I > Bacilli_A > ML615J-28 > CAG-698 > CAKOMG01. Next base: position 4,387 of record CANQVW010000110.1, on the reverse strand, counting down.
CTGGACGATGTGTTTGTAAATATTCTTCAAATTGGGTTTCGTTATTTTCAATGACACCCACAGAACCTAATAATTCTGGTTCAAGTCCTGCTTGTTTCATTGCTTTTTCATATCCTTTTACTTTAGCTTCATTGACGGTGTAAGTATGAGCTGTTGTAATGAAAACAATCTTCTTATTTCCTTTATCAATCATTTGTTTTGTAACATCATAAGCACATTTTTCATTATCAATGCCAACACTACCAAAAGTTTGATTTTTAGATAACGCATTGACAAAAATAACAGGAACTGGAGTGTATGCAATGAGTTCATAAGTAGAGTCACTCATTTCATCACACATGAAAAGAATACCATCAACACTAGAGGCAACAACTTCGCGCCACGTCTCTTGTTCATTTTCTAAATCATCATTCACAAATAAACGAACGGTGTATCCAAATTTTTTTGCACTATTTTCAATTCCTTGAATCATCTCTGAAATAGATGCTCTTGTCAGTGTTGGAACAACAATTGCGATGGTTGTTGACTTCCTGCTAGCAAGACCTCTAGCATTCGCATTTGGCTTGTATCCTTTTTCTTTGATGATTCTTAGAACCTTTTCTCTTGTTACTTTTTTTACTTTTTCGGGATGATTTAAAACCCTAGAAACAGTAGCAAGACTGACACCTGCTGATCCAGCAATATCATAAATTTTAATTTGATTCATAAAATCACCTCTCCATTTACGATTTTATCATATTTTATTCTTTTTTTCAATACTTTTTTCATTTATTTTCATAAATAATTTGTTTGCATCTTCATAAATATTTCCAGCACCTATGAATAAAAAAACAGTTTTGTGAAGTAAACTCCATCTTTCTAAGTCCTCTTCTTCATAATTGGAAAAGCCCTGAAAAATGTCTTTGACTAACTTATCTTTGAATGGATCTCTTTCTTCTCTTGAAGAAGGAAATGTCAATGCAACATAAACTTCATCAGACAAAGAAAAACATGTTTGAAACTCTTGATATAAATATATTGTTCTTGAATATGTATGAGGTTGAAAGATGGTAATGATATAATGCGATGGATATTTTTGTTTAATGGATGAAAGAGTTGCTCTTATTTCTGTTGGATGATGTCCATAATCATTAATAATAATATTATCAAAACATTTTACTTCTTCCATTCTTCTTTTTGGTTTATTAAAATTAAATACATGAGATGGAAGAATATCAATTTTTTGATTTATGGTGCTATAAATAGCAAACGCAGCTAAAAAGTTATAAACCATATGGATTCCTGTAAAAGGTAAAAAGAAAGTATACTGTTGATCTTTCGTTTTGACTTCTAACATAAAACCATTGTTTTTTTCTTCAATGATTTTGCCCTGAACGTCAGAAGGTTCATAAAGAGAAAAAGTAATCTTATTTTTATGTTGAATTTGGCGTGCTTTTTCATCATCTTGGTTAATATAAACTCTTTTACTTCTATTTGCAGCTCTTTGAAAGGCAAAGAATACCTCATCAATGGAATTAAAATAATCTGGGTGATCATAATCGATGTTATTGATAAGTAATTCATCGAAATGATACTTTAAAAAATGTTGCCGATATTCACATGCTTCTAGGATTAAATATTGATAAGGATCATTTCCAATTCCTGTTCCATCTCCAACAATAGCACATATATCTTCTTTTGAAAGAAGTTGCGTTAAAAAAAGAGCAGTTGTTGTTTTTCCATGTGTTCCACTAATTCCAATTTTTACACCTTGATAGTAAGATTCTATGAAATCTGCATAATATGAATATGGAAGTCCTAAACGAAGAATTTCTTGAACTTCTTCATGATCCTCTTGATAGGCATATCCTATAATGAAGAAAAAGTCTTTATGATCTTCAATATTTTTTTTATGAAATCGATAAACTGGAATATGATGTTCATCTAATGATGGGAAAGTAAAAAAAGAGGTACTTTCATCACTTCCTTCAACAATTTCATTTCGTTCTTTTAAAGAAAGAGCTAAAGCACTCATACCCGTTCCTAAAATACCAACTAAAAAATATTTCATTTCATCACCACCATAATATATGAAGATATTTGCCCAATTGTGACAAAAAAATGAAATAGTAAAATTTACTTCTATTTTTATGCTATAATTATAGGGAAGTGATTTTTATTATACAAAGTGAAGAAACTGAAACAAACTTTGGATCAAATTAAGAAAAAATATGACATTATTTATCCTATTTTAGAAGTTATATTTAGTTTGTCGATTTTAGGATTTGCTATTTCATCTTACTTTGCATGTATAAAGAAAAACAATGGATTATTGGTGTTATTCATATGTTGTTGTTTTCTTTACTTTTACTATGGCAAGTGAATGTTTTTATTTAAAAAAAGTTAGAACAAAAATCTGTGATCAATATCCAATATAATACAATTCATACTATCTTCTCTTGGATTGTTTTTATCTTTGGCATTCTTTGTGCTAGATTTGATGCTTTAATTGTCTTTTATCAACATTTAAGTAAAAATACCACCCTAATTATATCTTGTTTATATATTGTAACAGGCATGAGCGCCTTAGTTGCTCTTATGATTGAATATATCTTTGGATCTAAATTAAATCATTTAAAAAGACTTTCGAGGAGGATAAATCTTAAAAATGCGTATCTATTTGATATGCTTTTTTATTTTAGAAAAGAAAAAACGGCTTGATCAATTGATCAAACCATTTATCATCTTTTCTATTCACATCCACTAATCACGACGTTCTTTAATACGAGCTGCCTTAGCAGACAAAGTACGAATGTAATTCAACTTAGCACGACGAACTTTACCTTTACGGACAACATCAATTTTCGCAATAATAGGTGCATGGACAGGAAAAGTTCTTTCAACTCCTACTCCAAAGGAATTTTTACGAACAGTGAATGTTTCACTAATTCCCCCACCACGTCTTTTGATAACCAAACCTTCGAAAACTTGAATACGTTCTTTATCTCCTTCCTTAATACGAACAGATACTTTAACAGTATCACCAGGACGGAATTCAGGAACATCTGTTTTCATGTACTCTTTTGTAATGGCATCAATCAATTGTTGACTCATTTTTTTCACGCTCCTTCTTTCAATATTCATTCCTATTGTATCAATAGTAGCGGAATACTGTGACTTGTTAGAATTTCTAACCTTGTTTATTCTATCACAATCTATCTAATAATGCAAGTTTTTTTTGTTGTTTGTTAATACTTTTTCAAAATGATATCAATTTCTCATTATTTAAAATATTAAGCATTACATTTTTTCATGAATTGATTTTTTAATGATATAAATTAGATGTTTTTCTTATCAATGATTGAGGATATTTTAACTCTTTGAATATTTTTGATAATTCTTTTATTCTTAAAATAGATAAGCTAGGTATCTTAGTTAAACCAATATGGAGTACTCCTTGTCCTATTGATAGTGGATGTAAGACATTTATAAATTTATCCAGCTTTTTAAGATGTTTTTTTATCCTTTAAATGAATAAGTTAAAAAACAATAATAGTAAATTCTTGAAACAAACGTAAGCGTGTAAGATAAGACGTCTTGAAATATAGATGTCTTTTTTTTAAATAAAAACAAAAATAAACAAATGGAAAGAAATAATAAATGATTATTTACAATCAGGATTAAAAAAGGAAGAGTACAAAAAAATAGCATATGTTACTCTTCATTATGCTATCAACTAAGAAAATAAAGATCAATATATATTCATTCTATGATGAAAAACTATTATTAAGTGTATTAAGGATAGTAAATAAAATAGGATTGATTTAGTAACCATAGAAGCATGTGGATATACAGATTTAAGAAAAGGAATAAATGGATATATTTAGTAGATAGTCATTTAAAGTTAGATTCATTTGAAAATTCATTATTTCTATTTTGTAATAAGGATAAAAACAAAATAAAAATATTACATCATGAAAGAGGATCCTTCTGGTTATATTATAAAAGGATTGAACATATCAAGATAAAATGGCCTATAGAAAAAGTAGGAATAGAGATAAAAAAGAGTGATGTAAAAGACTTATTAAATGGATTAAAACTTGAATCAAGCATTAAAAAGGTGGTAACTATAAAAACTTAGATAAAGATATACTAAATAGTAAAACAATAGTTTTTACTTTAATAGTATATCTTTTTATTTATTCAATACGTCATATCTTAGACGCTTGCAAACAAAAAGTTTTAAAGTGTAACTATCTATATAGAGATAGTTACACTCTTGCAAGTTTGTGATATCAATTATACCAATCTAATTCACTCCATATTTCTTCTAAACTTTTATTATCAATTCTAAATTTTTCTAATAATTCTTGCGGAGAATCAAATTCATCGTATTTTAAGTATTTGT
>CANQVW010000109.1 GCA_947627395.1 uncultured Bacilli bacterium | reverse complement strand
TGATACTTCTGATAAATGGATTCTTATGTTCTTGTACTTGTTGTTCCGACACTAATAATTCTTTTTCCATCTTTTTTGGCTTGATTTAATATTTTGGCTGTTTCTTCATCCATTTTATACCATTCACTATGCATGTGATGCTCTTCAATGCTTTCTACAGATACGGGTCGAAAAGTTCCAAGTCCGACATGCAAAGTAATGTAGACAATTTGAACATGTTTTTGCTTGATTTTTTCAAGTAAAACTGGTGTGAAATGTAGTCCTGCTGTTGGGGCTGCTGCACTTCCTAATTGAGTGGCATAAACGGTTTGGTAACGATCTTTATCAAGTAGTTTTTCATGAATATAGGGGGGCAGTGGCATTTCTCCTAGTTTTTCTAATTGTTCTAAGAAAATTCCCTGATAAGAAAAATGAACGATACAAATGCCTTCTTCTTTTTTTTCTTTGACTTCTAAAGATAAAATTTGATTTTGCTTGTCATCATAAAAAACAACAATACTTCCCACATGGATTCTTCTTGCAGGACGAACGAGTACTTCATATTCATCTTTTTGAAGTTCTCTAAGCAAAAGAACTTCTATTTTAGCTTTGGTATCTTGTTTTTCACCATAAAGCCTTGAAGGAAGTACTTTTGTATTATTTAATACCAAAACATCATTTTCATTCAATTCATCGAGGATATCATAAAAATGTTTATGTTCTATTGCCCCTGTTTTTCGATTCACCACCATTAATTTTGAATTGCTTCTTTCCTCTAATGGTGTTTGCGCAATCAATTCTTCAGGCAAATCATAATCAAATTCTTTAACGTCCATTCGGTGTAACTCCTAAATGTTTATATGCTTTCTCTGTTACCATTCTTCCTCTTGGAGTTCTTACAATAAAACCTTCTTGTAATAAATAAGGTTCATAAACATCTTCTAAGGTGGTTACTTCTTCCCCAATCGATGCAGCTATGGTATTTAAACCTACTGGACCTCCCCTAAACTTTTCAATCATCGTTAGTAAATAATGATGGTCGGTTTGATTTAATCCAGCATCATCAATATTTAATTTGGTTAAGGAAGATTTGGTAACTTCGTAGGTAATTATTTTTTCTTTTTCATTTAAAAATTGAGCAAAATCACGAACACGTCGAAATAAACGATTGGCAATTCTTGGTGTACCACGCGAACGCCTTGCAATTTCTTGTGATGCTTTTTGTTCAATTGGATAATTAAATACTCTAGATGTTCTATAGACAATTTGCTCTAATTCATCCACTGTATAATAATGAATTTGTTGAACAATACCAAAACGATCACGTAAAGGGGCGGAAATATCTCCACATCGAGTGGTTGCTCCAATTAAAGTAAAAGGAGGTAAATCCAAACGAATGGTCGATGCTGTAGAATCTTTTCCAACCACAATATCAATGACATAATCTTCCATTGCAGAATACAAGGTTTCTTCAACAATCTTTGGTAGACGATGAATTTCATCAATAAATAAAACATCTCCAGCTTCTAAATTAGAAAGAATGGCAGCCAAATCTCCAACACGATTGATAGAAGGAGCTGTAACACTTTTAAATTGGGCACCCATTTCATTGGCAATAATATTAGCAAGTGTCGTTTTTCCTAATCCTGGAGGACCATATAACAACACATGGTCTAAGGTTTCTTCTCTTTGTAGGGCCGTTTGTATAAAGACATTTAATGTTTCTTTAATACTTGTTTGTCCAACATATTCATTTAATCTTTTTGGACGTAGAGTGGATTCATTTTCATCTAATAAAAGACTTTCATTTTCCATTCTAACACCTTCTTTCTTCTGTAAGATAACAAATAGTTAAAGCTTTTAAAACATTCTTTTTAAACTCATTTTCACAAGTTCTTCAATTGGTAAATCTATATGATCCATTAAGAATCGATCTAGTTTTTTTAATTCATTGGAGGTATATCCTAAAGATCGAAGGGCCTCTTTCACATTTTCCACTTTTGGATTTAAGGAGATGGTATTGGAAATCTTTCCTCGTAAATCCAGTATAATTTGTCCACTTGCTTTAGGTCCAATCCCAGGAAAACGTTGAAAGTACTTTGCATCACTATTTTCAATCGCTTTTTCTAGTTCTTCTATTTCTCCTTTAGCTAATATTGCTAAGGCTCCTTTAGGTCCAATCCCTTTTACAGATAAAAGTTTAGTAAATAAATTTCTTTCCTCTAAGGTTTTAAAACCATATAAATCAAAAGCATCTTCGCGAATATATGGATAAATATAGATGGTCACTTCTTCGTCATTTTGGAAGGAAAAAGGATTTGGTGAATGAATAGAGTATCCAATAGAATGAACTTCTAGAACAATATAATTTGCGAAAACTCCTGTAATTTTACCTTTCATGTAATCAAACATTTTTTCACCTACTATAATAAATCAATTTTATTTTTATATTCTTCTTCTATTTTTCCTTTAGCTAAGTTATATTTATTGACAATCTCTAACTCACCATTTTTCAAAATCATTTTTTGATTATTCTCAGTTTCTTTGATATGAGCTTTTAATTGATTTTTTACTTCTTCCGATTGTAAACGCATAGATTCTTTTAAAGCATCATTTTTTTGTTGATGTTCTGAAATACTTTTATCTAAGGATTGTTCATTGGTTACAAATTCTTCATCAATTTTTGTTCTCAAAGATTGGTCATCCGATTTTTCTTGTTGATACTGTTGATTCATTTCTTGATGTTCTTGTTCAACCAATCCTTTTTGATGATCCAAATAAGATTCATTCGCTTGAATACCTTGATCTCTAACATCCTGTAATATTTGCTCAATATTTTGACGATACGCTAAACGATTTGCCATACTCTTTTTCACGAACATCAAGATTGTTTGAAACATATCATTCATTTGTGATTTCACCATTTCTACTTTTTTATGTAAATCACTTATAAATTGATTAAAAGAAGACTGTTGAATTGATTGAATTTGTTCCGTAATTTTCAAGAATTTATCTATGAAAGGTTGATACTGAAAATCATAGTAAGTTTGTGACTGATAGTTAAACAATTCATAACATTTTCTAGCTTCTTCTTCTTGAACTTTAAGTTGATCTAAGTATTCATTACAAATCATTAAAATGATTTGTTCGTATTGATCCATAAAAACCAAAAAGTAATCTTGAATTTTTTTAACTTCTCCTTGTAAGGATTCAACATCTTGACTCGTCATCGAAAGAATGGTTTGATTTTGCACAAAATCTTTTTCATAACGACGATTGAATATTTTCTTACTCGCTTCTAATTGTTGCTCTAGATGTTCTATTTGTTTATTTATTTTTTCTTGATTTGCTTCTTGAATTTGGTCATGATAAGAGCATAATAAATCAGCACGTTTCTTTTGGGCGTTTTGATTGATATGATGTAAAGCACGTTGGGTACCAAAATCGTATTTGTCTTCTTCCATTTGATATTTGTGATCACAATATTTCTTTTCTAAAAGTAAATCTTCCATTTTTATTTGAAATTCATCTTGTAAAATGGAAACTTCTTTTTCATGATTTTTTAAGAAACGAAAAAAAACAAGTTCAGCTTCTTTTTCTTCATCTACATAAGATAGAGCTATTCTTTTTGCTTCAATGGTCCCTGTATGTCTTATTTCTTTAATGCTTTTTTGAATTCTTTTGATTTCTTTACGATTATTTTCTTCTAATAATCTACTTTCTAAATCACGATATTCTTTACTTGTATTTTCTTTAACACGTTTTACTTCAAAGAAAGATCTCTTGTCTAATTCTTGCATTTTTGCTTTGAAGTTTTTTTGCTCTTCTTCCAATAAATCCTCTTTTTCTTTTAAAACTTGATCGCGTTCTTTTTCTAATTTATCAATTCTTGCTTGTATGTCATGCAATTCTTTACGATAAATTTGACGAGCTGGAAGAATAGTTCTTTTCTTTTGTGCAACAAGTTTTTCTTCTTCTTTTTCAATATTAAAATTTTCATCAAAAACGGTTAATCCTATTTGTAATTCCTCTTTTAATTTTTCAATTTGATTTTGGAATTTTTCTATTACTTTTCTTTGTTTCTCACAAAGCTTAAGAAAATCTTCATCTAAAGAATTTAAATCTGTTTGATTTGTTAGATGGGTATCTGACAAAACTCGTAGTAACTTAGTTCCATTTTGAATTCTTTGTTCTTTTACTTCCAAAAATGATGCAAATAATTCTTCATTCATTTGGTTAAATTGTAATTTAAATTCTTCATAATTCATTTCTTTCACCTTTCCTAATATCTAAAATTTCCCCTACCTTTTCCTTTTCCTTTTTTTACTTTTTGTTGGGGAAGACCTTGTCCTGTTTTCATCTTAAAATTCATTTCTTCTTCAGTCATTCCTGACATGGCTTGCATTTGTTTTTTCATGTCGTCGAAACGTTTTGTTAAATTATTGACTTCTTGATAACTTCTTCCAGATCCTTTGGTAATTCTTTCACGTCTTGAAACACTTTTCGCAATTAATTCTGGGTGTTTACGCTCTTCAGGAGTCATGGAACCTATGATTGCTTCAATAAAAGCAAATTGTTTATCATCAATATCTATATTTTTAATTTGAGCTCCTAATCCTGGAATTAATCCTAACAATCCTTTTAAGGAACCCATTCTTTTAATCCATTTTAACTGTTTTAAAAAGTCATTATAATTGAATACACCTTTTTGAATTTTTTCATACATTTTTAAGGCTTCATCTTCATCAATACTTTCTGTTGCTTTTTCAATTAAAGAAACAACATCTCCCATACCTAAAATACGGCCAGCCATACGATCTGGATGGAACAATTCTAGTTGGTCTAATTTTTCTCCTACACCAATGTACTTAATTGGGACGTGGGTTAAATAACGAATAGAAAGAGCAGCACCACCACGAGTGTCTCCATCTAATTTTGTCAGTATGCATCCTGTTAATGGAAGTTTTTCATTAAAGGTCGTAATGACATTAATGGCATCTTGCCCCATCATAGCATCAATGGTTAATAAAACTTCATCTGGTTTTGCAAGTTTTACAACATCATCTAATT
>CANQVW010000108.1 GCA_947627395.1 uncultured Bacilli bacterium | reverse complement strand
CTTACAAAATAGAATTAAAAGTAGATGAAAAAACCCTTGAAGAAAGAAGGAAAAAATGGGTATGTCCAGAGCCTAATGCGAAAACAGGTTATTTAGCAAGATATGCTAAACTTGTTTCATCCGCTAGTCAAGGTGCTATTTTCAAAGAATGAGGTGACGATATGAAAATAAATGGTTCACAGATTTTAATTGAATGTTTGTTAGAACAAGGTGTAGATACTGTTTTTGGTTTTCCAGGAGGTGCAGTATTATTTATCTATGATGCCTTATATCAAAACAGTCATCGTATTCGTCACATATTAACTTGTCATGAACAAAGTGCAGCTCATGCTGCTGATGGATATGCAAGATCTACTGGAAAAGTTGGAGTATGTATTGCAACATCAGGACCAGGTGCAACCAATTTAATTACTGGAATTGCAACTGCCTATATGGATTCAATTCCATTAATTGCTATTACAGGAAATGTTGGAAGAAACCTAATTGGAAAAGATAGTTTCCAAGAAGTAGATATTACTGGTGTTACCATGCCAATTACAAAACATAATTACATTGTGAAATCCATCGAATCTCTTGCTGACATCATTCGTGAAGCTTTTTATATCGCTCAAAGTGGAAGACCAGGACCTGTTTTAATTGATATTCCTAAAGATATTTCTAATGCTTTTTGTGAATATACACCACAAAAACCAAAGGAAATTCAAAGATTTATTGATTACAAAGATCAAGATATTGAAACCATTGCTCAGGTCATTCAATCTTCATCAAAACCACTTGTTTATGCAGGTGGTGGTGTTATCAGTAGTGGTGCAAGTAGTGAACTATTAGAGTTTGCGGAAAAAATAGATTGTCCTGTTGCCACATCTTTGATGGGAAAAGGAGGTTTTCCTGAAACTCATCCTTTATCTACAGGAATGATTGGAATGCATGGGACAGTTGCTTCTAATAAAGCAATTATTGAATCAGATTGCTTACTTGCTTTTGGAACTCGTTTTAGCGATCGTGTATTAAGTAATATTCAAAGATTTGCTCCTAATGCAACGATTATTCATGTTGATGTGGATGCTTCAGAATTAGGAAAAAATATAAAACCACATTACTCTATTCATGGTGATTTAAAACTTGTATTACAGTCATTAAATAAAAAATTAAAGAAAACAAGTCATCAAGAATGGTTAGAAAAAATTGCTTCTTGGAAACAAATCTTTAAACATTTAGAGCATTGTGATACATTGAATCCACGATTTATGATGGAAGAAATATATGATGCAACAAAAGGGGAAGCCATCATCACAACAGAAGTTGGTCAACACCAAATGTGGGCTGCCCAATATTACAAGTACACAAAACCAAGAACTTTAATTACATCAGGAGGACTTGGCACCATGGGCTTTGGAACAGGAGCCGCCATGGGAGTGCAAATTGCTCATCCAGATGCTACAGTAGTTCACATCGCTGGAGATGGATCATTTCGAATGAATCTAACAGAACTAGCAACCATTAAAGAATATAATTTACCAATTATAATCGTTATTGTACAAAATCAAACACTAGGAATGGTTAGACAATGGCAAACAGCATTTTATGAAAAAAGATATTCGCAAACCGATTTAACAAGGGGTCCTGACTTTATGAAACTTGCTGATGCATATAACATTGATGGATATGATGCCCATACAAAAGAAGAATATCATCAAGCTTTAAAAACAGCTCTAAAGAAAAGAGTTCCAGCATTAATTGAGTGTCACATCTCTATCGATGAAAAAGTGCTTCCAATGATTGCACCAGGTGCGGGAATTGATAGTTTTATCTTAGAATAAATATAAAGAAGAAAGAAACATTATGAAAAAAAGAAAATGTATTTGTTTGTTATGTTTCGTTGTTCTAATTTTAGTTCTTGGTGGTTGTAAACATCAACATGTATATAGTGAAACTTGGGCATATGATGAAAATAATCACTATCACCAAGCAACTTGTCATGAATCAATTAAAAAAGATATTGAATCACATATCTTTAATGATTGGGTTGTAGAAAAAGAAGCAACAGAAACAGAAGAAGGATTAAAAACAAGAGAATGTAGTGTGTGTCACTATAAAGAAAGTGAATTGATCGATAAAGTAATCCATCAACATGTATATAGTGAAACTTGGGCATATGATGATAATAATCATTGGCACCAAGCAACTTGTCATGAATCAGTTAAAAAAGATATTGGTGCTCACACCTATCAAGATGGTGAATGTAGTGTATGTCATGCCTCCATTTTTGGTTTTACATTGAATGAAGATGAAAAAGAATATACCATTACATCCATAAAAGATGTTTCAATTCAATCTGTTCGAATTCCTAAAGAATTTAATCAAATGCCAGTAACTAAAATTGCTCCTAATCTTTTTAAAAATTGTAGTCAATTAACAACTGTCATTATGGAAGATGGTATTGAATTTATTGGGGAAGAAGCCTTTAGTTCTTGTAAATTACTAAGAAATGTAACTTTTTCTAATACATTAAAAAGCATTGGTAAATTTGCATTTTATGGATGTACCTCCCTTGAAAATATTCAACTTCCTGAAAGTCTTACTTCTATCGAAGAAGGAGCTTTTCAAGAATGTAGTAAACTAAAAAAGATAATCCTTCCAAGTCAAATTACAAAAGTTTCTAAAAATTTATTTAGACTTTGTTCTTTACTTGAAACAGTAGAATTTAAGGGAGAAATCATCACCATTGAAGAGTATGCCTTTTGGTATTGCACTGAACTTAAAAATATCACTTTACCATCGACTCTAGAAACAATAGGACAAGAAGCATTTTATTGTTGCTCATCTTTAGAAAATATAATTGTTCCTGATTTAATTACCTCTTTAGAAAATGAATTATTTTCAGGATGTAGTAGTTTAGAATCTATTACACTTCCAAAGAACATTCAAACTATAGGAGAAAGTGTCTTTTTCAATTGTAATTTATTAAATCATGTTTATTATAAAGGGACCATAAATGATTGGTGTCAAATATCCTTTGGCACAACAGGAGCTAGCTATTCAGATTTAGTTACAAGTAATCCAATGTCTAAAGCATCTTTCTTTTATATTTTAGAAAATGATCAATGGAAAGAAGTAACAGAACTTCAAATCAATGAAGGAATAACAAAAATAGGAGATCTTCAATTCTATGGATTTTCTCATGTAAATAGTGTTTTATTCCCAGAAAGTCTAGAATCTATTGGATATTCATCTTTTCAAAACTGTGAGAGTATTCTATCTCTTCAATTAGGTAATCATGTTAAATCCATCGATCAAAATGCTTTTAAAGATTGTTTCCAAATGAACACATTTGAATTTACTTCATCTACCATTTATTTTGAAAATGATGTTTTTCAAGGTTGTGATTTATTAGAAAAAGTCATTTATGATGGAACCATTGAAGATTGGTGCAACATTCAATTTGTAAATGAAGAAAGTACACCAATGTCACATGCACTTCAATTTTATTTAAAAAATACAGAAGAAGAAATTACAGAAATTGTTTTACCAAACAATATTAGTGAAATTGGTAATTATCAATTTTATGGATTCAAAAACATTACAAAGTTAGATATTCCATCGTATATTCATTCTATCGGCAGAAAAGCTTTTGAACAATGTAATCAATTAGAATATAATGAATATGATAATGGAAGATATTTAGGCAATCAAGATAATCCATATGTTGTATTAATATCTGTTCTAAATTCTAATGAAACACAAATGAAAATATCTTCTGATATTTGTTTAATTAGTGAAGGTGTTTTAGATTCATGTAATCGTTTAGAATATTATGTTTATAATGAAGGAAAATATTTAGGAAATGATGACAACAAAACCATTGTCTTTATGGGAACAACAAGTGATGCAATTTCAAGTATTTCTCTTTCAGAAACAACAAAAATCATTTATGATAAAGCTTTTTCTAATGCTTTTGGATTGAGTGAAATAGAACTTCCAGCCTCTCTAACAAGTGTTGGAAATGATGCATTTTATGATTGTTTCCATCTTGAAACAATTCGTTATCATGGAGATTTATCACAATGGTGTCAAATTGGATTTAGTGAAACAACAAGTAACCCAATGTGTCATAATGGTCATTTTTACCAAAAAGAAAATAATGAATGGAAAGAAATTACAACATTAGTTATTCCAGAAGGTATAAAAAATATTGGAAATTATCAATTCTATTATTTTACGCAAATTACGAAAGTTCAATTACCTAGTACAATTGAAAGAATAGGAGAGTATTCTTTTGGAGTTTGCACAAACCTAAAAGAAATCACAATCAATGAAGGAACAAAAGTTTTAGGTAGTTTATGTTTTACAGGATGCAGTTCATTAAGTTCTGTTGTTCTTCCTGCTACATTAGAAAAAATAAATGAAAGAGCATTTAATTTAAACTCATCTTTATCTAAAATTTATTATAAAGGAATAGTAGATCAATGGAATCAAGTGAGTATATCTTCTAATAACACTGAGCTATTAAAAGCAACAATCTATTATTATAGTTTGAATAATCCTTCAAATGATGGACATTATTGGTATTATGATCAAAACAATATAACGGAATGGTAAATCAAAAGAGTATAACGACATACCTTGTATGGATGTCCTATACTCTTTTTTTCTTGAAGATATAGATTAAAAGTGGTATAATGAAACTATGGAGCGGTATCGAAGTGGTCATAACGGGGCTGACTCGAAATCAGTTTGACGGCAACGTCACATGGGTTCGAATCCCATCCTCTCCGCCATCGTCGTCGCGGACTTTGTATCGTTCGCGACGACTTTTCTTTGAAAAGTCATCTCTCACTCACGCCGTCGCTCCTCCTCTCCGCACAAAGCCGTCGGCTTTGTGCGGGCCCCTTTATCAGTAACCATGCGGGTTTCTGGACTTTTTCCTTTTCCGGCAAAGTGTTTTCAGAGCACCGCATTTTTAGGGCAGAGCAACATTTTATTCTTCGGATTTTTCATTGGCTGCCTCCGCTTCTTCGGTCAAGTCGCTCCATTTGCTTTTGAAGTCCCCGGCCTCGGGCAGCGGCATTCCGCTCACCATCGCC
>CANQVW010000107.1 GCA_947627395.1 uncultured Bacilli bacterium | reverse complement strand
TTTCTAAGCCCGATACGGAAGTAATGTTTCGTTTTAACCCTTCTAAAATAAGTTGTGTTCGCATTGGATTATAAACCACATCAACAACCGCTTCTAAGGATGGAAACCATTCCATTTCAATAATCTTTCCTCCCAGTTTTGGATACATTCCAACAGGAGTTGTATTGACAAGAATTTGAATTTCTGGATGATGTTTTAATTCATCATAACTTAAAAGATGATCTTCATCGACATCTTCTATCGTTGCTTTATAAATGATTTTAGCACCTAAATCTTGTAAAACACACTTTGCTGTTTTACTTGTTCCCCCAGTTCCTAAAATACAAACTGTTTTTTGAGCAACATCAATATGATGTTTTTGAATTAAATATAAAAATCCATCATAATCTGTATTATATCCATATAGTGCACCCTCTTTATTTAGAATGGTATTGACTGCACCTATTTTTTTAGCACTTTCACTAATGTAAGATAAATAGGGAATAACTTTTTGTTTGTATGGAATGGTTACATTAATTCCATCAAAGTCTTTTTTCTCCATGAATTTTGTAAATTCTTCCATGGAAAGTGGCCATAACTCGTAAGGCTCATTTCTAAATTCTTCATGAATCATTTTAGAATAGGAATGTCCTAGTTTTTCGCCGATTAATCCTAATTTCATAGATTACATCCACATATAGCCGTATCTTGAACATAATAGTTCCACAAGTCCAATGGCTGTTACACTATCCACAACAACGCGAGCACGGTGAACAATACAAGGATCGTGACGACCTTTTCCTTTCATTGTAATTTCTTGATTGGTTTTCATATCAATGGTTTCTTGAAGTTTACCAATGGTTGGAGTAGGCTTAATGACGGTTTTAAATAAAATGGGCATTCCATTACTAATTCCACCATTGATTCCACCATTATGATTGGTTTTTGTTTTGATTCCATCTTGATACATAAATGAATCATTTGCTTCACTTCCATAAAGGTTTGCAAATTGAAATCCAAGTCCAAACTCTACTCCCTTGACAGCTGGAATGGAAAAAAGTAGGGAAGAAAGAACAGATTCAATGGAAGAAAAGAAAGGTTCCCCAATTCCACCTTCCAAATGTAGGACAATGGTTTCTAAAACTCCGCCAACAGAATCTTGCATATTTTTTGCTTTTTTAATTTCTTCTTGCATTTCTTTTAAACTGTCTTTTGATAAAACAGCAAATGAAGAGCAATTTAATTCTTGAATTTGTTGTTCTAATTCATCTATTTGGATAGAAAAATCATCATCCATCACTTGATGAATTTGTTTAATATGGGTTGCTATTTTAATTCCTTTATTTTCTAGGATTTGTTTACAAATGGCGCCTGCACAAACGAGTGCTGCTGTGATTCTTCCTGAAAAGTGTCCTCCACCTCGATAATCTTGAAATCCTTGATATTTTAAATAAGCTGTATAATCTGCATGGCTTGGGCGAAGAAGAAACGGATCATAATCACTTGATTTTGTATCTTCATTCAAAATCATAATACAAAGAGGTGTTCCTGTTGTATATCCATTCCAATATCCACTGACAATTTGAAAAAAATCCTGTTCCTTTCGTGCGGTAGATAACGTATCAACAGGTCTACGTTTTTCTAATTCACGATGAATATTTTCTAAATCTAATAAGATTCCTGGCTTTAATCCATCAAGTACAACTCCAATAGCTGAGCCATGAGATTCTCCAAATAAAGATATTTTTAAATGCTCTCCAAAGGAAGAAAACATATCATTTCATCTCCTTTATTTTTTGTTTGATTTCTTGAAGTGGAACATCCACCATTTGATATTGACCAAGTTTTAAAACTTGAACTACAGTAATATCATCTTGATGCCTTTTTTTATCATTTAAAATAGCTTGATAAATGGCATCTTTTTTATTTAGTGATGGAATGTTGATTTGCATTTTATCTAAGATTTCAATGACTTGTTGTTTTAAAGACTCATCTATGATCCAAGGAAGCATTCCTAAAGCCACAGCTTCTCCATGGTAAATTTCACCTAAATAAGCACTTTCAATTCCATGACCAATGGTATGACCAAAATTTAAAATCTTTCTTAGTCCTGTTTCTTTTTCATCTGTCTCTACAACTTTTCTTTTAGCATCTAAAGATCGATAAATAATTTCTTCTAAGTTGTGATCTAAATCACTAAACAAGGAAAATAAATCTTTATCCATAATTAATCCCATTTTCAACGCTTCAACAAGTCCATTGTAATATTGTCTTTTAGGTAGACTTTGTAAAGTATCTAAATCAATTAAGACCATCTTGGGTTGATAAAAGAAACCTACAGCATTTTTAACATGTTCTAAGTTGACAGCAACTTTACCTCCAATGGAACTATCCACCATCGATAAAGTGGATGTTGGAATATTGATAAATGTGCACCCTCTTTTATAGGATGCTGCAACAAAACCAGCCAAATCACCAACCACACCACCACCAATCGCAATTACGGTATCTGTTCTTGAAAATTGATGGTCTAACATTTGTTTTAAAATGGCTTCATAAGAAGCAAGACTTTTACTTTCTTCTCCTGGTGTGATGATATATTCTACGACTTGATGAGCTTTTTTATAAATGGCTTCACGATAAGAAGCAGGAATATGTTCATCACTCACAATCATTATTTTTCCTTCTAATATGGAAGAAGGTAGATACTTTGTAATCTCATCTAATAGGTGATGCCCTATATAAATATCGTATCCACTTTCCAAATTAACATGTAAATTCATCAAAACCTCCTCAACAAAAAAAGTGCTATCCTAGGATAACACATTTCATATATCTTCTTATTTTTCTGTGTCATCCTTGATAAACAAAATAGAATCAAGAACAACTTACAGATGTGACATCGTGGCATTACTAAAATACCAAGACACTTGAGTAAATTAAACTCGACCCTTTCTTGGATTAAAGTAATCATAAAAATAAAACATATTCATTGTTACGCTCATTTTTTCCACTTTCCTTTTTTCTAACTTAAGTATAGCATACTTCAACATAAAAATCAACGACTATTTTCTTTTGTTCATCATTTTGTTATTTTTTAATGTTTAAAGAAGCCCAAGAACACCAAAAACAATGGTAATAATAGCCGATACTCCATTATTGATATAATGAGCAATTAAAGGAACATACATACTTTTGGTTGCATATTCTAAAAAGCCAAACAAAATTCCTGTTACTATATAAGGGAAAACCATAATGAAATCTCCTGCGGAAATGACATGGATAAAACCAAATAAAGTTCCAGTCATAAAAACGACAATAATAGGAGGTATTCTCCAACTTTTAAAGACATCGGTTAACGCTCTTCTAAATACCATTTCTTCAACAAATGGTCCAATAAAAACTACAATGAAAAAGTACATTCCTCCATATGGTCCAAGGAGTACATTATTGACTGCAGTTTCATTGACAGATTCATTAGCACCACCAGCATATTGCATGATAAGATTAAAGATCAAATTAAAACAATAACTTAATATTAAAGCAAAAATCACGAATAATAAACAATGAATAGGATCATTTTTAGATAACTCATGCATGTCGTTTTTAACTTCTTTATGTAAAATAATCATTAAGAAGATGAACATGACAACATAAATAATGACATTCACCAAAACAACAGAAAGTTCAGGATTATTTGGCATAGCATTATCTAATAGACGATGTAAAACATCTCCCATTAAAAAGAATAGCAAAGCATACACTAAAACAACAATAACTTTTCTAAATTCAAAACGTTTTAAAAATTGTTTTATTTTCATAACAATCCTTCTTTCAAATGGTTTTTAATGGTTGGGATAATCTCTTCCATTGAAATCATCGGTGCATTTAGTTTTTGTTCAGGATGTAAAATCAGATGTTTTCCCACCAAATAACATTTTATATGACATTGTTTTGCACATAAATAATCTTCAACATCATTGTTTCCAAAAACAATGACTTCTTCTGGTTTTAAAGCAAATTGTTTTAATAAAGACTCGAAATATTTTGGATTAGGTTTACAATAATAGCTATTTTCATAAGCCGTAATATAATCAAAATCTTCTTCTTTTAAACCAATGAAATTCATTCTTGTTAATGTGCCTTGATAAGGAAAAATAGGATTTGTGGATAAGATGGATAAAAGATGCTCATTTCTAACAAATTGAACAATTTCTTTCGCAAGAGGATTTTCTTCACAAGAAGATTTTGTATTTTTAAACTCATGAACATAAAAAGAATCAAATATCTTTTTATCTTTTATTTTTTCTTCCGAATAAGATTTCTTAAAATGAGTCCAAAATACTTCTTCATTGGTTAAGGTTCCTTGATTTTGGTACATTTGTTTTACTCCGCCCCATACCACTTGTGTTAATTCTTGTGGATTATACCCATATAAAGCAGCTTTTTTACATAGTTCTTGAAAATAAACTTGAGTAAAATGATCTTCTTCCATAGGTAGAAGAGTCCCATCTAAATCAAAAAACACACCCTTTAACATCTTTTTCTCTCCTTTGATAAATATATGATATCATTCTAGCAAGATATTTTTATTTTGTCAAGATTTTGCCATCAATGTGTTATTATTTTGTTATTATTTTTTGATAATTTCATATAAAGAGATAATACAATAAAAGGTAAGGATAAAATGTGTTCAAACGTAAGCGTACAAAATAAGGAGTCTTAATATATAGATGTCTTTTTTATATACTATTATACGTGAATTGAACATATCAAGATAAAATAATCTATAGAAAAAGTAGAAATAGGGATAAAAAAGACTGATGTAAAGGCTATTGTTAAATGGATTAAAACTTAAATCAAGTATTAAAAAGTGGGGAGTATAAAAACTTAAATAATCGTTTTTACTTTAATAGCATATCTTTTTTATTTTGTATATGCAATACATCGTATTATACACACCTACATAGCAACAACTAGTAATAATACAAAACTTACAATATATAATACATATAAAATTATTCTTCTCATGATTTCTCCACACAAGGTTTCAAATACTACACTTTTTATATAAGGAAAAACAATTTTTTCAACTTTCACAAAACTACAAATTGAACATCTGTGAGTATCAACGTATTGATCAAA
>CANQVW010000106.1 GCA_947627395.1 uncultured Bacilli bacterium | reverse complement strand
GGAATCGATGACAAAGGTAATATTAAATTATCTAGAAAAGCAGCCTTTTCCAAATGAAATTGCATCAATGGGTATCTATCATACCCTTTTTTGCTTGATCAAAGCTTGTTTTTTTAAAAGTACTATGGTATAATGAATTTGTATTCGGGTAATCGAGCCTAAGAAATTAGGTTAGGAAAGTCCTTGCTAGCACAGCTGTGATGCTGTAGTGTTTATGCCTAATGATAAATTAGGGCACCAAGGGATTGGTGACGACGAGTGTACACCTGTAAAATGGTTAGCTCATAAAGTGCCACAGAGACGAGATTAGGGAAACCTAATAGGTGGAACGGGTAAACTCCATAAGCTAGAAACCCAAATTTGGTAGGGGAGTCATAAACAATAAACAGAATTTGTTTATGGTTATCAAAATATTGATAAAGATAAATGATTACCGCTTTTAGAAATAAAAGTACAGAACGAGGCTTATAGAATACATATCCAATATATAAAGTATATGAAATATGTAAATTCCATATTCTACATATCATATAGGATAGAAGGAGGAAAAAAATGTTTGAAACAAGTGAATTCATCACAAGTGCAGTAAAAAAAGAACAGTACCCCAATCATCAACATCTTCCTGAATTTGTTTTCATGGGCAGAAGTAATGTTGGCAAAAGTAGTCTAATTAATGCGCTTTGTCAAAAAAAATTACTTGCGAAAGTTTCATCAAAACCAGGAAAAACCATTACACTAAATTTCTTCCTCATTGATAAACAATTTTATTTTGTGGATGTACCAGGATATGGTTATGCCGTTCAAAGTAAAGTAGAGCGATTAAACTTTGGAAAATATATTGAAGAATACCTTACTCATCATGAAAACTTAAAATATGCCTTCCTACTTGTAGATACCAAAGTAGGACCCACCAAAGACGATCTATTAATGTATGATTACTTACAATATTTTAAAGTACCCACTTATGTAGTATCTACAAAATCAGATAAAGTTGGAACCACAAAATTACATCAACACAAAAAAATGATTTTAGAAAAAATTCCAACTGACCATTTCATTATGACATCAACAATGACCAA
Source organism: uncultured Bacilli bacterium (assembly GCA_947627395.1). Taxonomy (GTDB): domain Bacteria; phylum Bacillota_I; class Bacilli_A; order ML615J-28; family CAG-698; genus CAKOMG01. The sequence goes on along the minus strand of CANQVW010000106.1, from coordinate 4,051 downwards.
AAAAGGATTAGAAGAATTAAAAAATATCATACTAGAATCTCTATCATAGATTTTTCTATGATTTTTTTGTAATTTTTTCAGTTCTTTCTGCATATACTTGATTAGGAGGTCATATATGGAATTAAGAATTAATTGTAACGAAGCCATTCAATTAGATAAATTTATATCCATGGATAGAATAGAAAGTGAAGTATCTTTTTTTGAAATTAAAAATGATACATTAACGGGGGATGTAAAATTATTTGGAGAATATAAAAAACAAGGAAAAGAGGATTCTATTAAACAAGGATTTGAGGAAATCATTCCCTTTACGGTTGTCTTTAGAACCAAGGAAATTGATATTCAAGAAATATCCATTGAACATTTTTCTTATCATGAAACAGAACAAGGAATTGATTGTCAATTTGAAATTTTCATTCAATATGAGGCAAAAGAAAAGGAAGATGAAGAATCATCTGATTCAAAAGAAGATGAAAGTATAGAAATTCCAGTTGAAACAAAAGAAGAAATTATTGAAGTGATTCATCCAGATAATCCATTGCAAGATGAAGCAAACAAAATTACAGAAGAATATGAAAATATCTTAGAAGATATTCTTCAAGAAAGAACGGATAATTTTTTAGAACAAAATCAAAATGAAGAATCTACGCAATCCATTTCAATGAATTTAAATGAACAAGAAGAAAAGCCCTCAAAAGAAAATAACGTGGACATCGTTTTAAAGAAAACAAATGAAAAAGTAAGTCTTCATTTCAAACATAATGAATACAAAAAAGTTCAAATATATTATACGTATAAAGATAGTGACATTGAAGCCATTTCTAAAAAAGAACATTACCCAGTTGATCAGATCTATCGTGAAAATAGTGATTATCAATCAACGAGGCGTATCATTCTTAAATGAGCGAAAAAGCAAAAAATCTACTCAGAAGGATAGCTAGCCAAACCAATTCCTTATATCATATTGATTTTAAAAGTTATGTTCCCATGAGTGATAAAGCTTTTAAATGTAAAGCTGTTGAGGGAAATGAATACTTTGTTAAAAAAACAGATCTTTACACACAAGAAAAATATCGTTTTTTATATCATCAAGGAGTAGATAATGTTTTATATCCTTTGGAAAATACAAAAAACGAATATATTTCCAAAAATGAAAATGATGAATACTATATCATGCCTTTTGTGTCAGATTTTTACATGCTTGACGAAATTAAAGCAGGTCGAATGATTGATGAACTGATTCATTTACACAAAACGACCTCCTTTCAAAAAAATCTTTCTGTTTCTCATTCAAGAAGAAAAGTAGAAGAAATCTTGGATTATTTAAATTATAAATTCTCATTAATTGAATCATTCATACGTACATTGGAAGCACAAGACTTTGATGAATATAGTATTCCTATTTTAAAAAACTATCACATTTTATTAGATTCTAAAAAAATAATGATTAAATATAACAAAAAAATTATTTATGCCATTAAGGAATCTAAATCCGTTTATTATTGTTTTTTACACAATAATCCAAAATTGGACCATTTATTAATCACATCAGGCAGACAATATTTAGTTAGTATTGAGAATGGAAAAATTGGAATTCCATCTTTAGATATTGCAAAATTTTATGTTGAAAATTGTGATTTAAATATTGATATGAAAACGATTATCAAAAAATATTTTAGTATGTATGATGATGATTTTTATTTTGATTATTTTTGCTTTTTAGTCTTCTTAATTTATATAAAAGGATTAATTATTGATGAAAAAGACTACATAACAACGCAAAGTTTTCTATATACGACACAATCTATTGAAAAATTTATTCACACATTTGACTTAGATGAACAAATAAAAACAACAAAAGGAAATCATAAATAATTTAAATGTAAAGGCTTTCAATGAAATTGCAAAAAACAGGTGGAAAATGAATTCGTTTTCTACCTAATTTTTATTGTTTATTCTCGACAAATAATGTATAATTACCATATACTTATGGATGAGGTGAAGAAATGAGAATAATTGCAAAACATACGAAGGGAAAAGTGCTTACAAATGATGGTTTAGCCATTTCCGCAATCGCAGGAAAGGAAAAATTAAAAGACCCAAGTGTTATCAATGCAACCATTGGAACTTTGTATGATGAAGACATTAAGTTCTTACCAATGAAAACAGTAGATAGCATTATTCGCTCGATGAGCAATGATCGCTTTTATACTTATTCACCATCAGATGGGGGAAAAGAATTTCAAGAAGCAGCAATGAAATGGGTTTTTGGAAAACATTATGAGAAGATAAAAAAAGAGATGTATTGCAAATGTCTTGCAACTCCAGGAGGAACAGGTGCTGTAAGTAATGGATTATATAATGCTTTAGATCCTCATCAAACCTTGTTGTTACCGGATATTTACTGGGGACCATATCAAAACATGGCAACTTGTTGTGACTTAGAAGTTGTTGAATATCCATTTATTGTCGATGGTAAATTTAACTTAAGAGGTTTCATTGAATATTCAGAAATGCTGATTGCTAAACAAAAGAAAGTTGCAACGATTTTAAATGATCCTTGTAATAATCCAACAGGCTATAGTTTAACAAACGAAGAATTTCAAGGCTTAATTCAATATATGAATAGTAAAAAGGATATCCCATTCTTTATTATTTATGATATAGCTTATTTTGACTATCATGCTGATGGACCTGAAGCAGCTCGAGAAAAATTTTCTTATATGATGCAAGCAAATGAAAATGTTTTATTTAATATTGCTTTCAGTTGTTCTAAAAGTTTTTCAGTATATGGAATGAGATTGGGTGCACAAATTATTGTTGGAAAGAGTAAAGATGATGTGAAAGAAATTTTTAATACATCTTGTTTCTTAGCACGTACTCGTTGGAGCAACGTCAGTAAGGCTGGAATTAATATGTTAATTGCTATTGATAACAACGAAGATTTAAAGCAATCTTTGTTTAGAGAATTAACGCAAGCAAGTCATATGGTATTAAAACGTGCTCAGTTATTTACTGAAGAAGCAACACAAGTTGGATTAAAGTTCTATTCCTATGGAGGAGGGTTCTTTATGACAGTTTTGTGTGAAGATGGAATGAAATTAGCAGATCAATTAGTACAAGAGAAAATATATGTATTAGGTTATCCAAAAGCAATACGTATTGCCATATGCTCTGTTCCACTGAATGAAATTAAAGGATTAGCAAAAAGAATTAAAAACACAATGGACAACTTATCATGATTGTAAAAAAATATAAAAAAGATTCGGATGTTTCCTATACTTTAGGAATGACATTAACGATAGAACTTTTAAAAACCAAACCTGAGGTTCTTTTAAAAGTTTATATTCATCCAGAATTAGAAGAAACAATTGCTGTAAAAGAATTATTATCTTCTTGTAAACAAAGAAAAATCCCAATAGAAACAAATGCTAAAGTATTTCACATTCTAAGTGAAAAAGAAAATTGTTTTGTGATTGGTGAGTTTAAAAAATATGCCTCCACACTTTCAAACAAAGAAAACCATATTGTTTTAGTTCATCCATCTAATGCAGGAAATTTAGGAACTATTTTACGAAGTGCTACAGGATTTGAAGTTCAAAATATAGCTTTGATATCTCCAGCAGTCGATATCTTCGATCCTAAAACGATACGTGCTTCTATGGGGGCTATTTTTCATATGAATTTTTGTTATTTTGATGATTTTGAATCTTACCAAAATCAGTATAAACATTATCATTTATATCCATTTATGTTACAGGCTCAGTTGACATTAAAAGAAATTACATTTAAAAAACCTTTTTCACTTATTTTTGGAAATGAAGCAACGGGTCTTCCTATCTCGTTTTTAGAAAAAGGAACAAGTGTTTTTATTCCACATAGCCATCACATTGATAGTTTAAATTTACCTATTGCGGTTAGTATTGCTTTGTATGAAGCAAGCAATAAAAAATAACGTAGCACTAAAATTTCATTGTTAATCATTAATCAAAATGATACCATTTTATGATATATATTCACACCTAAATATAAACAAATTTAGGTGTGAATA
>CANQVW010000105.1 GCA_947627395.1 uncultured Bacilli bacterium | reverse complement strand
CCTTTCTAAGAACAAGCCTTACTATTTGAATCATCCCATGATTCGTAGAATTTGTGGAGATGAAGAACAAGAAATTCCATTACACACTTCACAAAATCAAAATCCATTTCAATATTTATTATTTGATGCTGATAGTAGTCAAGAAAATGTAATTCAAAAAGCTATGGATGGTAAATCCTATATTCTGGAAGGACCACCTGGTTCAGGAAAAAGTCAAACCATCAGTAATATTATTGCGTTATCGATTGGTAGTGGAAAATCTGTTTTATTTGTAACAGAAAAAGCAACAGCTAGAACAATTATTTATGAAAATTTAAAAGAAAAGAAATTAGATTCTACACATAGTCTTACAGATTATATTTTAGATTTTAATCAATTTCATTTACGTGGAGGAGCAATTCCAAGATCGAACTTTATTGAGGAAATCAATCGTGTCATTAAATTAGATAATATTCCTCAAAGTAATATTTTCTTTGACCAAGAAAGTAAAAATACGCTTCATCAATATATAGAAACCTATCAAAAAGAATTTTGTACTATGGATGATTCAAGAAATTCTTTAATGGGAATATTGAATCAAATGGCTCAATATGTTTCTTATTCCATGTACCATGAATTTTCTAAAGTCAATAGTGATATTTATACTTTACTCAGTTATTTAAGAAAATATTATGCTTTTTTTGAAAAGAAGTCGATTGCTTTTGATTATCGGACAGATGAACTATACCATTGTATAGGAGATGATGATCATGAAATCGTTGATTATGCGAATCTATACATTGAAATGATCCAACATGGAGATATGTTATTACATAAAGTATCTTCCACATTCCATTTATCATTAAAAGAAAATGATCGAAAAGAATATCAATATTTATTTCAATTATTTTCTAAGTATCAATCCTTATGTCCAATGTCAAATAATTTGCTCGAAGAAGTTATAAAAGAAGAAGATACTTCTAAATTACTGAATTATTTTGAGGAAAGAAAAGTTGAAATGGAAGAATTTCTTCCTTATTATGATTATCAAGAGCAAGTTCATGAAGATTTATTAAGTGCTATTTCTTTTGAACAATTAAATGAAAGAGCAAATGAATATCATTCTGTGTTTAAAAGATTAAAAAAAGGATATCGTACTTTAAAAAATGAAATTAAATCATATTTTAAGCAGCCTATTGTTTTAAAAACGTATGATGATGTAATGAAATATGTGAAAATATTAAATCAATATTATTTTTATCGTGAGAAGAAAAAAGTATATGATTCAAGAAATTCCATTGATCAATCCTATTTAGGATATGTTCCCAAAGAGGAAGCCATGTGGGATAAAGAAATTCAAGCTATCCAAATAATTCCACCAATCCATCAAGTGATGAATGATTATGAAACTTGTTCATTAAGTCAAGCAGCTGAATTCTTAAAGAATTTTTCCTCAAATTTGTTCGATAGAAATATTCAACTTGCAAAACAATTTGTAAATGAATTTCAAGATATTATCGACCAAGAATCTTTTTATCTTCAAAAATTGAATCATTATTTTGATGATGAACTAAACGAAATATGCCCTAAAATTGTCCTTCGATTAGAAAAGATTTTAAAGAATCAAGACCGACTTTTGGAGTGGACGCATTTTATGGAAGATTTAAAATGGTTTTATGATCATCGAGCTGAGTCTTTGTTACATGAAATCATTGAACAACAAGATAGGAATTATTTACTTGTTGAAAAGAGGATTTACCGCTCTTATTATGAACAAATGTTAAAAGACTTTATTGAAAAAAATCACTTAGATCATATTGCATCATTTCAGTTAGATGAACACATTTCATATTTAAATCATTATGCAAATATGGATTTACATGATTTAGAACATGCAAAGTCTTATCTTTATGATCGTTTGTTTTGTCTTAGAAAAGAAGCTGCAAAAAATAGCAGTTCAAGAAGTCAACTATTATCAAATAAAGCAGGATATTCTATTAAAAAAACCATTTCAGAAAACTGGGAATATATTAAATCGATTAAACCATGTTTTATGATGTCTCCTTTAAATGTTAGTCAATATATTGATATTGATCATCCTTTTGATTTAGTTATTTTTGATGAAGCCTCACAAATCTTTACTGAAGATGCATTAGCATCCATTGTTAGAGGTAAACAAATCATTATTGTTGGCGATAGTAAACAATTACCACCGTGTGATTTTTTCCGTGCGCAGGATATGTATCAAGATGACCAAGACGATTTATTTGAAGATGATCAAAACCAGGAAAACTCTATTTTAAACGATACCACCAAAGCATTAGGAGATATTTCTATTCAATTAAATTGGCATTATCGTAGTTATGATGAATCTTTGATTGCCTTTTCAAATGAACATTTTAATTATCATTTAATTACATTTCCTGCAGCGATTAAAGATGTTAATGATGGAATTGAATACATTTCTGTTCCATATGATGAAAATCTTTGCTATAGTTCTGGTAAAAATGGAACGCACACCAATCAAAAAGAGGCAAGCAAGGTGGTTGAAACATTGTGGAGAGAAATCAATCACCCTGAGCGTTCAAAGTATTCCCTTGGGGTTGTTGCTTTTAGTAATGCGCAAGCAGATGCGATTCGCGAAGAGTGGAATGACTTTAGAAAAGATACCGCTAAAGATGCTGTTATTAAAGCTTGGGAAGCAACACATGAGGAAATTATCTTTTGTAATCTAGACACAATGCAAGGGGATGAACGAGATACAATGCTGATTAGTATTTGTTACAGTCCTGATAAAAATGATAAATTTTTATTGACTTATTTAGGACGTATTCGTTTATCTTCTGGTAAAAAACGTTTAAATGTAGCTATTACAAGAGCAAGACATCGTATGATTGTCATTTCTATGTTAGAAAATCAAAGATTAAAAAGAGCTATTGAAGAAAGTTTGGCTTTAGAAGAAAATAAAGAAGGAGCAAAATCTTTGTATGAATTTTTAGAATATGCAAGTTCTTTTAAAAATGAAAATCATATTCCAACAATGCCACCATCTAGTGAAATTGTGAAATCGATATGTGAAGTATTAGATCAAGAACAAATTGTCTACGATACTGAAATTGGAAGATCAAAATGTAAAATCAATATTGGTATTCGTAAAATGCCTTTCAATGGAGATTATTTATTAGGAATTATTGTTGATGACCCAGGTAGAAGCGATTTTGATAGTTCAAGAGAGTATGCACGTTTAACAGAAGAAATTCTAAGAAACAAATATCATTGGGATATTTATCGTATTTATCCGTTATCTTGGATTCATCAATATGAGCAAGAAAAAGATAAATTAATCCGTAAAATTCGTTCCATAATAGGGCACTAAATTTCTGTATTGATATGTTAAATTTTATGTTTTTACATTCAATGTATTATAAAAAAATATTTTATACAATATAAGTGTGATTAGAACCATTCTTTTCACACTTTCTTTTTATATAAAAATCATTTTATGAATCATTTTGAAAATGCAAAGGATTTCATCTTGCTTTTTTTTTAAAAAAAATGTATAATAAAGAAAAACTAAGGAAGGAATTTTAATAAAGAGCATTATTAAATACCTATCATTATTTTGAACAATAGAATATAGATATCTAATAAAACTCTTTGCGCTAAAACCCAACGGGTTTTTTTTTGAAAAAATTGGGGAGGAAACATGAAAAGTTTATTGAGTCTTGATGAATTATCTAATGAAGAAATCATGGAAATCCTGAATGATGCTCAGGAATTTAAACAGGGAAGTTCATTTCAATTAAAAGATAAAATAGTTGCTAATTTATTTTTTGAACCATCTACAAGAACACATTATTCCTTTAATGTGGCTGAAGAGAAATTAGGAATGAAAGTTTTAAACTTTGATCCTAGCAGTTCTAGTTTAGCAAAAGGGGAAAGTTTTTATGATACTGTAAAAACATTTGCTTCCTTTGGAATTGATGCTGTTGTCATTCGTCATACGAAAAATCGTTATTATGATGAACTTGCCCATATTTCTGTTCCCATTATTAATGCAGGAGATGGAACAAAAGACCATCCAAGCCAAACCTTATTAGATTTAATGACCATTTATGAAGAATTTCATACATTTAAAGGATTAAACATTGCCATTATTGGTGACATTCGTTATTCTAGAGTTGCTCATGGCGATATCCAAGTCATGAAACGTTTAGGAATGAATTGTTACACAAGTGGACCAGAGGAATATCAAGATGCAATTTACCCACATATTCATATGGAAGAAGCCTTAAAAGAAATGGATGTCATTATGATGCTTCGTGTTCAAAATGAAAGGCACGAAGAAAAAATGTCTTTATCAAATGAAGAGTATTTACAACAATATGGTTTGACGATGGAAAAAGTTTATCAAATGAAAAGTCATGCTATCATTATGCACCCAGCTCCTGTGAATCGAGGCGTTGAAATTGCGGATGAAGTGGTTGAATGTCCACAATCTAGAATATTTGAACAAATTCATAATGGTGTTTTTGTAAGAGAAAGTATATTGAAAAGGACATTTACAAAATGAGTCAAACACTTTACACATTAAAAAATGGTCTCGTTTATTATCATCATCAATTTTCTTTATTAGATATTGTCGTTGAAGGAACAAAAATAAAGAAAATAGGAAAACATTTAGAAGAAGGAAAAATCATAGATTGTAAAAATTTATGGATGGTGCCTAGTTTCATTGACCCACATGTACATTTAAGAGAACCTGGTTTTTCTTATAAAGAAACCATTCAAACAGGCTCAAAGGCTGCTGCAAGAGGAGGATACACTAAGATTTTTTTAATGCCAAATGTTTCTCCTACAATTGATTCTGTTGAACACTTAAATGATTTACAAGAAATCATAAAACGTGATGCCATCATAGATTGTTATCCACTAGCTTCAATTACCGTAAATCGAAAAGGAGAAGGTACATTAGTGGATATGGATCTTTTAGCACCTTATGTTGTTGGTTTTTCCGATGATGGTACAGGAATTCAAACAGCTTCTTTGATGTATGAAGCTTGTCTTAAAGCAAAGAAAAGTAAAAGAGCTATTTTAGCACATGTTGAAGAAAATAGTTTATTATATGGTGGTTATATTTATCAAGGTGAATATG
>CANQVW010000104.1 GCA_947627395.1 uncultured Bacilli bacterium | reverse complement strand
CTGGATGCACTGGAACAAGTTGTACCCAAACAGATTTAACTTTTCATGCTCCAGCGAGTGGAACCATGGCTCATTCATGGATTCAAATGTTTAAAGATGAATATGAAGCTTTTAAAAAATATTGTGAAATCTATCCAGATAACACTATTTTACTTGTCGATACGTATGATGTTTTAAAAAGTGGTTTACCAAACGCTATAAAGGCATTTCGTGAAGTATTACTTCCTTTAGGAAAACGCCCCAAGGGAATTCGTCTAGATTCAGGGGATATTTCATATTTATCAAAAAAATGTAGAAAGATATTAGATGATGAAGGTTTTAATGATTGTAAAATTTTTGCATCAAATTCTTTAGATGAATACATCATTCGCGATTTATTATATCAAGGAGCAAGAATTGATTGTTTTGGTGTGGGAGAACGTTTAATTACCTCTAAAAGTGATCCGGTTTTCGATGGTGTTTATAAATTATGCGCCATAGAAGATGAACAAGGAAGAATTATTCCAAGAATTAAAATTAGTGAAAATGTTGGTAAAATTACAACACCACATTTTAAACGAGTTTATCGTTTATACGATAAAGCCAATGGAAAAGCAGAAGCTGATTTCTTAACGATTTATGATGAGAAAATTGACTTTACGAAACCTTTAGAATTATTTGATCCACAAGCAACATGGAAAAGAAAAATCATTTCTGATTACGAAGCAGTAGAATTATTAAGACCTATTTTTATTCAAGGAAAATTAGTTTATCAAAATCCAACTTTAGATGAAATTAAAAATTATTGTGTAAAACAAATGAGTACATTATGGGATGAAGTCACTCGTTTTGAAAATCCACATAATTATTATGTAGATTTATCACAAAAATTGTGGGACATTAAACAAGAATTGCTTATGGAACATCGTAAAAAAAATCATCATTAAAAACAAGAAAGGAACATCTCAATGATTATACTAACAGGTGCTAGTGCAAGTGGAAAAACGGAAATTGCTCTTTTTCTTGTTCGAAAATATGGTTTTGAAAAAGTCATTACATATACAACTCGTCCTATGCGAATTCATGAAAAGCAAGATGTAGATTATCATTTTATTTCTCAAGAAGAGTTTTTAAGAAAAAAAGAACATCATGACTTTTTAGAAACCATGTCTTATCATGATTATCATTATGGAACAGCATATGAAGATGTTCAAGGGAAAAAGGTTTTAGTTGTTGACCCAGTAGGAGCAAATGTTTATTATGAATATTTAAAAGAAAAGGCTGTTTTTTTTCTCATTGAAACAAAAGAAGAAATCAGAAAAAAACGAATGAAAGATAGAAAGGATAAAGAAGAAGATATCAATAAACGTATATATGGTGATCGAATTTCTTTTCATCCTTCAAAAATGAAACATATTGATTTTATTGTTCAAAATAATGAAGAATCATTAGAAGATGTAGCAAAGCAAGTTTATACATTATATAGGAGTAAAATTCATGATATCTAAAAAAGAAAAGTTTTTTTATGGTATGGGAGATCTTTCCGCAAATATTTTGTTTTCCGCAGTTTCCTTTTATTTATTGTATTATTTAGTTAAGATTGCGGGAATTAGTACTTTTTTAGTCCCTATTATTTTTATGATTGGTAAAGTTTGGGATGCTATCACAGATTATTTAATGGGAAGAATTTCTGACAAAACCAAAAGTAAATTTGGTAAAAGAAGAATTTACATGTTGTTTGGAGCTATTCCTTATGGACTATCTTTCATGTTACTTTGGGTTTGTCCATTTCATATGTCCTATGTTGTTCGATGCATTTACTTTACTTTCATTTATATGCTTTATAATACAGCGTTTACGGTTGTTTATATCCCTTATAATTCTTTAAATGCCAATATGACTAATAACTACGATGAAAGAACTTCATTAAATGCGATTCGAATCATTATGGCTAATGTTGGTATTTTGTTAGGAGCTGCAGTCTTTAGTTTACTTGCGGAGGGAGAAAATAGCATTTTATATGCCATTGATGGGACAGAAAAAACAGCTTATGCTGTTGCGGGTGTTATTTTTGGAATTGTTGCCTTTTTAACGATGATTATTTCTACTTTGAATGTTCACGAAAGAGTTGAATCAGAAAATCAAAATCAATATAGTTTCTTTTCAACATTAAAACAATTTTTTAAGATCAAAGAATTTCGCCTAAATTTATTATATTATTTATTAAGTATGGTTGGATTTGATATTATCATGGCCATATTCATGTTTTATGTCAGTGATTCCTTGGCATTAGGAGGGGGAACCATCTCCATGATATTTATTGCGATTCCGTTGCTGACTGCCATGATTTCTTCTACACTTTGGGTTAAATTGAGTGAAAAATATGAAAAGCATAAAGTCTATTTATATGCAAGTATCTATATGGCTATTGTTTTATTAAGTGTTTTATTTGTACCAAAAGCAAAAGAAAACTCTGCCCTTCCAACATATATTGGATTAGCGATCACTGTTGTTTTGGTTGGCATTGGAATGAGTGCAATTCAAATTATTCCCTATGCAACTTTACCAGATGTTATTGAAATCGATGAGTACAAAAATCATGTTAGAAGAGAAGGAGCTTACTTTGGTATTGTTCAATTTATTTATAAATTAGCAAATGGACTTTCGATTAGTTTAGTTTCCGTTATTTTAGGTTTGTTTGGGTATAAAGAAAATCCTGAATTAGAAGGATTTGAAGGTTACGAGCAGCCAAACTCTGCCTTATTAGCCATTCGTATTGTTCTTGGTTTAATTCCTGGAATCCTATTCTTAATTTCTAGCATCTTTGCAATTCGAGGTAAAATTCCAAGAGAAAGATTTAATCAAATTCAAGAAGAATTAAAAGAAAGAAAAAAACAAGGAACAAGATCTATAGAAGAAGTAAAATGAAAAAACAAAAAAAATTCTATGACAAACCATGCTATATTCGATTTGTTTATCATCTTTTAAACATTTTTTATAAAGAATTTACCATTGAAACAGAAGAAGAAATTGTGAATGGAAGTATTTTTGTTGGTAATCACAGTCAAGCTCATGGACCTCTTTCCACGGCTATGTATTTTAGAGATGTTAATCATCGATATATATGGACTATTGGGGAAGTATGCAATAGAAAAGAAGCAGCAGATTATGCCATGGAAGATTTTTGGCGAAACAAAAGTAAATGGACAAAATGGTTTTATTATATTATTGCTCATACTCTTTTTAAATGGATTGCACCGCCTATTTTTAAGAATGTCAATACCATACCGGTATATAAGGATGCACGATTAAGAAGAACATTTCAAATGACTTTAGAAAAGATGCATCAAAAAGAAGATATTGTTATTTTCCCTGAATATAGAGAAGAAAAGAATAATATTGTTAATTGCTTTCAAAAACATTTTATTGATACGGCAAGATTATACTATAAAAAGTATCATGAACCTGTTTTATTTTATCCTATGTATGTTTGCCCAGAGTTTAGAAAGATTTATATTGGTAAACCTATTGCTTATAGTGGAGATACCCATCAAAACTTTGATGAAATTAGAGAAGAAATATGTACATATTTAGAAGATGAAATCACAAAAATAGGAAGATCGTTACCAGAGCATAAAGTTGTGCCCTATATAAATTCAAAAAGGAAACAAAGATTATCAAATAAAGATGTCGATAAAGTTCCATCACAATCTTGAAGCATCTTGATTGATTTTTAAGAAAAAAATGATATACTATAACTAAGAAAATGGAGGAGTTGTGATTATGGCATTTTCTGGGAAAATTTATGTAGCATTTGATGCTGCAAAAGATATGAGCGAATATAAAAAGTTTGCACAATTTAAGCAAGGCGATACAACAGGATACCAATTTTATCATGGAGCTATGTTCTTAAAAGAACTAGATAAAACACCTGATGATGTTTTAAAAGAAAAAATTCAAAAAAATATGGATGATGCAGATATCGTCGTTATTTTATTAAGCAAAACAGTTAAAAGTATGAGAAGATTTGTTAAATGGCAAATTGAATATGCTATTAAACAGGGAAAACCTATTATTGCAGTTAATCCAAATCGTATCCGATCTGTTGATTATGATGTGTGCCCAACAGTTTTAAAATCCAATTTATCCATTCATATTCCATTTCATGAGAAAGTTTTTGAACTTGCTGTCTTAAATTGGCCAAAAAGTGATCAAGAGCATCGTAAAAATGAAAAAGATTTAAAGAAAACCTATAAGTATGCAAATTCTGTCTATGAGGAAATTTTACAAGAAGAAAGTACTATTGAAGAATAAAATAGTTTTAAGAAAAGTGAAATCATGAATTTCACTTTTTTATATAAATATGATAATAACGATAGACGTATTAAAGAAACAAAATTAAATAAAATCACATCATTTTATAGCTATGGAATTCATTCTGGAATGCTTGAATAAGTCAAAAATAATCAAAATAATATTATTAAATCATTAGCGCTCAATGGTGGCAAATTGAAAAAAATGAATAATGATAATATAATTCAAGAAATTTACTAGAAAGTTCTTTTGTTAATAATGAAAAAATAACGTTTGAATACAATTATTAAAAAATAAGATTTAAAAAAGTTGTAGTAATTATGAAAGGAGAGCCTAATATAAGCATATAAACTATATTATACGTTTATATTATACAAGAAAATATAAAAAAAAGTTAACTCTATTTTTACTTAGTTTTTTGTTTTAATAAGTTTAACAGGATGTTATAAAGAATATACTGGTAAGCATCTAAGATACAACAAATTGGATATAAAATAAAAAGATATACTATTAAAGTAAAAACAATTGTTTTACTATTTAGTATATCTTTATTTTTTATATTCATCACTTTTTAATACTTTATTCAAGTTTTAATCCATTTAATAAGTCTTTTACATCACTCTTTTTATCTCTATTCTTACTTTTTATGGTCATTTTATTTTGCTTATGATGAAGAACAAAAACTACAAGTAATCAAAAAACAGAATAAAACAAGTGCAAAAAATGTTATGCAGTTTTCATACAATAGTAAAAACCAACTATTATATACAATTAATAGTGCCAATTTTTCAGCACTATGCTACTTTTATACAAAAGATACATTACCTAAAGTATCAAGAATTGATAGTGGTGCAGTTAGAAAATTTTTTAAAACAGAAAATAAAGCACCAGAAGTTTATGTAGGTGAAGATGTATACTTTGGTGAAGGTGGTTTTATAACAGCTGCATGTGAAAAAATCTTAGAATTAACAACTTACTCTGATAATTCCATGAAGTATAAAATTAAAACAGATGATGAAATAATTACATTTAAAACAACGAATGAAAATGTGCTAAGTTTAAAAGTTGGTAGTACAATGTATTATAAGAATGAAGAAACAGAACCCGTTGGATATGAAGATTTTAGTTATACATATACTTATGATAACTTAGATAGATTCAGTA
>CANQVW010000103.1 GCA_947627395.1 uncultured Bacilli bacterium | reverse complement strand
GAATGTGTTGTCATGATTCACAACATATTTAAAGGTAAAATTGACATTCATGGCGGTGGCACTGAATTAAAGTTCCCACACCATGATAATGAAATTGCCCAAGCAAAAGTTGCTTTCAATCATTCACTAGCGAATTATTGGATGCATAATGGTAGGGTGGATTTAAATGGAGAAAAGATGAGCAAGTCTTTAGGAAATGTTATTATGGCTAAAGAATTAGTGGAACAAATCGGTTATGGAGCTTATCGCCTTTTCTTATTAAGTACACCTTATCGTCAACCTTTGAATTATCGAGAAGAATTATTGAATCAATCCATTGCTGATGATGAAAAAATAACAAGTGCAAAAAAAGGTTTACTATACAAATTACAAATTGAAAAAAACATTACATCTTATCAAAAAGAAATTACAGATTTAGCATTACAAAAGATTCGTGATGAATTCATTTTCGCATTAAGTAATGACTTTAATACAGCTAATGCTATTACAGCATTGTGGAAAGTTGTTAAAATGATCAATCAAGTTACTAGACAAAAAGTAGTTCAAGAAGAAATGGCTATGGAATTATTAACTTTGTTGGATGAATTCTTATGGGTATTAGGAATTGATCGAGAGATTCAACCTCTTTCGGAAGATGATTTAGAAAAAGTTTTCCTTTGGAAAAAAGCAAGAGAAGAAAAAGATTTTCTAAAAGCCGATGAATATCGAAACATCTTAAAAGAGAAAGGAATTTTAGTATAAATGATCTCTTTTCCTCATGAATTTAATGAAGTCGATATTCAAAATTTAACTGGAGCAGATTTGGCTTTTATTGGTGATGCCTATTATGAATTAATCATTCGTGATTATGTCCTTCATCAAGGATTGACCAAACTAGGAAAACTTCATGATGCATGTGTTCAATATGTAAGTAGAAGCAGTCAATATAAAATCATAACTTCAATAGAAAAAGAATTAACAGAAGAAGAAAGAAACATTTACTTGAGAGGTAGAAATTACCATTATAAAACAAAAAGCAAAGAATACATTCATGCATCTGGATTTGAAGCTGTTATTGGCTATTTATATTTACTACATCGACAGGAAAGATTAGATACCATGATCAGAAAAGCAATTCAAATCATAGAACAAACGAAGGAGAATTCATGAAGGAAAGAATCTACGGAAAAAATGTCGTAAAGGAAGCCATTCAAGCAAAAAGAAATATTACCAAATTGTATGTTCTTCCCCAACAACTTGATTTCATTGAGCTTGCAAAAAAAAATTATATTGAATATGACATTTTAAATCAAGCTCAAATGGATGCTATGATAAAGAAATCTCATCAAGGAGTTGTTGCTGATGTTGAAAGTTACGTATATGCAACTTTAGAATCCATTTTAGCACAAGCTCATTCAAAATATCCATTGATTGTGATGCTAGATTCTTTAGAAGATCCACATAATTTAGGAGCAATTTTAAGAACATGTGATGCAGCTGGTGTGGATGGCATCATTATTCCTAAGAATCGAAGTGTTCATTTGAATGCAACTGTTGCTAAAGTGTCTACAGGAGCTATTGAGTATGTGAAAGTGTGTGAAGTCACCAATTTAGTTCAAACCGTCCAAAAATTAAAGAAACAGGGATATTGGATTGTTGGAGCAGAAGCTACACCAAAAAGCACTTTATACACAGAAGTTACATATGATATGCCGATTTGTTTAATTATTGGTTCCGAAGGAAAAGGAATCTCTCGTTTAGTTTTAGAAAATTGTGATTTTCTCGTCCAAATTCCTATGTTTGGACATGTAAATTCTTTAAATGCCTCGGTATCTACTAGTATTTTAGTGTATGAAATAATCAAATATCGTCAAAAATAAAGGGAGAACGTAAATGATTCAATATAATGATTATGAATTGTTATATTTAATCAGTGAATCAGAACCCGAAGCTTTAGACATTTTATATAAAAAGTACATGAATCTTATTGGTAAACGAATTAAATCTTTTAGAATTCAAGAGCGATACAAAGAAGATTTTATGCAAGAGGGATTGATGGTACTTGATGTGGCTATTCAACATTTTGATCCCCATTTTACAAAATCTTTTAATAAGTATTTTGATTTAATTTTGCAACGTAAATTTATGCAATTATTAATGAAAGAAAAAAATTACATTTATTCCGTTGACCTTGCCTTAGATGAAGGCACCGTACAAGATGTTAACCATTTTGTTTATGAACCTATTGTTCATGAGCATATTTCTATTTCATGCAGTACTTTTGAGGATGAAGTATACCAACTGTATTTGAAACACTATCGACCAAGAGAAATAGCGATTCAACTTCATTGCAATATTAAACGCGTCTATAATTGTTTATTTCGTATTAAAGAAAAAATAAAACAAATAACAAATTAGCAATCCATTTATTTTGATTTGTTTTATTGTTGATTATTCGCATATAAATAAAAATAATATATTTTAGAATTGTATTGTCAATCAAAATAGCTTATAGTGTATGAATAATTATTACATTAATTCCTAAATATAATTTGAATTTTGTTGGATTCTTTATTGCATTCTATTTATCAAAGAAGTAGAATTATGAGTAATCAGTAAAAATATTTATATTGCAGTTATAAAACATCCAAGATGGTACAATTATCATTATTTAAAAGCAGAAAATGAATTCGTGCCCAGATTAAAACAAGAGAAATCAAACTAGCTATTATAAAACAGCAACATTCATAAATCAAAGGAAAAAAAGAAAATTAGAATTGACAAAGAAATAAATTTTTGATAAAATAGTAGAGTAATATTTCAAAGTATCTGGAAAGATTTTGAAAGATATGTTTGAGGAAAGAAAAATGAGAGAAAAAGTAATTTTAGTTTGTGAAGAATGTATGTCAAGAAATTACACAGTTGATCGAAACAAACTTAATACCCCTCAACGTATGGTCATTAAGAAGTTTTGTAAACGATGCAATAAACATACGGTTCATAAGGAAACAAAATAGGAGGATAACATGGCTGAAGAAAAAATGAAAAACAATACTGAAGTCACAAAAAGAGAAGATAGACCAGTAAAACCCAATCGATTAGTTGAAGCATTTATGAAAGATTATAAATATGAAGGTTTAATTTTATTAATTTTAGCCTTAATTGCTTTGATTTTGGGAATTTTAATTTATAAAGGAGAAACATCAGATGGTGCCAGTGGGCTTGTTGTCAATTCAGGTGTATTCTTGATTGGAGACTACCCATTAGTGTTTGCTTGGATTTTAATCATTTTAGGTGCCTTTTCGTTGATTCTTTCTATTTGGCCATACTACAAACCTTCTGTATATGAAGTTAAAAGAGTTTCATGGCCAAATAAAAAAACTATGCTTGAAAACTGTATTACAACTTTTATTTTTGTTGTCGTGTTTACATTGTTCTTTACATTGGTTGATGCAGGATTAGGTGCATTTATTGATTACGCTATCAAACCAATGGCAGAATGGTTTAACTAGGATAAGGGATAGAACATGGAAGAAAGTTTTAGAGCTTGGTATGTTGTTCAAACGTACTCTGGATTAGAAAATGCAGCAAAGAAAAATATTGAACTCCGTGTTGAATCGATGAATATGGGAGATTATATTTTTAATGTGTTAGTTCCAGAGGAAAGAAGTTACGAAAAAACAAAAAAAGGCGATGTAAAAGAAGTAGTTACAAAACCATATCCCGGATATGTTTTTGTAGACATGATTGTTACCGATGAAACATGGTTTATGGTTCGTAATACACCGATGGTTACAGGATTTTTAGGTTCATCTGGTGGTGGTGCTAAACCCGTACCTCTATTGGAAGAAGAAATGATTCCAATTTTAAAACTTTGTGGAATTACAAGTGATAAGCCATTTGAATGTAAAGTTGGTGATACGGTAAATATTGTTGCAGGAACATTTGCGGGTCAACATGGAGTTGTCGATAGTATTGATGAAGAAAAAAGAAAAGTAAAAGTTCTAGTCGATTTCTTTGGAAGATCAGTTCCAGCTGAATTAGATTTTGATGAAATCAAAAAAGAATAGTATATGATGAAAGATAAGTAGAAAATGAGTTGATTTATGTAGGTCAACTCTTTTTTATTTTTTCAAAAAGAGCTTAGAAGATTAATCATTAAAAAATGGATATTTGTAAATTAAAATCATAATTATTTTATTTTGTTTTTTGAAAAATGGTATAAATAATTGTTTTAAATAACACGATACACATTTGAAGTAAGGGCTAGTTTATTCAACGAAATTTATTTTCTATTTAAAGTGATTTCTAAAAGTGTTATCAATAAAATTACAGTTAACGCAGGACTTGACACTAATATTTGCATATGTAGTGGGATACTTTTGTAACAGTTATGATTGCTTTTAGAGCAAGAATTTTTAAAGATTCAGTGCTTTGTATTATATGAGTCACCCAATAGGAAAAAAAAGAAAACAATCGTGTTTTATGACAACAAAATGAGTTTTAAAGTGAAAACTTATTTTAAAGGATTACATGATGAACAGACAAAAGGCATTTGTACACAGCGGCGTATGCAATATTTGAAAGAACATCACCATATTCTATACTATAACCTGCTTACTGCCTGTAAGCTGAATAGTTACCTTGTCGATATTGATTGGCAGACAGAGGAACTGTTTTCCTGGTTGGTAAAACAAATGGCAGAGCATGACTGAAGGCGCTCAAAGCGTAAGATAAAATGGAGTCGATCGATCGGATGAACAGTATAAAAAATCGAGCGACGGAAATCTTTAACAATAATTTGATTTACAGTTAAACAAAGCAACGTTGTGGAACAATCCTTGCGACCACATTTCTACGAATAATGCTAGAAAAAGGCATATTTTCATGCTATAATAGAATTGCAAAAAAGCGGTAACACATATAAAGATTTGATAGGACGCTTTCAATTTGTGAGCAGGAAAGGAATGAATAACATGGATAAACACTTAATTGGAAAATGGTATAAAGAAGACATGGGAGAAACCATAAATATCTTTGATGAAACTCCCCTTCGCATGAAAATGTCGTTTTTATCAAGCGGACATTATAATTTTGAGCCAAACTGTGTTTATGAAAAGGACGGATATTTGTACTACGAAATCAACGATGAACATTATCGTATGATTTATCATGTCCGATATGCAAACGGAGGACTTGAGGGTTTTTACGTCCAGCATGGGAAAACGACACCGATAAAATACGTAAAGCTCGACGATGTTCCGGAAGATGCTCCATATAAATATTTCCCTACGGAAATATACGTGCCGAATACGGATAAAACAAGAATTGAAATATTAAAGCAATACGCCGAGTACAATAGAAGTATAGAATATGGGGTAGATAATGTGTTTGTTTTGGACGAGGACGTTCCTCAAATACTGAAAAAATACGATTATCCCGAATATATAAACGGCTTGGACAATACCAAAGATGAAATTTTTTTTAGACTTCTTGATTTTGTATGCGATCACTTTCAACATAATGGTTTTGGCGGAATGGGAAGCGACGTTCGAATCACAGAACTGATAAAATTTTGCGAACGGAACGATGGGAAAACCAATTGCCGTGGACTTGCAATTCTCTTGGCTTCACTCCTTCGTTTGAACGGGATTAAGGCGCAGCATATTA
>CANQVW010000102.1 GCA_947627395.1 uncultured Bacilli bacterium | reverse complement strand
GTAATTCCTGTTACGGGTAAAAGTCCAATTACAACTCCAACATTAATAAATACTTGCACAGCTAAACTAAATGAAATTCCCATGGATAAAAATTTAAGAAAATGATCCTCCACACTTAGACTAATTTGAATTCCCCGATAAATAATAAAAAAATAAAATGTTAATACAATCATTCCTCCAATCAACCCAAATTCTTCAACAACAATTGCAAAGATAAAATCATTTTGTGGTTCGGGAAGAAAGAAATGTTTTTGAATGGAATGATTATATCCATGTCCAAATAATCCTCCTGGAGTAATGGCAAATAAAGATTGAATTCCTTGAAAGCCACTTCCCAATGGATCATTCCATGGATTTAAATATGCAGTAATTCTTTCCATTCGATAAGGTGCACTTAAAATAAGAATTGCAATTCCTATGATTCCGATGCTTGAAAGAACAATGAAATATTTTAATTTCGCTCCACCAATAAATAGTAAAATAACGCAAGATAATAACAAAACAAGACCTGTTCCAAAATCTGGTTGTAACATAATTAGTAAAAATATAAAAAGAATCAAAGAAAATAATAAAATAAAAGTTTTTACTTCTTTTGTTTCTTCATAATGATCACTTAAATATTTAGATAAAAGTAAGATTAAAGCTAATTTCATAAATTCTGACGGTTGAATAGAAAAACTACCTATACCAATCCAACTTCTTGCACCGCCACGAACGACACCAATTCCAGGAATTAATACAAGAATTAATAAAACAAGACAAACAAGAAAAACAATCGTTACTTTACTTTTTAATTGAACTATATCCATTCGAATAATAAAATAGAGTAAAACCATACCAATGATAAAAAAAATGGTTTGCCTTTTAACATAATAGAAAGCATCTTGATAATTTTCTTTTGCAACCACATTACTAGCACTATAAACCATGATAAGTCCAAAAATAGATAAAAATAAAATAGAAAATAAAAGTAATCGATCAATTGAGCGTTTATGCATGTTTATCACCGCTATCATTTTATGGTTAAAGATAAAAGATTATGAAAAAATCATTATAGAAATTCAATAAAAAGGGTGAATTCATATTTTTATATGGATATGATTCATCCTTAAGATAATGATATGCAAAATTTTATTTTTAATATTCTCTAAACAATACAAAAGTTCCATCTTCTAAACGTCACTCACTTTTTCAATGTACAAATCTATTTTCATTCTAATAATCATGTCATCCTACTGGTTCACTTGGTAGCGTCAACTAAAATATAAAAATAATAGTTAATCCTGTCTATTATTTTAAATAATTATCTTTTGATTGAAAATTTTCAATACGAATTGATCATAAAATTAAGATTCTATGTCCTATAAAGTTCTGTTCATTACGACAACGAAATATTGTAATGTTACAATTTATATAAAAGGAGTTTTAGTATGAACAATTTAATGATCTACCTTGATTTATAATTTGGACTACATGTTATCTCTCCATTAGAAAGAGCTATGATACCTGCTAAAAATCCTATAATGCGACTATCTTTTAAAATAAGATTACCATTACTTTCAACATTTAAAAATATAACTTTCTGAAACAAAATTATTATTGTATTGTTTTGCATTTTTGTTATTTGTGATTATGCCGTAAGTAGTCTTATTCGAATGATCAATTCATTTTATCTGAATTAAATCATTGTTGCCGCTTAGCCATTTGCTTTTATCATAACCCATTGCAGTTTTATAATATATAGACTCACGTGAACACAGCAATGGCATAAAAAATAGCCACAGCGGTAGTAATACTTTTTCAGTTTTTCCTTCCGTTTATCTTTTTGTGATTTTCAATATATCAACTAACTATATATAATTCAATTCACAATGTATGATTTATTTAAAAACGTCCATATTAGTTTTGTTTATCTAAAGTCTATTGCCCAATATGGAGTGTTGCTACATGTTTCCTTGTCATATTCATATTGCCTTAGAAAATTTATTTTCTTAATGACTCGATCAATTATCGATTATTTATTGTTTGCTTTAAAAAAGAACTAATTCGAGGATTAGTTCTTTTCATCTTGGTTATACTTTCCCATATAATTTACTTTGAAATTATTCTCATCTAATTGTATTTGAAAACAAATTCCTAAATAAGTAATTGAAATTGTTCCATCTTCTTCTAATTGTCCATCGTAATGATTTAAATAGAACTCTCTTACATATTTTTGCTTTTCTTCTAGTGTTTCAAAGATTTCTGGATAATTGTACCCATAATATAAAACATTAGGATACACATATTCTTTTCCCTTCATCATGCTATTTAATTTTAATTGTGGAGAAAGATGTGTACTGACTAAATGAGGTAGGGGAACAATTAATAATTCTTTCTCATCCTGCTCTTCAATAACCATTAATGGATAGTATAACCACATAGTAATGGATTGTTTCATACGCCAAGTATAATAATTATGCCCTTCATAAACAAATCTACGATAATCAACCGTTAAATTTAAACCATTATCTAAAGGAATATAAGCTGTTTCCTCATAGATTTTATGATCATCTGGAGTATATTCTACATTCTTAATTTTACCATTTTCATCTATGGTTGTGAATTTTGTCGTTTTAACATCTTCTGTGGCTAGTACATCAATATATATACTTTCTTGATATTGAATAAACAATTCATTTAAAGCATCACTTAAAATAATATCCTCATTTTGAGAAAAAACAGTGTAATATGTTCTTGGTACATCACGAATGGTATTTAAATTCCCATTGAAGGTAAATGTATAGGTGGGAATATCTTCTTTTGCATAAGGCATGTAACTTTGATAGTTTTCTTCAATATATAAAGTAATCTTTCCTTCATTTGAAACAACAGGATTACTAATACATCCACTACACATACATATACAAAGAAAAAATAAAATTAAAAATATTTTTTTCATAGTTCACCTTAAAAATCTTTATCATTTTCATTTAATCCATATTTTTGATAGACTTCATTTTTATAAGATAGAAAACGATCTTCTAAAATGGCTTTTCTAGCTTCTTCCGTTAAATGGACAAGAAAACGAATGTTATGTATACTTAATAAGCGATGTCCTAACATTTCATTTGCTTTAAACAAATGTCTTAAATAAGCTTTGGTATAATTTTTGCAACAATAACAATCACATTCCATATCGAGTGGTGTAAAATCTTCTTCAAATTCTTTATTTTTAATAATGACTCTACCTTTTGAGGTCATTGCTGTTCCATGTCTTGCAATTCGTGTGGGTAAAACACAATCAAACATATCCACCCCTCGCTCGATGGCATCTAAGATGGCACCTGGTGAACCCACTCCCATTAAATATCTGGGTTTATCTTCAGGTAAAATGGGAACTACCCAATCTAAAACTTGATTTTGAATTTCCTTGGGTTCTCCAACACTTGTTCCTCCAATAGAATATCCATCAAAAGAAAGTTTGACCAATTCATGAGCACAATATTTTCTTAAATCTTCAAATTCTCCCCCTTGAACAATTCCAAACAAACCTTGTCTTTCTTTATTTTGATGAGCATCTAAACATCTTTTTGCCCATCTTAACGTTCGATCCACTGATTTTTCCATGTATTCATGAGTACATGGATAGGGAGGACATTCATCAAAACTCATGATGATATCACTTCCTAAAGCATTTTGAATTTCCATTGAAATTTCAGGAGATAAAAAAAGTTGTTTACCACTTTTATGATGTTTAAAATAAACACCTTCTTCATGTATATCCCGTAATTTTGCTAAACTGAAAACTTGAAATCCACCAGAATCTGTTAAAATGGAGCGGTCCCAATTCATAAAAGAATGCAATCCACCAGCTTTTTTCACAATTTCATGCCCAGGTTGATTCCATAAATGATATGTATTTCCTAAAATAATCTCTGAGCCAATTTCATGCAATTCCTCTTTCACCAAGGTTTTTACAGTCCCTTGAGTTCCAACCGCCATAAAAACAGGAGTTTTTAAAGTTCCGTGTGGAGTAGTTATTGTTCCCACTCTTGCACTACATTCTTGACTTTTTTTCTCTAATTGATATTGAATAACCATATATACCTCTTTTTATGAAATCTTTCTTTTTATATGCCTTCTTTTAATTGACTAATTGAATTCGTTTTACTGTTACCTCAATAGGGAACAAAGTAACCAAATTAATGATATCTGATTGAATAGAACCCTTTGGATGATTAATCGGTTATTGTGATAAAATTTTTGAATATTTCATACTACGTATAGAAACATAAAAACAATTTCAAAAATAAATTGCTAACCAATGTATCCATAACACAAGGAGTACATCGCTTTTGTTCATAATAATAAACTAAAACATTAAGATTCTCCTATATATCTATAGATATATGAGAAGATAGTGCTTTTAAAAAAAGCTTTATTCCTATCGTTACTTTTCGATTTCCATCTTCTTCAAGTTCTATATTATGTACATAAACGACATTTGTTGTTAAAAGGATAAGCAAGAATACAACAAAAAAACAAATATAACCATAAATAAAACAATAAACCACTTTTTTTGATTTTTATTTGTTAAATATTTTTACTTATATCAATTTTTTGTCACATTTAGTCTCTTTGTTTTTATTATATCAATGGTTTTAAAACTATTGATGTAATTCTCCTAAAATATAATAACATAAAATACTTTTGATTACAATATGAATTTATCATAAGATTTTAAATGAGTATCCTCATTTCTTCTAAACTTTTCACATTCAAAAAAAATAAATTCTTTCAATTGTTTCTGTTGATCTTTTACTTTCCTACAGATAAGCCTACGCCTTTTCACTATTTTTAAATCTTTAGAATTCTGAATTTCTGTTTCAGCAAGTTTCACTTTAATTTTTATTTTGGCGAATTTTATCGTCAGATAATAAAATAAATTCAATAATGCTCTCTTTTTATAAGTACATCCACATTTAAAAAATATTTTTAAATATGGTTGCAATGCCCTTTCATTTTTCCCTCATCAATTCTATATATGTAACAGTCAAAAAGTATTTTTCATACGATTTTAAGCAATACAAGAGTTTGGTAGCTTTT
This sequence comes from uncultured Bacilli bacterium, assembly GCA_947627395.1. Classification (GTDB taxonomy): domain Bacteria; phylum Bacillota_I; class Bacilli_A; order ML615J-28; family CAG-698; genus CAKOMG01. Next base: position 593 of record CANQVW010000102.1, on the reverse strand, counting down.
GGTAAAATACGAGGAAAGAAAACAATCATACATTATAGGAATATCTTTTTCTTTAGGACCATTTAATATTGTTTATCTAATGTTTGGATTTGATTACCTATCCTTTTTGACAAATAAATACCTATTCTTCATATAATTCTCATAATTTTCCTCAAATTTCATTTACAAAAAAATGCATTTTTCAAAAATAATGGAATATATTCATCAAAATTTTCTTTTTGACTTAATTTTTTCGAAATAAACCCGACATTATATTTTTATTATTTTAACCTATTTTTGTTGAAAATTCCATAATAATTCACTTTTTTAATAAAAAACACCTACCTTAAGAGGATAGATGTTTCTATGAATATTTTTTCTTATGATGATATTATTTTAAAAACATTGCATCTCCAAAGGAAAAGAAACGATATTTTTTTTGAATGGCTTCCTTATAACTATTTAAAATAATATCTTTAGAAGAAAAGGCACTCACTAACATTAATAACGTTGATTTTGGTAAATGAAAGTTTGTAATCAAAGCATCAATCGCTTGAAACTGATATCCTGGATAAATAAAAATATTCGTATCTTCTTCTACGGCTTTAAATTCA
>CANQVW010000101.1 GCA_947627395.1 uncultured Bacilli bacterium | reverse complement strand
GCTGTTGGTTCTGGAAGCCCTGCTGTTATGCATGAAAAAGCGTTTATCCACATAAAAGATGGGGTTAAGCAAGCTTTTTCTTCTCTTACGCCACAACATGACATCGCAGGAATTGCCATGGGAATTTCAGGATTTGGTGTTGTTCTTGATAAAGAGGCAAAAAGAAAAGAATTTAGAGACGAATTTCAGGTTCCAGTAATTATGGAAAATGATGCGGTGATTGCCCTTTATTCAATTATACAAGATCAACATGACAAAGGTATTTTGGTATTGTCAGGAACGGGAACTTCTGTTTTAGGAATTCAAAATGAAGAAACATTTCTTGTGAGCGGATGGGGACATCTATTAAATGAAAGAGGTTCTGCATATAGTTGTGTTAAAGATTATATCATCCAAATCATTGAGACTTATGAAGAAACAGGCATGATTCCTGAACTTGGAAAGAAATTTATGAAAACTCTAGGCTATCAAGATATACAAGATTTTAAAATTTTAATGTATCAACATACTAAAAATGAAGTAGCAGCTTATTCAAAATTTTTTAGTGAAGAAGCAAAATGTGACGTAGAAGCGCAAGAATGGTTGAGACAAAATGGAGCCTATTTAGCAAAGGATGTTTTGCATGTTATGGCTCGTTTAAAAATTGCTTCACCAACTGTTCTTGGCTTTAGAGGTGGATTTATTAGCAACAACTCTTTTGTACAAGAAGGTTTAATTTCCACTTTAGAACAAAACCATGTTCAAGCAAACATTGTTGAAGGAGAAAAAGATCCAATTTACGGTGCTTTCTACATGGGTCTTAGAAGAGGTATCAAATGCTAGCGATTGGTCTGATGAGTGGCACTTCCTTAGATGGGGTAGATGCTGCTCTTGTAAATATAGAAAATGAGCGTTTTGAACTTGTTAAATTTGTGACCTTACCTTATGATGAGTCTTTTAAAACACGTCTTTCTAGAAATTTAAATATAGAAACAGCAAAGTTAAATGAAATTAGTAGTTTAAATTTTGAATTGGGATATCAATTTGTGAAAGCAATTGACCTATTATTACAAGATAGTGCATATGAATATAATGACATTTCCTTTGTGGCAAGTCATGGGCAAACCATTTGGCACGACCCAAAAGGAACCAAATGTTCTAGTCATGTTCCATCCACCCTGCAAATTGGGGAAGCAAGCATCATTAGTTATCAAACAGGAATTCCTACCATCTCTAACTTTCGTGTGATGGATGTCGCTGCTGGAGGTGAAGGAGCGCCACTTGTTCCTTTCTCTGAATATGTTTTGTTTCATAGTAATACAAAAAATATTGTGTTACAAAACATTGGTGGCATTGGGAATTTAACTTATCTTAAAAAGAATGGAACAATGAAAGATGTTTTATCTTTTGATACAGGTGTTGGAAATGTTATGATAGATTATTTCGTGAAAAAATACTTTTCTAAACCTTATGATAAAGATGGAAGAATTGCATTACAAGGTAACATCATTGATGAAATCATCTTAGAATTAATGAAAGATGAATTCTTACAAAGAAAACCACCAAAATCAACAGGCAGAGAGCAATACAGTTATGTATTCATGGAAGAGTTAAGTCAAAAATTACATTTTGATGCGTATGATAAAAAAGACATTGTAACCACGATTACAGAGTTTACAGCACGCTCCATTGCTTATCATTACGAACATTTCCTAAAAGATATTGATTTAGTTGTTGTGAATGGTGGGGGTTCACACAATCGTTATTTAATGAAGAGATTAAAAGAAATTACACATTTAGAAATATTAACAGGGGAGGAATTTGGAATTAATAGTGATGCTAAAGAAGCAATGGCTTTTGCAATTATGGGATATGAAACCATCAATCATCGCCCAAGTAATGTACCTAGTGCAACAGGTGCAAAGCAAGATGTCATTCTAGGAAACATTACCTTAAGTCCAACAAAAAGAAAATGAACAGTGTAGATCTAAAAAAAATAGGTACAGAACAAAGAAATCCAAATACAATGAATATTGATAGCCTTTCAACATTAGACATCTTAAAAGTGATTAATAATGAAGATAAAACCGTTCCTTTTGCTGTAGAGAAAGCTTTACCACAAATTTCTTTATTGGTTGATAGAATTGTGAAAGCATTCTATCAAGAGGGTAGATTAATCTATGTTGGTGCAGGAACAAGTGGAAGAATTGGTATTTTAGATGCAGTTGAATGTCGACCAACCTATTCTTGCCCAGATGAAATGGTACAATGTCTTATGGCTGGTGGAATGAAAGCCATGACAAAAGCCGTAGAAGGAGCAGAAGATTCAACTGAAATGGCTGTTGAAGATTTAAAAAACATTCAATTAACAGAAAAGGATGTTGTCATTGGAATCACAGCAAGTGGTAGAACTCCTTATGCTGTAGGAGCTGTGGAATATGCAAAATTCATTGGATGTGCTACAGGATGTATTACAACTTCACCCAATAGTGAAATTGCGAAAAAAGTAGATTATCCTGTTGAAGCTATTACAGGTGCTGAACCCATTACAGGTTCTACAAGAATGAAATCAGGAACAGCACAAAAATTAATTTGTAATTTGATTTCAACAACTTCTATGATTCGTATGGGAAAAGTGTATGGAAACTTAATGGTCGATGTTCAACCAACCAATTTAAAATTAGTGAAGCGTGCCCAAAGTATTATTACGCAGGCAACAGGTGTTTCAAATGAAGAAGCACAAAAATATATTGACCGCTTTGGAAGTGTCAAAAAAGCTTTATTTGCTATTTTAAGTGGAATAGATTCTATAGAAGAAGTAACTCAATGTCTTGAAAGAAATCATGGACATATTCGCAATGCTTTAAAAGAAGTAGGTGTTGGTCGTGATTAAACATGTTGAAATAAAAAATGTTAAAGGATTGATGTTACGTGGTTATTTAGATTTACCTGAACAGGCACAAAAAATTGTTGTCATGCTTCATGGATTCACAGGTCATCGTATGGAACACAATGGTCATTTTCGATCATTATCTAGATTGTTAAGCAAAGAAGGCATTGCAAGTCTACGCATGGATTATCATGGTAATGGCGAATCTGAAGGTGAATTTTATGATTTCGAATTTGATAGTTTACTGGAAGATGCTAAACAAATGATTTCCTATGCTCATCAGGTTCCAGGAATCAAAGAAGTAGAAGTGTTAGGATTTAGTCTAGGTGGTGCAGTTGCAAGTCTTGCATCCACCGATGAAACAGTTTCTAAGCTTTTATTATGGTCTCCTGCAGGAAACATGAGAGAACTTGCTAGAGCTCATTTTGAAAATGCAAGAAAACTAGAGAATGGTCATGCCTATTTTTCAGGGTTTGAAATGAGTGAAGATTTTGCAACAACCATTGAAAAATATGATATGTATCAAAACACATCCTCTTTCCACCATCCTGTACAAGTGATTTGTGGAAGAGCTGATGTTTCTGTCCCGTATATTTTTGCGATTCAATATGCTGTTCGTTATGGTAATTCTCACCTACATATTATTGATAAAGCAGGTCATGGATATGATACTTATGAACAACAACAAGAATTGTTCCGAGTTTCTTTAAATTTCTTAAAGTGAAGATTTTGATATAATTTCTGAAAGAAACATCTTTTGAGGAGAAAAAATGGCATCTTTTAAATGTTATTTTCATTAAACGTTTTCATCTCAGAAATTATTTTTATCGATTTTTTTTAAAACGTTTTCAAATTCTATTGACTTTTACAATAAAATCGGATAAAATATAGGTAGATTTAGGAAATAAATCGAAAAAATAAAAAATTGAAAAAGAGGAGGATTTCAATGTTAACAAAAATGAGAAAATGTTTTTTGCTAATCATTGTTGCACTTGCAGCAATTGTTCTTGTTGGATGTAGCAACATCGAAAGTGATTTAGCAAAATGGGCTGGTAGTCTTGACGTTCCATCATCTGTTACAGGGGATTTCGTTGTACCTACTAGCATTGAAGATGCTACTGTTACATGGGAAAGTTCAAATGAAAAGATTATTTCTATTGAGGGAAAAACTGCTTTTGTTACACTTCCTGATGAAGATACAGAAGTTGCTTTAACTGCGAAAGTAAACTACCGTGGAATGGTAGAAGAAAACACATATGTTGTTAAAGTTAAAGCAAGTGAAGTGCCTACTTCTATTGACATTTTAACAGCAACTTTACCTCAACAAAATAATGAATTTGTTCTTGCAGTTGGTGAAACAGCAACTTTATATGTTACAGTTGAACCTGAAAATGCAAGTACTACCGTTGAATGGACTACAAACAATGGTCATGTAACTATTGATGAAAATGGTGTTATGAAGGGTGTATCTATTGGTAGAACTACGGTAACTGCCACATCCGTTAGAAACTCTGCACTTACTAAGAGCTTTGAAATTCATGTTGTTGATGCATATGAAAACCCAAGAGTTTTATTAAATGCAGTTAAAGAAGTTCAAGAAAAAATGCCAGAATTCATTAATGGTGATTACCAATTACCAGTTCCTGACAATCCTGAAGTTACAGCTGTTTGGAAAGATGAAGATGGTAATGTATTAGTGGATAATATTTATCTATATAACTATACAAGAGATGTTGTTGAAAGATTAAAATTAGATTTAGAATATAATGGATCAACTCAATCTCAAGATTTCACAGTTAAAATTGTTAGAGATGTAGAAATTAACGAGTTTACAGCTATTAAATATGCTACAAGAAAATTGGAAGATTTAATGGCTCCATATGTTGGTGCTGACAAACATAATGTTGATGGTGACTTATATTTACCAACTAAAGTTGATGCAACTGATGCTGGTTATGAAGTAAATATTAGTTGGTCATCTTCATGTGATATTTCTCCAAATCCAATTAGTGAAGACGGAACATTCACTAAACCACTTGACAATACTGAAGTTTTATTAACTGCATATATTACATGTGGTGGAGCAAGTGATATTATGAGATTTAATGTTGTTGCTGACGGATATACAAAAGAAGAAATCTTATTATATGTTCAATGTAACGTTTTACCTCAAGCAGATGCTTTTGGAAGATATATCATTAATGGTGCTAACATTATCTTACCAGTAAATGATATTACTGGAAAATTTGCTGGTATATCTATTACTTGGGAAACAAGTGATGCAACTGTAATTAAAGAAAACGGAAGATTTAATCCAGATTTAGATCAAACAAAACCAGTTACTTTAACTGCAACTGTTGCTTATGCTGGAACTACTTCTGATGCATTCGCGTTTGATGGAGAACAATTCAAATTTGAATATACTGTTAATCCACTTCAAACAGATGCTCAAAGAGTTATGTTAAGTGTATCAAATGGCTTAGTTGATACCTTCCTAGCAAACTATGATTGGTTCCCATTTGGTCAAAAAGATCGTGAATGTGGAAATAAATTACCTTTACCTACAACTGTAGGTGCAGCAACTGGAACATCTGGTGGCGAATTTGATAATCTTGCTATCACTTGGACTTCTAACGAAGAAGAATTATTCGATGCTGAATTTAATTTATTAAAACAATATTTAAGATATCATGAAGTTCGTTTAACTTATAGCATTGATATTGATGATGAAACTAACACAAGTGAAATTACAGTTAATGTTGGTATCGCAAAAACAAATAATATCATTTATATTGGTGGAACCTATGCAGGAGCTAGTGGATCAACTCCACAAGATAACTTATCTCAACTTGGTACTGCTGATGAAAAAGCACCTGGATGCTCTGCAGCCACTGGTTACCAAGAAAAATATAAGTGGAC
>CANQVW010000100.1 GCA_947627395.1 uncultured Bacilli bacterium | reverse complement strand
GAAGAAGAACAGATCCCCATTGGCTATTTAGCTGGAACCAGTGTAGGAGCCATGATTGCAAGTTTAGTTGCGGTTGGATATGATTCTTATGAATTAGAAGAAATCATAAATCAACTTCCAATGAGCGTATTACTCCCTGAAAATGAAAGAAAGACAACAGATAAAATTCTATCCTTTGTTCATACAAAGGGCTTATATTCTATGCAACCCTTAGAAAATTATTTAGACCAGCTCTTTATGGCAAAACAAAAAAGACTATTTTCTGATATTAAGATAGGAAATAATTATAAAGTAATTATGATCTCTACATGTTTAAAATTAAGAAAAATGTTTGTTCTACCTCATGATTTAAAAGTATTAGGAATTCATCCGGATACCTTTCCGATTGCGAAAGCAGTATGTATGAGCGCTTGCATGCCCTTTGTTTATGAACCTTATTATATTCAAGGATATATGTTTACAGATGGTGGAGTCAGTGATAACTTTCCAACATGGTGTTTTCAAAATTCTTTAGCTTTTCAAGTGAGTGAAGAAAAGCAAATAGAAAATTTTATGAAAAAGAAAATATTTAAAGAAAATGAAAAAAAACATCATCAACAAATTATATCCATCAATACAAAAGAGTTTAAATCAACAGATTTTAAAAAAGGAATGATGTCAAGATATTTACTTTACAATCGGGGTTATTTTGCTTTAAAACAATATCATATTCAATTAAGAAACGGACAAACAAAAAATAATGCTTGAAGTAATTGAGAAAATGTGGTAAAATGAAAACGATTCATAACATGTTACTAAAGGGTGGGAAAGTCAATGAGTGAAACTGAAACAACCAAAAAAAGAACAAGAAAAAACACAAACACAAATAAAGAAACTAAAGTTGATGTTGTTCATGAATTAAAAGAAGAAAATCAGGAAGAAAACTTTTTTGAAACAAATAATGAAGAAACTTCTGTTCAAGACGAAAAAACATCTCAACTAGAAACTGTTGAAACATTTGAACTTGTCCGCTTAAAAGATATAGATGTTCATGTTGGTTTAACGGAAGAAGAAGCACAAAAAAGAATTGCTCATGGTTATTGTAATGTCAACAACATTAAAACAACCAAAACAACATGGCAAATTGTTCGTGGCAATATCTTTACATTCTTTAACATGTTATATTTAATTATTACTGTTTTATTGTGTATTGCTCGTAGTTGGACCAATTTAACATTCCTTGCTGTTATTATTCCAAACTTAATTTTAGGAATTGTGCAAGAACTAAAAGCCAAAAAAATGATTGAAAAACTTTCTTTAGTTTCTGCACCTCGTGCGGTTGTCGTTCGAGATGGAGAAGAAAAAGAAATTACAACAAGCGAAATTGTTCTAGATGATATTATTCAATTCACAACAGGAAAACAAATTGTAACAGACAGCATTGTTGCGGAAGGAACTGTGGAAGTCAATGAATCCATGATTACAGGTGAATCTGATGCAATTGTGAAAAATCCAGGAGATTTATTATATTCAGGAAGTTATGTTACGAGTGGATCTTGTTATGCAAGAGTTGAAAATGTAGGTAAAGATAATTATATCGAAAAACTTGCAACAGAAGCAAAACAACAAAAAGAAAACCGTTCAGAATTATTAAGAACATTAAATTGGATTATACGTATTATTGGAATTTTAATTATTCCACTGGCGGCTATTTTATTTTGGCAAGCATTCTCTCATAGTCAAGAAGGCTTAAGTTTTTATGAAAAGTTTGTGGATAACATGCCAAGAGTAGCAGGGGCTATTATTGGAATGATTCCATCAGGATTATTCTTGTTAACTACTATCGCATTAAGTGTTGGTGTATATCGTTTAGGAAAGAAAAATCATACTTCCGTTCAACAACTTTATTGTATTGAAATGTTAGCTAGAGTAGATATCTTATGTTTAGATAAAACAGGAACCATCACAGATGGAACGATGAGAGTTGTTGATTGCCTAGAAGTAAAGAATACAACTGATTATACCATTCGTGAAATTGTTGGATCCATGATGAATTCTTTCACTGATACCAATGCAACCAGTGAAGCACTCATTCGCTTTTTTGATGTAAACAAAGTTTTAAAACCAATTCAAACCATTCCTTTTTCTTCAAAGAGAAAGTTTAGTGCCGTAACCTTTGAGAATGCAGGAACATTCTATTTAGGTGCACCAGAGTTTGTATTAATTGATAACTATGACAAAGTGAAATCCAAAGTAGACCGCTTTGCAGCACAAGCTTGTCGAGTACTTGCACTTGGTCATACAGCCACTCCATTAAAGGGAGATACCATTCCAAAAAATGTGAAGCCGATTGGATTAATTGTCATTCAAGATCACATTCGAGATGAAGCTTATGAAACCATTGAATTTTTTAGAAATAATGATGTTGAAGTAAGAGTCATTTCTGGAGATAATCCATTAACGGTTTCTGAAATTGCTCATCGTGTTGGTGTGCCAAATGCCAATCGATATGTTAGCCTAGAAGGCTTAAGTGATGAAGAAGTTAAAGAAATTGCTTTTGATTATACGATTTTTGGGCGTGTTACTCCATCACAAAAAAGAGCACTTGTTGAAGCATTTAAAGCTAAGAAAAAAACAGTTGCCATGACAGGGGATGGTGTGAATGATATTCTGGCATTAAAGGAAGCCGATTGTTCTATTGCCATGGCTTCAGGATCGGAAGCAACAAGAAATATTGCAAATATTGTTTTAATGGATTCTAATTTTTCTTCTATGCCAGCTGTAGTTGCTGAAGGAAGAAGAGTCATCAATAACATTCAAAGAACATCTACACTATTTTTAGTCAAAACCATTTTCACAATTTTATTAACCATTCTTTACTTATGCTTATTTTAAAAATATCCATTTGAAGTATCACAACTTCTTTTAATTGAAGCATTGATCATAGGTTTCCCTGCAACATTTATTTCACTTTTACCAAATAAAGAAAAAGTTCAAGGAAGGTTTATTTCTAATGTACTTAAATCGGCATTACCAGGTGCACTGACAGTTTTATTGTTTCATGGTGCCTTATATGCTTGTGGCATTTTAGTTCCCGAGTTTGGTTGGATTAAAGATGGAATTTATAATGATAATTATGTTACAATGGCACTATTTGTAACCATTGCCACTTGTTTAACTGTCTTGTATCGTATGTGTAAACCATTCAATTGGATTAAAATGATTGTCTTTACAATTTCATTAGTTGGTTCAGTTGTGATTTTGATTCTTTGCGGAACAAATACAGCTCTTGGTGAATTTTTAAATGGATTATTAAAAATCCAATGGCCATTAGGAGTTGTTGAAGGAGAGACAGGACATCAATTAGCCAATATTCTCATGTTAATTTTAATGATTTTGTTAATCAATCCAGTCATGAATTTAATGGAAAATGCTTTAGGAAAATTACAAAAAGTGAAATTATAATATTTGTATAAATCGGTATACTGAAAAATAAGGACCTTAATTGATCCTTATCATGAAGTATACCTTTTATTTTACAAATTAAAAAAATTTGTATTTTTAATTTAACTATTATTAATAAATTATGACAACTATTTTAAGCTATAAGTATATATATTTTCTTTGAAAAAAATTTGAAATAACTCCTGAAAGTATTTTTAATTGAATCATTTGAAAATTTATATCCATGATCTTACTATGTTACTATCAAAATTTATTTTTTTGATAAATCATCCTATTTTGTTATATAATTTAAATATAACTCAACCTATATTATGAAAATATGAATATGGTAAAATTAGAATCATATAAATAATATTTTTATTTTGCAATATATTTTAATTTTATAATCACCATAATTTATAAGAGGTATCATAAATGAAAAATAAAATATCAAATCTATTTTTTCTTCTAAAAAATTTGTTTCAATTAAATAAAACTATTTTTATAGTGATCATCATTAAGAGTTTATTTAAAATTGCTTTATCTTTTTCTAATATACTGAGTGAAACGTATGATCAAGAAAAATTATATGAAATTTTGAAAAACATAGATTTATTAGATGTGATTGAACAACTTCCAAACAATATAGACACTTATTTATCTAAACAATTTAGTGAAAAAGGCATGGAACTATCAGGAGGGCAAACGCAAAAACTTGCCATAGCAAGGGCAGTATATAAAAATACACCAATCATCATTTTAGATGAACCTACTTCTAATTTAGATCCACTTGCTGAAAGTGAAATATATGATAAATTTTTAGATATTTCAAAAAATAAAATTGCGATATTTATTTCTCATAGACTAGCAATTTCAACAAAAATGGATAGAATTATTGTTTTTAAAAATGGTGAAATTATTGAAGAAGGAAATCATAATAAATTAATGAATTTAAATGGAAAATATTATCAAATGTATAGCAAGCAAAGTGAGAATTATAATTAAAATAAATTTTAAAAAAACTTTCAATCAGTAAAATTTTAATTTTTGAATTGTATTTGACTTTTCTAGGAAAATGTGGTAAAATACATAAAGTATGAATAATTTGATGTTATTCATCCTTGCTTTTTAAAAAGCCATTAGACCAAAAGGAGGTGTCAAGATGAAAAAGTACTTAGGCATGTACATTATCCGTCCTGACTTTACTGAAGAACAAATCAAAGCAACCATTGATGATTTGAACAAAATTTTCACTGATAGAGGTGGAGAAATTCTTTCAGTAGAAGAATGGGGAATTAAAGAATTAGCTTATGAAATTCAAGATTTTAAAAAAGGATATTATGTTAAATTTTTTGTAAATGCCAATAATGAAGCAGTTGCTGAATATGATCGTATTTGCAACATTAAAGAAGGCGTCATTCGTCATATTTTAGTAAAAGACTAAAAGGAGGCAGTTGTGAATAAGGTTATATTAATTGGAAGATTAACGAAAGATCCAGAATTGAGAAAAACACCAACGGATGTTAGTGTCGTTCAATTTAGTCTTGCTGTAAATCGTAACTATTCAAATAGAAACGGTGAAAGACAAGCGGATTTTATTAATTGTATTGCATGGAGAAATCAAGCAGAAAATTTAGCTAGATACATTAAAAAAGGTGGACAAATTGCTGTTGAAGGAAGCATACAAACTAGAAGCTATGATGATAACAATGGCGTAAGAAGAAATGTTGTTGAAGTTTTGTGTGAACAGATTCATTTCATTGAACCAAAACGTCAAGACGGAGGTTATGGAGATTTGAGTCAGTTAGAAGTTCCTCCACTAAGAGAAAGTAGACAAACTTCTTATGCCAATGATTATTCTTCACACGGAAATGTTTCACCAGTAAAGCAAAGTAGGGAACAAAGTGTTCCTGATGAAAATCCATTTGAAGATATTAAAAATAATTTTGATATTTCTGATGATGATTTACCATTTTAAAATAGGAGGTTATTAGAAATGCCAGGCTTTCGTCCAAAAAGAAAAAAGAGCTGTTATTTCACAGATCATAAAGTAGAAAAAATTGATTTTACAGATTACGAATTATTAAGAAAATTCGTTTCAGATCGTGGAAAAATCTTACCTAGACGTGTAACAGGCACTAAAGCAATTTATCAAAGAGAATTAGCTATTGCAATTAAACGTGCACGTCATATGGCATTGTTACCATTTGTAAGAGAATAGTGAAAACAGAAGCTATTTAAAACTAGATTTAGTTTATAAGTAGCTTTTTTTATTTTACATGTTCTTTTTTGACATTTCTTTTTAGTTTTGATATAACCCGAGTTTGCCTCGGCGGTTATTAGTAAAAACCCCAAAAATGAGCTATTTTTTAAAAAAACAGTTAAAAATAATTG
>CANQVW010000099.1 GCA_947627395.1 uncultured Bacilli bacterium | reverse complement strand
GAAGAAAACATCAAATTCGTGTTCATATGGCATCCCTTCATCATCCGATTGTTGGGGACAAATTATATGGAAAAAAAGAGGAAGAGCGCTTATTGCTTCATTGCAGAAAAATGACCTTTTTGCATCCCAAAACACTTTCTTCTTTTTCAGTCGAAATCCATGAACCTTGGAAATGGTAGGTGATATGATGAAACAAAATAGATTAGGGAAAACCAATTGTATCGTCTCTAGGATAGGTTGTGGAGGAATTCCTATTCAAAGAGCCACTTTAGAAGATGCAAAAAAAATCATTGATGCTATGGAAGAACATCATATGAATTTTATTGATACGGCAAGGGGTTATACAACCAGTGAATCTTTATTTGGAAAAGCTCTTGTTGGTAGAAGAGAAAAGTTCTTTCTTGCCACAAAATCTATGGCAAGAACGTATGAGGAAATGAAAAAAGATATCCAACAAAGTCTAACACTTTTAAACACTTCTTATATTGATTTATATCAATGTCATAATCTTAAAATAGGTGAAGATTACCAGGGAGCTCTTGAAGCTTTAAAAGAAGCCAAACGAGAAGGAAAAATTCATCACATTGGGATTACTTCTCATAGTTTAGAAATGTTAATGAGCATTTTAGATTCAAATGAATTTGAAACTATTCAATTTCCTTATAATCTTTTAGAGCGACAAGCAGAAGAACTTTTTAAGAAGGCGTATGAAAGAAATATGGGAATTATTGCGATGAAACCTTTTGCTGGAGGAGCGATTCAAGATTATTCTTTAGGTTTAAAATTCATTTTAAATCATCCTTATATAAGTGTTGTGATTCCGGGGATGGAAAATGAAAGACAAGTTCATGAAAATGCTTCTGTTTCAGAAGGAAAATATACTTTAGATGAACTGGAAAGAATCGAAGAAATCAGACTTAAACTCAATCAAGAGTTTTGTAGAAGATGCGGATATTGTAAACCATGTAGTGTTGGAATTGATATTCCAACTTGTTTTATCCTAGAAGGATATGACGAGCGATATCAACTGAAAGAATGGGCAAAAAGTCGATATGACCAAATGAAAGTACCAGCTTCGAGTTGTATTGAGTGTCATCTATGTGAAACTAGATGTCCATATCAACTAAAGATTGTAAATAAGTTAAAAGAGGTTGTTCAACGGTTTGAAAAATAAAAGTATAAAAAAAGTTTATCTTGTGTTATAATTATTCATGTAGAATGTTGTGCATCATTACCATTCTACCGTAAAAACGACTCCGGGTTCGATTCCCCGAGCGTTTTTTTGCTTTTTTAAATAAAATGTGTTAAAATAATGTGAATCTAAATTACAAACCTTAGATGAGGTTACGGATATGCTTTTTCATTTATGGATAACATTTTTAAAAATAGGTTTATTCACCTTTGGTGGTGGATATGCTATGATTGCTCAAATTAAAGAACATATTCTTGAAAAGAAAGGTTGGCTAACAGAAGAAGAGTTCATTGAAATCATTGCTATAGCAGAATCGACTCCTGGGCCATTGGCCATCAATTTAGCAACTTTTGTTGGATACAAGAAAAGGGGATTTCTGGGAAGTTTGGTTGCAACACTGGGGGTTGTGATTCCTTCTCTTGTAATCATTTTTTTGCTTTCCCTTTTTCTCTCATCGATCATGGAAAATAGATATGTTCAATATGCATTTATAGGCATTCAGTGTGGGGTATGTTATTTAATTATAAAGACTGGGTTTTCTATGGTGTATCATATGAAAAAATCAAAATATCGTATCATTATATTGATGATAGCTCTTCTTAGTGCGCTTATTTTTAAAATAACTTCCATTGATTTTAGTTCTATTTTCTTTATTTTGATTGGTGGAATTTTAGGAATTGTTTTTTCAAGTTTATCCTCTTATTTTAAAAAGGAGGATCAAAAATGATTTATCTTTCCTTGTTTTTAGAATTTTTTAAAATTGGTCTTTTTTCTTTTGGCGGTGCCTTTGGAATGTTACCTCTCATCGAAGAAGTTGTTGTTTCACATCGATGGTTAAGTTCAAATGATTTTTATTCATTTGTTGGAATATGTGAATCAACTCCAGGACCTATTGCAGTGAACATTGCTACTTATGTTGGTTCCATCCAAGGTGGATTTTTAGGAAGTATTGTTGCAACATTAGGAGTGATTTTACCTTCATTTATCCTTATTTTATTGATTGCATCCGTTTTAAAAAAATTCATTGAGAATCGTTTTGTGAAATATTTTTTACAAGGAGTAGAGCCGGTCATTATTGCGTTAATTTTATCTACTGGGATTTTTTTACTCATGAATGAGGTTGGAATTGAAATGAAGCATGTTCACTTTGAAAAAGCATCTTTCATGATTTTGATGATCCTGTTGGGTTGTTCGATGATTTATAAACGGGTATTTAAAAGAAAAATATCTTCAATAACCCTGATTCTTTTATCGAGCATTATAGGAATCATTGTATGTTCTATTTTACACATATAATATACGAGGAGAAAAACATGAAAACGAAATCTGTTTTAAAACAACCTGTGTTGAAGCATTTGTCTTCTTTTCAAATTATTATTATTGGTTTTATAGTAGTGATTTTGTTAGGATCCATCTGTTTAATGCTACCCATAGCGAGTAAAGATAGAGTGATGACTCCTTTTTTAGATGCCTTGTTCACTTCAACATCAGCAACTTGCGTGACAGGACTTGTTGTCTACAATACATCGAGCCATTGGTCCGTTTTTGGACAAGTCATCATTTTATTTCTCATTCAAATTGGAGGCATGGGCGTTGTTACTTTTTTAGTTGCTTTAATTACATTAACTCGAAGAAAAATAGGACTCATGCAACGAAGTACTGTGCAAGAAGCCTTGGCAGCTCAAAGCATGAGTGGTGTTGTTCGCTTAGTTCGCTTTATTGTGAAAACAACGCTCATTATTGAATTACTTGGAGCCATCATTATGGCACCCATCTTTTGTAAAGATTATGGCATTAAAGGACTTTGGCTTTCTTTATTTCACTCGGTCTCTGCTTTTTGTAATGCAGGATTTGATTTAATGGGAGAAGCAAATAGTTTTCCCTCATTAACAAGTTATAGTACACAACCCCTCATTAATTTAGTCATTATGGCGTTAATTATTATTGGAGGTATAGGCTTTTTAACTTGGGAGGATGTTTATCATCATGGTTTTCATATCAAAAAGTATCGAGTTCAATCTAAAATGATTTTACTTGCAACACTGATATTAATTTTACTTCCAAGTTTATATTTTTTCTTTTTTGAATGTCAGCGCATGCCGATGAAAGAAAGAATTTGGACCTCCTTATTCCAAGCTATTTCCCCGAGAACTGCAGGATTTAATACAACCGATGTATCATTGTTTAGTGAAACGGGTATTTTTATTGTCATTGTTTTAATGATGATTGGAGGATCCCCTGGATCTACTGCTGGAGGAATTAAAACAACCACCATTTGTGTTCTAGTTGCATCTTCACTTTCTGTCTTTCGAAGAAAAAAAGATACCAATGTATTGAGAAGAAGAATTGCGGATGAAACTGTGAAAAATGCCGCTGCTATTCTTTTAATGTATATCATTCTTTCTGTAACTTGTGCTTGTATCATTAGTAAAATAGAAAATCTTCCTTTATTAGATTGCTTATATGAAACAGTTTCCGCCATTGCAACGGTTGGTTTAACCTTAGGAATTACACCAAGTTTAGGTGCAATCTCACATATACTCTTAATGATTTTAATGTTTGTTGGAAGGATTGGTGGCTTAACATTAATCTATGCAGCGATAGGAATTGTCAGACAGCCTACATATCGATATCCAGTAGGCAAAATTACGGTAGGATAGGAGGTAAATATGAAGAAAAAATCCATATTATTAATTGGCCTTGGAAAATTTGGAAAACATGTTGCCGTCAAATTAAACGAGTTAGGACATCAAGTGATGGCAATTGACAAGAATGAAGAGTACATTAATGAAGTATTGCCTTATGTTACGAATGCGCAAATTGGCGATAGTACCAATGAAAACTTTTTAAAAACGTTAGGTGTTCGTAGTTTTGATTTATGTATTGTAACTATTGGAAATGATTTTCAGGCCTCCTTAGAGACAACCTACTTACTAAAAGAATTAGGAGCAAAAAAAATTGTTTCAAGAGCGGAACAAGATCGACAAGAAAAGTTTTTACTTGGAAATGGTGCTGATGAAATTATTTATCCTGAAAAACAATTGGCATCTTGGATGGCGATTCGTTATAGTGCAGATCACATCTTGGATTATATTGAATTAGACGATGCTTACTCTATTTTTGAGGTTCCTGTTCCTAAATCTTGGGAAGGCAGAAGTATTGGAGAAATTGATGTTCGTAAAAAATATAACATTAATATTGTTGCAATCAAAGAAGAAGATAAAATTAATGTGAAAATATCTCCAACCCTTGTTTTGGATCGACAGAAAACTTTACTTGTTTTAGGTGAATATAAAGATTTACAAAAATGTTTTAAAATTTAAGGAGGAGGCTAATGAAGTATTGTTATAAATGCGGAAATGAATTGGTAGATGATGCTTATGTTTGCCCAAAGTGTGGATGCTTGTGTGAAAATTCAAAACCCACGCCAAGACCAACAGATGTTGAAGATAAACCCATTAAAGGAACAGCTTTAGGAATTGTTTTGGGTTTATTTACTTGGTTGATTGGATTTGTTCTTTGCTTCTTTCTTGGTGATCAAAAAGCAAAAAGAGCTTGTACTATCACCGTGATTGTAGCCACAATTTTGTATTTTCTTGTGGGAATTTTTTTACTACTTTATTTTGCTTCTACGTTTGAACGTGTCATTTCTAGATTTTTTTCTTAGACTAGAAGTCTTTTAAGACATCTTACTTTTTTGGATAAATTCTTTTTTTAATTGATATAATTTGGTATCGAATTTCTTTTCTAATTGTTCTAAGTTGCATAATGAAGGACTGACGTAATTTGGGTCTACACAAGATGCTTGAGCGTTTGAGGTTAGTAAGATTTGCCCAATTAATTCTAAAAAGTTTCCAATAACATTTTGCTCATTTACGGTTAAGGTTTCAATACCAATTAAACCAATTACACATCCAATGGAGGAAATTTCTAAAGGAGATAAAGTATATAACCATTTTGCGAGACTTTTTAGTTTTTCGCTTTCAAACATATTATAGATATCTGACACATAGGATCCTCCTATACAAATTTGATTTCATGTTATTATATGTCAATTTTGTAAAAATGGTTCAACCATAGAGGTAATAAAGAAAAGTATCATAAGTAATAACATTTTTCATACTTTTGCATAATATAAGGTGAAAGGAGGAAATGCTATGACAAATATTGGTGGAAATGCTTGTTGCAATCCTTGTGGATCTTATTGTGAATCAAATAACAACAGAAATGGATATGGAAGCTATGCCTTTATTCTAGTATTGTTTATTTTACTAGTCATTTGTGGAGCAGCATTCTTGTTCTAACTTACATAACTCCTTGTCATGAGGAGTTTTTTTAATAGCGAAAGGTATGGATTTTGATAAATTTTTAGATTTCATTAATGATGCCATTGATCATTATCAAGATAAAATCAATGGTGTGAGTCGCCCAGAAAAACCGATCAAGACAAAGAAAAAGAAAACAAATTCCAAAAGTAAACTAGAGCAGTTAAAAGATTTTCTATTTCGCAAAATATAAGAAAAATTTAAAAACAAGTGAAAAAATTTAGGCATGTTAAATAAGGTTAGGTCTCTAACCTCAGACTGTTGACAAATTAAAATGTTAGCAGTCTTTTTTTATACCTTTTAATAGTCATTGACATGGTTAATATAATACTTTAAAAAAAGGTCAAAAAGTGGTATA
>CANQVW010000098.1 GCA_947627395.1 uncultured Bacilli bacterium | reverse complement strand
ATGAACGTTTTAAAGAAAGACGAGAAAATATATTATGCATCCATTTCCTATATTAGAATTCGCTCTTTAGGGTGTCCCTTTCTTTTTATCTTTTATATATATCAAGCAATACACCATGCAAAAGGAGATACATTTCATCCACTCATTCTTTCCTTTTTAAATATTCTTTTTCATGTGATTTTATCTTACCTTTTTTTATTCCACTACTCTTTAGGAATCAAGGGATCATCACTCAGTACTGTTATTTCAGAACTATTGATCACTCCCTTAATTCTTTATTCTTTACTAAAAAAGAGAACCATATGGAAAAAACCACCTAAAATCACAAAAGAAAAATGTTTATCTATTCTTAAAATATCCTTTCCCACAGGAATGAGTCAAATCATCACCCATTTAGGATTTATTTTTGTCCAAAGTTTGATTCTTTCTTTTGGAAGTGAAACAGTTTCTGGAATCAGTATTGCCAATCAAGTGACCAACATTCTTTTAATTCCCATTGTTTCCTGTAGTATTATTTTATCCACATTTGTCGGTCAAAACATTGGTGCAAAAAATAAAGAAAGGGCTAAACGGTTTTTTAGAATATCTACCCACTATATTCTAATTTTTTCAATGATTGCTATTTTACTTTTTTATCCCCTTAAAAATAGTCTCTTTCATCTAATGACTAAGAACGAGAATACCTATCAAGTTGCAAAAGAATATTTCCCGTGGAGTCTATTTACATTACCCATTGTTGGATTATTTGAAAATATCTTAGGATTATTTCATGGATCGGGACATACAAAAGATTCTTTTTTCTTATCCACGATACGTTTATGGATTCTTAGATTACCTTTACTATATGTATTCATTCATTTTTTTCATTTAGAAAGAAGTTCTACTTGGTATTCCATGACAATAAGTAACATCCTTATTTTGATCTTAGGATATTTATTTACAAAAAGAATAACATACGAGGTTAAAATAAAGGAAAGAAGGTTATCATAAATATCGTTTAAGTAGGAAATTATCTTTAAAACATTAAAGAAAAAAAGAAATTCCTTTTTAGAATTTGAATCATTAAAAATAAATTATTTTAATGAAATAATCAAAAAATAATACACTATGAGTTTATTATAAAATAAGTATAAAAAGTAAAAAAATAGTTGCCAAAAAGAATAAAGTAAGATATAATCTAATTAGAGGTGATCATATAAATATGCAAGAATCCATTATTGAAATCAAATCATTAAATAAATATTATGGGAAATTCAAAGCCTTAAATCAAGTAGATTTATCTTTTCCTAAAGGAAAAATCATCGGTTTATTAGGTCCTAATGGAAGTGGAAAAACCACAATGATTAAAATACTTACAGGTCTTTTAAAACAATATCAAGGAGAAGTTTTAATTGATGGAAGTCCTATCAGTATTGAATCAAAGAAAATTATTTCGTATTTACCTGATAAAAATTGTTTACCCAATAAATGGAATGTTTTAGATGCTTTAGAATTCTTTAAGGACTTTTATGAAGATTTTGAATATGACAAAGCAAAGCAATTAATTATGCAATTAGGGATTGACATGAACAAGAAATTCAAATCTTTATCCAAGGGAACAAAAGAAAAATTACAACTTTCCTTAGTTTTATCAAGAAAAGCAAAAATATATATCTTTGATGAGCCTATTGCTGGAGTGGATCCTGCTGCACGTGATTTAATTTTTCATATGATTTTAAATCATCATCATGAAGATTCCACCATTATTATTTGCACACATTTAATTTCGGAAGTAGAAGATATCTTAGATTATGCCATTTTCTTAAATCAAGGAAAAGTTTATTTAAGAGAAGATGTCAATAAAATTAAAGAATCTAGTGGTAAATCTTTAAACGAAGTATTTAAGGAGGTATATCGTTATGCGCCTATTAATTAAACATGAATTTAAAGATGGATGGGTAGATATTCTTATTGCAAATATCTCTATTTTTTCTAGTTTCGTACTGGGTGGAGGTTTAATACGTTTAGTTTTATCTATAAATACTATTAATCCTCTAATCATGAGTATTCTTGTTACCCTTTTCACTGCCTTTATTTTAGGTGTATTTGCTGGTGAAATTATTTTAATTGCTAATGTTGTGAAAAGTATGTATACAAAATTTGTTGGACACGAAGCTTACTTAACTCATATGCTTCCCGTTTCAACAGACAAACTTTTATTATCTAAATTAATTGTCAATTGTATTTGGATTGTTGGAACCATCCTTGTTACTTTATTAGGAGTGTTTATTTTAAGTTTGTTTGTTGGAGGATTTAAAATATTTGCTGATTTTGCTGCCTTCGTACAAACTTTGTTTCAACACTTTGATGTTTTTATTTCAGTTGTTTTTACTACCTTTATACAAATTGTTCTTACTTTGGTCACCATTTTATTTACTTTGTCTTTATTAAACATTGGTAAATTTGGAAAAAAGAAAGTTCTTATCGGTGTTTTGATTTATTTTGGCGTAGGTTATGGTATGAAAATTGTTAATATTATCCCATCGCTTTTTAGCTTTGGATTAACTTGGGATGGAACATGGGTATTTCAAAGATCCTATTTCGGAGCTATAGAAATTTTAGGTTCTGTTTCATATTATCAACTTTATTTTGCCTTAAACATTCCTCAATTATTATTTAATATTGGATATATTATTTTATTCTATTTTCTTTCTAGATATCTTTTAAATCGTAAATTAGAATTAGAATAATTTTTTAGGTAATCTTTTATGAGATTGCCTTTTTTTTTACTTTCATTTATGGTATACTATAGAAAATGGAGGAATTCAAATGACAAAATTAGTCATCTTTGATTTAGATGGTACATTATTAAATACAATAGAAGATATTCATGATGCTATGAATGAAGCATTAAAAGAAAATCATCTTCCTAAAAGATCCATAGAAGAAATCAAATATATGGTTGGAAGTGGTGTCGATATTTTAGTTCGTCGTGCCTTACCTCAAGAATCTATGGATTCTTTTTCATCTTTAAAAGAAAGTTATTTAAAATATTATACAAAATATCAAAAAAATAAGACCAAACCTTATGATGGTATTCTTTCATTATTAACATCATTAAAAGAACATCATATTCAAACAGCGGTTTTATCTAATAAACCTCATCAAGATACTATTCAAGTCATTGAATCTTATTTTGGAAACCATCTATTTTCTTATGTGTTAGGAAAAAAAGAACAAAATCAAATTAAACCCTCTATCGATGGAATCATAGAAATTAAAAAAGCTTTACAAATTGAACAAGATATTCTCTATGTTGGGGATACATCCATTGACATTGAAACAGCAAAAAATGCTTTTTTACCTATGATTGCTGTTACATGGGGATTTCGTAAGGAAGAAGAATTAAAAGAAGCAACATATATTGTAAATCACCCCAATGAAATATTAGAAATTGCCTTAAGGAGCTTTTAAATGGAAGAAAGTGGAATTTTATTAATCAACAAACCTCTAAATATGACTTCACAATCCCTTTTAACAAAACTTAAAAAAATCCTTCATGTTAAAAAAATAGGACATGCAGGAACATTAGATCCTATGGCAATGGGTCTTTTGGTTGTTTTAGTGAATCAAGCAACAAAATTATCTGATTATTTATTAAATCATGATAAAACCTAGGAATGTGAAATTCTCATTGGAGCATCAACAGATACAGAAGATTTAGAAGGAAAAATCCTAGAAACTAAGAAAGTTTCTTTTTTAGAAGAAGATCAAGTTCATCAAGTTTTATCTAGTTGCATTGGAAAACAAATGCAAGCACCCCCTATGTATTCTAGTGTTCATTATGAAGGAAAAAGGTTATATGAAATAGCAAGAGAAGGTAAAGTTGTGAAAAGAGAAGAGCGTGAAATTGAAATCTTTTCTTTAGAACAAACCTCACCAATTCATATTGAAAATAATTGTGCAACATTTAAGTTTAGAACTACAGTATCTAAGGGAACCTATATACGTACTTTATGTGTTGAAATTGGGAAAAGATTGGGATATCCAGCTTTAATGAAACAGTTGGTTAGAATCCGTTCAGGTCACTTTTCTTTAGAAAATGCCTATTCATTAGAAGATGTTTCCATAGGAAATTATCAACTGATTCCCATGGTTCAAGCCTTAGATGATTTATATTCTTATGAAGTCAATGAAACACAAAAGAAAGAAATTCTAAATGGAAAAAAAATAGAACTTCCTTACTTAAAACAAGTTCCTTGTTTAAAACAAGAAGTTGTCCTAACCTATCAAGGATCTTTACTTGCCATTTATGAACAAGATCATCAAAATCTATACAAAGCAAAACGAGTTTGGAGTTAAATTGTGAAAACGATAAAATTAAAAAGAAATGAAAAAATTTCTATTCCCTTTCCTACGGCTTGTACCCTAGGTGCTTTTGATGGACTCCATCTTGGGCATGAAACTTTATTTCATCAAACCATCGAAAAAGCAAAAGAAATCAAGGGAAAAAGTGTTGTTATCTCTTTCTATCCTCATCCTGATTATGTTTTACATAAAAGAAAAAATCAAGGATATTTAATGACATTCGAAGAAAAAAATAAAAGATTAGAAGAATATGGGATAGATTATCATATTGTTCTTTCATTTGATGACGAATTGGCTCATTTATCTTATACATCCTTTTATGAAATGTATTTAAAGTCATTTGATTGGTTGATTGTTGGATATGATTTTTGTTTTGGTTACCAAAAAGAAGGAACAATTGAAAGATTAAAAGAATTACATTCAAATGTTATTGTTGTTCCTAAAGTAAAATATCAAAATAAAGAAGT
The DNA here is from genome assembly GCA_947627395.1 of uncultured Bacilli bacterium. Classification (GTDB taxonomy): domain Bacteria; phylum Bacillota_I; class Bacilli_A; order ML615J-28; family CAG-698; genus CAKOMG01. The sequence goes on along the minus strand of CANQVW010000098.1, from coordinate 1,104 downwards.
GGCTTCTAAAGAAATAAGAACCCTTTTAGAAGAAGGGAATGTGGAAGAAGTTGCATACTTACTTGGAAGAAGATATTCCATTACAGGTAAAGTGGTTCGTGGGGCTGAAATTGGTCGAACGATTGGATATAGTACCGCAAATATTGAAAAAGAAAATCATATCTTTCCTAAAAAAGGTGTTTATGCTGTTTTGGTTTTGGTTTTGGGAAAAGAATATTTAGGATTTGCCAATATTGGGCAAAATCCATCGTTTAATTATGTTTCAAAGGAGCGATTAGAAGTTCACTTATTTCATTTTAATAAAGATATTTACGGAGAAGAAATTACAGTTTCATTTTTAAAAAGAATTCGTGATGAACAAAAGTTTTCTTCAAAAGAAGAGTTAGTTCATCAGTTAGAGCAAGATGAAGAAATTACAATGCAATTGTATAAGGAGTTGATTCAATGAAAATCGCTGTTGTCGGGGCAATGCATGAAGAAATTACTTTTTTAAAAAATAAATTAGAAGATTTAGAAGAAAAACAAATTGAAATGTTTACTTTTTATCTAGGAAAATTAGAAAATCATGAGATTATCCTTGTTGAATCGGGAATTGGAAAAACCATGGCAGGAGTGTTATCAGGAATTTTATTTACCCATTTTGATGGGATCTCCTGTCTTATAAATGTGGGATGTGCAGGGGGAGTAAGTTCTTTACATATCTTAGATGTTGTTGTAAGTAGCTCTATCGTTTATGGGGATGTCGATTTAAGAAGTGGCGGCTTTGGATATAGTTATGGTCAAATGGCTCAGTGTCCAAAAGCTTTTTTAAGTGGTTTATCCATATTTTCATCACTGGATGGTCTAGATATTCACATAGGTACAATTTGTTCTTGTGATTCCTTTACAACATCCAAAGAAAAAACAGACTTTTTGCAACAAACCTACTTTTCTGATTACTCTATTTTATGCTATGATATGGAATCTTGTAGTTTTGCCCAAGCTGCTTATTTTTTCCATGTTCCCTTTATTGCTATACGTGTCGTTAGTGATGTAATTGGAGAAAATCATCAGGACAACCAATATCAAAATTGTTACGAACAAGCTTCAGAAAAAAGTAATCTT
>CANQVW010000097.1 GCA_947627395.1 uncultured Bacilli bacterium | reverse complement strand
GTCTTTTTTTAGTTAAATGATTTATACTTTAAATACTTTTGGATTATTGATTAATTGTCTTTTTATGTAGTAATGCTTAGAGTGAATCTTTTGAATAAAATAAATGAATATTAATTAAACCGTCTATTTGTTATTTATGATATTCTTGTAAGAGCTGTTTGAAGTATAGAAAACATTAAATAGTGGTTTGTGTCATAAATATTGCGAGGCATTTAAAAAGAGTGAAAATTCATACAAAAAACAATAAAAATTAAAAGTCAAAATCAGTTTTGAAATTGGTTTTTATATTGTATCAATATTTATATATTTTTTAAGATATCCTTTCCATTTTTAATGAAAATTTGATATAATAAACATATTGGAGTGTGGTTTTATATGATCATTGATACTCATATTCATTTAAATGATCCAAGCTATGATAACATATTAGATGACATCATTCAAACATCTTTTCAACATCAAGTAAAAAAAATGTTTATCGTTGGATATGATAAAAAAAGTAGTGAACGTGCAATTGAAATAGCCAATCAATATCCCAATTTATTTGCTATTGTTGGACTTCATCCAAGCGAAGTCAACAAGGAAGAAGATATTGAATTAACTTGGTTACTAAAAATGCTTCAAGAATCTAAAGTTATTGGAATAGGTGAAATTGGATTAGATTTTCATTGGGATAAAGACAATAAGGAATTACAAGAAGAATATTTTGTCAAACAAATTGAAATAGCCAATCAATATCATAAACCAGTTTCCATTCATAGTAGAGATGCTTGTGAATTAACATACCAAATTTTAAAAGAACATCCAACGAAAGGAATTATACATTGTTATAGCTACAGCTTAGAAATGGCATATCAATTTATTCAAGAAGGATATTATTTAGGAATTGGTGGAGTGTTAACATTTAAAAACACAAAATTAAAAAAAATTGTGGAAAAAATAGATTTAACGCATCTTGTTACAGAAACAGATGCGCCATATTTAACACCTGTTCCTTTTAGAGGAACATTAAATAAACCAGAGTATATTTCTTATGTCATTCAGGAAATATCTAATTTAAAAGGGATACCGACACAAATCATAGAAGATCAGGTAGAAAAAAATGTGAAAAAAATATATGGAGTGTAATCATGAAAAAAATCATATCTTTAATATCTTTATTCTGTATTCTATTTATTTTTTGTGGATGCAATTCAAACAAAACAAATAATGAAATATATAATAAAACCTATGATGTATCTATTCATATTGATGAATTTGAAGAATTAGTAGAAGCAGCCATAGAAAAAGCATCCTCTGGCGTCATTAGTGTAGGAGCATATAAAGGAACTATGTTTACACCAAGATTAGATGGAACAGGAAGTGGCGTCATTTATGAGGGCATCGCCATTTTAAATGATGGAACAGAAATAGACTTAGAGTCATCCAAATCACATCAAGATGTTGCCTATTATACATATTATGTTATTACGAATCAACATGTCATTCAAGGATCGAATATCATTCGTGTTTACTTAGGACATGATACAAATGAAATAAATGCAACTCTTGTTCGAGCTAGTTCTAGTGATGATTTAGCAATTCTTACTTTTTCCTCGTCCTTATTTATTAAACCCTTAGAATTTGCTGATAGTGATGATGTTAAAAGAGGAACATTTGTTATTGCCATAGGTAGTCCTGAAGGATATGAATTTCATGGAACAGCTAGTTTTGGTATTATCTCTTATGCAAATCGTTATGTTGATGAAGATGGAACAAAAAAATTATATATGCAAACAGATGCTTCCATCAATCCAGGAAATAGTGGAGGAGCATTAATTAATTTAAAAGGAGAGGTCATTGGAATCAATACAATGAAACTTGTTGAAGAGGAAATAGAAGGTATGGGATTTGCCATTCCAAGCAATATTGTAAAACAATTCATAAATCAATAAATCATCATAAAAGTGATGCAAGGAGGAAATATTGTGTATAAAAAACTCTTATTTCTATTATTCTTATCTTTATTTCTATTTTTAAGTGCTTGTGGTATAGCCTCTAGAACCTATTTTGATATTCAAGAAGTTCCTAAAATCATGATCAATATAGGAGAAAAACTTCCCTATGAGCATATTGAATTTGATGAAAATTCAAAAGTATTAGAAAGAGATGGCTTAGATGTCATAGGTTCTCGTGAAGGTTTTGTAACTATTAAAACAGAACAAGGAGAATTTTTTGTCCAAGTTGTCTTATCTATTCAAGAAATGCAAATTATTGGAAAAAGACTTTTATCAGTAGGAGAAAAAAGTCGCTTGAAAGTTATCCTTCAACCAAACCAAATTTTACAAACTGTAACATATCAAAGTATGAATGAAGAAGTTGTCACAATTGATTCTTCAGGAACATTAACAGGAGTTTCTGAAGGTGTTAGTAACATTCGAATAACATCTAACCAATTTCCCGAATATTCCAAAGAAGTATTAGTTATTGTGAGTAATGTAGATGAGTCTTATTATCCAACATTGATTGAACAAATCATTCAAGAAGAAAAAGATAAAATCGATTTAACTTCTATACAGAATGTATTTTATAGTCTTGTTGAAGGGGTGAAAGACAGCATTGTCGGTGTGAAAAAATATATTCAATATCAATCTTCCGCAAGACTTCTTTTAACAACAAGTGGTGTTATTTATAGACGCGATGTCATTTGTTCTAATGGAACGATTTTAGAACGCGAAAATGACATCACACAAGTGAATTCAATTTCTAAATTTCGATATTATGTAGTAACCAATAGAACATCTATCGAAGGAAGTTCATATATTAAAATTCATATTTTTGAAGATGTAGATGATATTACTGCTAAGGTCATTGAATATGATGATGAAATTAATTTAGCAGTACTTACTTTTGAAACACCATTTTACTTACCAATTGCAAAATTTGGTCATTCAGATGAAGTAAACGAAGGTGAGTTTGTTTTATCTATTGGTCATGGAAGTAAAGGAGAATACATAGATAGTCTATCTTTTGGTATTGTATCCTGCAGAGAAAGATATGTTTCGGAAGATCTGAATCAAGATGGAACGGGAGATTGGGATGCACAGTATCTTCAACATGATGCGACCATCAATGATGGAGATTATGGAGGAGCATTAATCAATTTAAAAGGTGAAGTCATTGGAATCAATACAACAAAATATATTAATTTAGAAACAAATGGTATGTTCTTTGCTATTCCAAGTAATTTAGTTTTAGATATTATTCAAATCTTAGAACAAGGAATACATCCAAAAAGAGCAACTCTAGGAGTTGTTGTCATTGACGTTCAAAGTTATTATGAAAGAAAAGATTACTACTTAGAAATGTATCCGAATATGGTTGTTCCAGATGGATTAGCTTATGGATTTTATATCCAAGAAGTTACTGCTGGAGGAGTTGCTCATGAAGCTGGTATTTTACCTGGAGATATTCTATTAGAATTTGATGAAGTTGAACTAAAACATTCTCAAGATATTCGTAAAGCATTGGGTAAGTTTATCATCGGAAGTCACGAAAAAGCAACTGTTGTTGTTTTAAGGAAAGGAGAAAGAGTTACTTTGACAGTAACATTTTAATATGAAAAAAATTTTATTTAATATTTTATTCATTTTGTCTATTTTTTGTTTTACTGGATGTAACAGTTCTTTTCAAATCCAAGTAGATCATATTGATAAAACCATGTATGTTGGAGAAACAATAAAACTAACCACCAATCAAGATTCTTTAAATGAAACAGGAACTATCACTTATAAAAGTTCCAATGAAGAAGTAGCAACAGTAACTTTTGATGGAGTTGTTAGTGCTTTAAAAGAAGGAGAAGCTTACATATCAGCTATTCTAAATGATCATGAAAGTAGAATTTACTTAACTGTGCTCGCTAAAATTGAATATAAAAACACCATTCAAATTATTGGACAACAAAGTGTTTTAGTCAATGAAAGTATTTTATTAAAAGCTATTGTTACACCAACAAATACAACTGATATTGAATGGACATCAAGTGATTCAACCATTGCAACAGTAAATATATTAGGAGAAGTCAAAGGAATAAAACCAGGACTTGTAACCATTCGAGCAACTTTAGAAAATGACAAAAGTATTTATCAAGAAATCAATGTTTTAGTTCGAACTGGAAGTGGCATACAAGATGTTATTTACAATTATATTTATCATCATAGTCATGAATTAACAGGAAATCTTGATTTAACAAGTTTAAATCAAACGACTACTAAAATTGTGGAAGAAAGGAAACCTTCCATATTAGGAGTGATTAATTACTTTAACGAAAATGGTAAAGATGGAATAGGATATGGTAGTTGTGTTGTTATTGAAAAAGAAGTAAAAGAAAGTATCTATTTGTATACGGTTTTAACCAATTATCATGTCATTGAAAATTATCAAACCATTAAAATCTTTTTAGGAGAGGATGATCTTTATATTGATGCTAAATTCATTAGGGGATTAGAACCTTATGATTTAGCTCTCTTACAGTTTGAATCGACAAAAGATATAGAATGTGTTCCTTTAGGAACTGAAGAAGAAATCAAAGATGGAGATTTCGTATTAGCCATTGGTCATCCAAATGGATTTACATATTATGGATCGATTACTTTCGGTATGATTTCTTCCAAAAAAAGAACAATGGAAAATGAACAATCCATTTTTATTCAACATGATGCTGCTATCAATCAAGGAAATAGTGGGGGTGCTTTATTGAATTTAAAAGGAGAGTTAATTGGCATTAACACATTAAAACTTGTGGGATTAGAAATAGAAGGAATGTCGTTTGCTATTTCTATTGAAACGATTAAAGATTTTTTAAATGATAAATTATAAAAAACAAACGAAAGCGCACTTTCATAAGAAGCAAAATCAAACTATTCTTTCAGTAAGGTAGTTTGTTTCACGACATATTATATATCTAATACGATTGAAATAGGAATTTATCGAAATATTACGAAAAATTTTTTGTGGATGCCATAAAACTGAAAATAGAGATAGAAGACAGATTATCATAAAAAACGAATTGAAAGCTTTTTTCAAAAAAATGCCGAATAGGGTATTGACATCTACTTTACCCACATCGGAAACTTTAGCTGCTTTTGCTCTGACGGGTAAACTCCCACAACTTGAAATGACCGCCCAAATCGAAGTAGAGAAAGTTAAACCTAAGTAACAAAAAAGGACAAGCGACCTTAAATCGTCTGTCCTCATTCGAGTAGCACACCTACACTGCAACCTCCTTAGAAGAAGCGTAATATAGTTCTTTTTATCGCAGCTTTTTGACTATCGGAAAATTCTTAAAGCACCTAAACTTTTTAGTTTTATTTTAGGTGGCTATGTTAAACTGCGTTCAAATGGAGGTAATTATGAAACGAATTTTAATTTTAATCTTGGCACTTGCCTTATCCATATGCATTTTGGCAGGATGCGGACCTGAAACTTCCAAGAACTTTGAGAATCCTGGCGATTATCTCGGCGGAGGCGGCATGGGTGAAATTGTCGATAGTGCCGACGATATTACGGACGATATAAAAAAGGATTTTTCAGATGAAGATTTTTCCGAATTATCGGGTAATACCTCTACGACGGAGGCGACAGAAGTCACGTCAACGAATGATGTGTACACGATTTTTGATGATGGAACCTACTATTTCAGCGGTAGCTACGGCGGAATCTTGCTCGGCGCAAAGAACTTGAAGTTGCACCTTATTTTCGACAACGCAAAGATAGCAACAGCGGAAGGTATCGCTATCGATGGAACAACCAACAAGGGCGCAGAGGTCGTTATAACTCTTATCGGCGAGAATTCCATTATTTCCACTGCCGCAGAACAGAATGCTATCCACATTAAGGGATCGCTCTCTTTTAACGGGGAAGGTTCTTTGTCGGTGGAAAGTGGCG
>CANQVW010000096.1 GCA_947627395.1 uncultured Bacilli bacterium | reverse complement strand
GGGGGTCCTTGTTCTATGATGGGGGGCTTAGATTCTTCTTTTGATGCTGTTATGTTTATTGGATATCATAGTCCTTCTCGTTCTGATGGAAATCCTTTATCCCATACAATGAACTTAAGAATTCACCATGTGAAAATTAATGATGTGATTGCCAGTGAATTTATGATTAACGCAATGTACGCATCCACTCTTCATGTTCCTGTTGCTTTTTTAAGCGGTGATGAAAAATTAACAGAACTTGTGAAGGAAGCAAATGAGAATGTGGAAACAGTTGCAACCAAAAAAGGAGTTCATGGCGCAGTTGTTTCTTTTCATCCTGAAGTGACCAATCAGCAAATTGAAGATACTGTAACAAAAGCTTTGAAAAAAGATTTAAAGAAAAACATCATTCGTCTTCCTAAATCATTTGATGTTGAAATACAATATAGAAAACCAACTGATGCATATCATGCTTCTTTTTATCCAGGTTGTACCCTACTAGGTAGTGATCGTATTTTATTCCACACAAATGATTATAATGAAGTATTAAGGATGTTCTTGTTTAATCTATAAACAAAAAAGTCATATTCGAAAAATCGAATATGGCTTTTTATTTTTATTTACCTGTTGCAATCATAATTTGTTGATTCACAATTTCATCTAATTCTTCCTTGGTAATATATCCATGTTGTAATAAAACTTGTTGAATGGAGATATGTTCTTGAGCAGAAAGAAGGACAATATCTTTACAAGCTTGATATCCTAATTTAGGTTGCAAAGCTGTTAAAATACCACCATCTAATGCTAAAGGATTTTCCAAAGGAATAACTTTTAATCCTTCTAAACATTTTTCACGTAAGGTACAAATTGCACGACGAATGAAATTCAAGTTTTCAAATAAACATGCAAATATGATTGGTAAATTCACATTAAATTCCATTTCACCTGCAGCAACAGAACGAGAAATTGTTAAATCATTTCCTTCCATATAATAAACAACTTGAACCAACATTTCTGGAACAACTGGATTAATTTTGCCCGGATTCATTGCTGAACCAGATTGTATTTCGGGTAAAACAATGGTTTTATAACAACAAGACATTAAACGTAAATCATTGGCATTTTTATGAACATTCAAAGCAAAATTCATAATGGCTTTCGATAGCCAAGAAAAACTATCTACGTGTCTAGTACAATCCACTAAATTTTTAGATTGATAAAAATTTTCACCAGAAAATTCCACAATATATTTCACAATCTTTTTCACGTACTTTGGATTTGCACTTTCCCCAGTTCCCACTAAAGTACCACCCATATTAATTTCAAGTAATCTTTCCATAGCTGATTCTATATTTTTAGTATCTCGCTCAACACTAAAACGAAGGGCCTTAAATATTTGTCCAAAAGTAATTAAAGCACCATCCTGTAAATGTGTTTTACCAATGGTAATCACATCTTTATATTGTTCTTCCAAATCGCGATACGCATTGGAAAGTTTTTTCATCTCTACAAGTAATTTTTTTGTTAAATGAATGGCAGCGATTTTCCCAGCTGTTGGCAAAACATCATTGGTGGATTGAGATAAATTCACATGGTCAATCGGATGTACTTTATCATACAATCCCTTTTGACTTCCTAACATTTCATTCGCACGATTGGCAATAACCTCATTCGCATTCATATTCATGCTTGTTCCAGCTCCACCTTGAATTAAATCGGTAATGAATTGTCCATGTAACCTTCCATTTAATATTTCATCACAACTCATGCAAATGGCATTGCAAACATTTTTATCTAATAAACCAGCATCATAATTGGCATTTGCGGCAGCTTTTTTAATAATCGCCAATGCTTTAATTAATTGTCTGGAAATTGGTTTTTGTACAATATCAAAGTTTTCTTTTGAGCGTAATGTTTGAATTCCATAATAAGCTTCCCCAGGAATTTCTTTTTCTCCTAGTTCATCTTTTTCAATTCTTGTTTTCATTCTAAACTCCCTTTCTTCATCTATATTATCTTATCATAAATTGTCAATATTTCCAAGTGATTTTTATGAATTTATGAAAATTTTCATTTTATATGATTGGTTCGATTTCATAGTATATTCCATGAAACATATGAATACAATGTAATGAGGTATTTTATGAAAGCAAAAGTAAGAGAAAAAAGTTATCATGATTGTGTTATTCCCATCAGTGGATCTAAAAATAGTGCCTTACCTATGATTTGTGCTAGCATATTATGTGATGAAGAAGTCGTTTTAAACAATATTCCAGAAATTGAAGACACTAAAGTACTTCTTGAAATTATGAATTCCATTGGATATCATGTAAAGATCATAAATCATACATTAACTATTCAACCCATTAAAAAAATAAAATGGAAAATCAAAAATGAGAAAGTAAAAAATCTTCGTGGCTCTTATTATTTTATGGGAGCATTACTCGGAAAAATAGGAAAACTAAAAATTCCTCATCCTGGAGGATGTTCTTTAGGTGAACGTCCTATTAATTATCATTTAGATGCTTTTCGTAATATGAATGCAACCGTTAAAGAAACGAAGAAATATTTAAAAATTGAAGGAAATCTATTTGCAACAACTCATGAACTTGATTTTCCATCTGTTGGGGCTACCATCAATATTCTTTTAGCAAGTGTACGCCTGAATGGAACCACCATTATTTCTAATGCAGCAACAGAACCTGAGGTAACAGATGTTTGTCATTTTTTAACAAGTATGGGGGCAAAAATTTCTGGCATTGGCACAAAATGTTTACACATAGAAGGTGTAAAAAAATTAAAGAAAACAGAATATACCATTATTCCAGATCGTATTGAAGCAGGAACATTTTTAATTTTAGGTGCTTTACATGAGGGAATTACCCTTACAAATGTTGATGCAAATCATTTAAAAAGTATCTTAGATGTATTAAGACAATGTGGTTGTGAAATTACTTGCATGAATCGTATGATTAGTTTGAAAAAAACAAAACCTTTATCTCCTTTTCAAATTCGTATTGGTACATATCCTGATTTCCCAACCGACCTTGGTCCACAAATTTCTGTTTTAGGAACACAAATCAAGGGAACAAGCTATATTGAGGAAACCATTTATACAAAACGTTTTTCACATATTTCTTCCTTAAAAGCTATGGGAGGAGATCTTTATTTAAATCAAAATATGTTACATATTCATGGTTCAACAACACTTCATGCAAGTGAATTATATAGCTATGATTTACGTTGTTCTGCTGCTTTGGTTTTGGCTGCAACTTGTTGTCATGATTTTTCCACAATCCATCATATTGAAATGCTTTTCCGAGGATATGAAAACATACAAAAAAAATTATCCGACCTCGGAATTGATTTTGAATTGATTCGCTAGTATTTTATTTAATAAATTTAGTGCAAAAAATAATTCTTTAAATTCCATTCCATAAGCATCAAGAAAATATTCATTTGATGCTTTTTTGATATGAATATATTCAATAGGATAATAAATTGAAATTAAATCTAAAAATAATGAACAAGTTTCTTGGTTATGAAATATCAAAAAATTTGCTTTAGATTGGAAAATTTCATCAACACGAATGATATCTACTTTTTTTAGTTTCAATGCTTTTTGAACAATCTTTTTTTCAAGTTCTAAGGAAGTTGTTTTTTCTTTAGAAATTAAGCCAATATGTATGGGATCAATTTGTAATTCTTCCATCATGATTTTTGTTTCTTGTAAAATACTTTTCTTAGGATTTTCCATTTGCTTATTCATATAACTTACAAAGTATAATTTTTGTTGTTTTGGATGAAATAATATATAAATTTCACTTTCCTCTTGTATCCACTGATTTTGAAAAGCTTGTGAAACACAATCAAATATCATCACTTGAATTTTATATTTATCTTTTACTTCTTGAAGAATATCTTTCATTTGTTTTTCATTAAAACAATGTTTAATTTGAAGAACTGATGTTTGAAAGTGTTGTTTTTTCGCTTCTTCGATGATTTGATTTTCATTTCCGATTAAGTAACATTCTATCTTTTTAGTTACCTCAAAATTCATAATGGCCTTAAAAACATTCGAACTATATGGGGCAACAAAAATCATTTTATTTTTTTCTTCCATGGAATTCTCTCCTTTCTTTTTACTTTAGTATACAAAAAAGAAAAAGGGAATATTGTAAAAAAAGGAAGAAGAAAAAAAGATAACAATCATTTATTAAAATCATTGTTATCTTTTATCTTATTCTAATATATCTGTTGTAATATAATCAATTCCCCAAGAAGCAAGTTTTTCGCCAATTTCTGGTTTATCCACTGTCCATGCATTGACTTCTAATCCTTGACGATGGAATTCTTGAATCATTTCTTCTGTTACTGAACCCCAATGAACATCTAATCCTAATCGATAAGTAATACAAGTATTTAAAATATCTTGATTATATTCACTTCTTAGATATTGAAGCTTTACTTCTGGATATTTTTCGCGAACTGGAATTAAATCATTCAAGAAAAAAGAAATAAAAACAGTATGATCTAAATACCCAAAGCTTTTCACCATTTCAACAACTTCGAATAATTGTTCTTTGGAATACTCTATTTTATATTCAATGACAGCTACTTTACCATATTTAATACAAACCTTTAAATAATCTTCGAAAAGAGGAATTTTAAGATAAGGCTTTTCTTCTAAATCAAAAGCATCGACTAAAGATATACTTTTTAACTCTTCATAACTAAAGTTTGCAACAGCAATTTCGTTCGTTGCCACACGTTTTGTGGTGTCATCGTGAATAATGACATAACGATGATCTGTTGTGGGATGAATATCACATTCCATTCCATAATAAGTACGATTACCACCAGCAATAAATGCTGCCATAGTATTTTCTCTTTCTAAGCCTGATAAACCTCGATGGGCAATCATTTTTGTATTGTACTTTTGTATTTTAATAGTATCTTTTCTTTCCATACTTTTTACTCCAAATTCTTTTTCATATCAGCGAAAGATTGAGCAATCTGGAATCCAGCATGTAAATAAATATAACGGGCAGGATTATCTAATCCAGTAAAGAAAGTCATATAGGTTGCATGATTCTTTTTTGATTCATAACACAAGGTGCAGAATAATCCTTTTCCAAGACCTCCACCTCTTACATCAGGATCAACACAAATACCATCTAAATGACCTCTTCCGGTTGACTCTGTATAGATAGCACCCGTCCATCCGACAACTTTACCATGGTCACTAGCAACTAAGAATGGTTTTGGCTCAGGTCTTTTTAAGTTACCACGAATGGAAGCAGCAAATCCTGGATTATTGATTTTATCACAAAACTCTTCTATACCATAATGTTTGTTAGGATCATAAAGTTCAATTTTTAATCCTTTTGCTTCATTTTCTTTCATTTTTTTCGTAACACTTTCAGGTAGCTCATATTGTGATAATGGTAAGTGGAATCCTTCATGGATGCTATTGACAAAATATCCATGATGATATAAGAAGATATACATTTCTGAATTAATTCTTACAGCGGGTGCTCCTGGATGAAAATGTTTATCAGCATGCGGAATATACCAAGGCCAATTAATTTGTCCTAAAAAAACAAGCCTTGAAGATTTTCTTCCATGTTCTAAAATGAATTGTTCACATAAAGAAAGTAATTTACTTCCGATTCCCTGTCTTCTTTCTTCTTTTTTCACGATAAATGTATGAATATATCCTGATGCGTTTGGATTTGTATCTTCTGCTTTACGAACTAGAGCACTAGCAAATCCAACTAATTCTCCATTTTTTCTGGCACAAAAAGACCCTGCTTCTTGAAATTCTGGATGATGGAACAATTTGTTTTGAAATTGTTCAAAAGTTAAATCCATATAAAAATTTTCTTCTTTTTGAAAGTCACAAAATAAATCATAAATTTCTTTTTGATCCTCAGGTTGATAAATCATATACTCCATAATAATACCTCCATTGATACTTTTATTATACAACAAACCATTCACTTTTACAATTCTTTTTCAAAGAAAGATAAAAAGGCCATCTATTTTTATCATAAAATAAAAAATCTGATATCATAACAATGGTATCAGAATCATCTATATCATAATGGCAGGGCCAGAAAGATTCGAACTTTCGAGTCAAGGAGTCAAAGTCCTTTGCCTTACCGCTTGGC
>CANQVW010000095.1 GCA_947627395.1 uncultured Bacilli bacterium | reverse complement strand
GTTGTGATCATGGCTATTTAATACAACTTGCTATAGATCATTATCATGTAAAAAAAGCTTTTGCAGTAGATAATAAAGAATTACCTCTAGAATCTGCAAAACAACATTTAAAAGATTATCAGAATATCACATTTTCACTAAGTGATGGAATATCTTTTGTTCCAGAAGATGTAGAAGTCATTATTCTTGCTGGAATGGGAGGAATGTTAATTTGTGATATTTTATCGAATCATTTTGAAAAATTAAAAAATGTACAGAGAATTATTGTTGAAGCAAATAGAAATCAAGAAAAAGTTAGAAAATTATTGTGTGAGCACGGTTTTATAATTTGTAAAGAAATGATTTTATTTGAAGATGACATTGATTATGAAATCATTGTTTTTGAACATGGTATTGAACCTTATCAAGAAATAGATTATTTATTTGGTCCAATTCTTAGAATGGAGTGTTCACCTGAATTTCAAAAGAAATGGAATAAAAAATTAAAAATTTTTCAAAAAATTTCAACCTCTAAAGCAAAAGAAAAAGTTAAATTAATTTTATCTGTTTTAAATTCATCAGAAAGGAAATAAAGATTATGAAAATTAAAGAAGTCATTCAATACTTAGAAAATGCTTATCCTAAAGATATTGCCATGGATTTTGATCAAAATAAGATCGGTTTTACCATTGGTGACGAGGAAGAAGAAGTAAGCAACATTTTGTGTACACTTGATTTAACAAGTGATGTTGTTGATGAAGCGATTGAAAAAAACGTCAATTTAATTGTTGGTCATCACCCTTTTATCTTTGATCCTTTATATAAAATTATAAAAGATGATGTTAAAGGTAAAATTATTTATCAAATGATTGAACATCATATTAGTTATTTTTCAATGCATACAAATTTAGATGCAGGATATCATGGTGTCAATGACGTTCTGGGACACTTATTAGAAATAGATAGTAAAGATTATGGAATAGCAACTAAAAATAAATTACTTCGCTCTGGTAAAATTAAACCCTGTACATTAAAAGAATTAGCAAAAAATGTGCAAGAGAAATTCAAGTTATCAGGTGTAAGAATTGCTGGAGATCCAGAAAAAATCATTCACCATGTTGGAATTGTTGGAGGAAGTGGTGGTCAAGCTGAAGCCATTGATGAAGCAATTAAAGAGGGGTGTGAATGCTATATTACAGGTGAAATCAAACTTCAAAATGCAATTTACGCCTTAGAACGTCATTTAACTTTAATTGAAGTGAATCATGGGGTCGAAAAGCTTGTTTTTACCTCGATTAAAGATCAATTAATTAATAACTTTCATTTTCCAAATCAAGTCTATATCAGTAGAGTATCAACCGATCCATTTAAAACCTATGTATTTTAGTAAAAAAATAAGAAGGAAAATCCCTCTTATTTTTTCTTTTGTTTTTATTATTTTTACTCTTCAACAATTGATTCAGTTGGGCAAGCAGCTTGGCATGCACCGCAATCAATACATTTGTCAGCATCGATTTTGTAGATTTCTCCTTCAGAGATTGCTTCAACAGGACATTCACCTGCACAAGTTCCGCATCCAATACATGTTTCAAGAATTTTTCTAGGCATAATTTTTTCCTCCTCAAGTTTTCTAGATAGATTTATTTTACCACAATTTATATAAAAGGTAAAGCATAATTTGTCAGTTTTTAAAATTTTATCTTTTACTTGATAAAATATAAAAAATATAGTACAATATGGATATAGAATATTTTATGAATAAGGAGTAAAAATCATGTTAATTATTTTAAGTGTATCTACATGGTTAACACCATTATTAGTTGGAATTGGATGTCTTTTGATTGGTGCAATTGTTGGCTTTTTCTTAGCCCGTCATTTCTTCCAAAGATATCTAGAAAAAAATCCACCCATTAATGAAAAAATGGTTCGCACCATGATGCAACAAATGGGAAGAACCCCATCCGAAAAACAAGTAAGACAAGTCATGGCATCTATTAAGGAGCAACAAAAATAGTTCATTATGATTTCTCTTGCTTTAAATGATGTTGGAAAAATAAGCATTGTCTTTCTTTGTACAATGCTTTTTTTAGTTTTATTTATGTTCTTTGCTTATTTTGCAACATATATTTCTAAAAAAATTCATCATAAGTCAAATGAAAATGAAAATGAGTTGAATGGAAAAATCTACCAAATGATTTATGAACATCCAAAAGAAATTTCTATTTCAAGATTAATCGATGAACTTGGATTACCAGAAGAAGTTATTCAAAAAAGAATCAATGATTTACTTCAAAAAGAAGTGATAGAAGCAATTCATATCAATAATCAAATCTATTATCAAATTAAAACAAATAAAGGTATAGAATAACTATATTTAGGTTACTCTATACCTTTTTTACCAAGAAACTTTGTTTTCCTCTTTCTTAGAAATTCGCACAATATTTGATTTGTGTCTAATTAAGACAATTACAATAATTAAAACTGTAAATACAGTATACCATAAATTAAGTGGCCAAAATTTAGTTTCAGGAGTTGTAAATAAAGAAGACATAAAATCTCCCGATACAAGACTAAAAGTGAAGGTGGAAATAAGTGTTGCAATAGCCGCACAAATAGAACCTAAAGAAACAAATTTAGAAATCTTGGTCACAATGAAAAATGTAAGTAAAGCGATTAAAAGAATCCAAATGCAATAAGCACCTGCTGCTCCACTTCCACAAGAAACAGCTTTTCCACCTTTAAATTTCAAGTAAATTGGGAAAGTATGACCTAAAACAGCTAAAAATCCATAAAACATTGGCGATAGAACACACCATTCATGTGGTAAAACACCATATCTAAACAAAGCAACAAACAAAGCACCTTTAAAGGCATCTAAAATATAAACAAGGACTGCATAACGTTTTCCTAAAACCCTTCCAGCGTTTGTTGCCCCTATATTTTTACTTCCATGTTCCCTCAAATCAATTCCATGCATTTTCCCAAATATAAATCCCCAAGGAATAGCACCAAAAAGATAGGCCAAGAGGATAAATAAAATTTGCCATACAATGGTTGGCATACTTTTTTTCACCTTCTTTCAAATATCTATCAATTATTATATATTAAACGACAATTTTTTTCAAGAAAAGAAAAACGTTTTTTTTATTTAATTATTTTATTTATTCACTAATTATGATAAAATAAAACAAATATGTTAAAATAAGTTTTTAATTTTTATTATGGTTCTGCTTAGTTAATAATTCCTATTTTATTGACCTATATTATATTGAAAATTAGAGATGTTTTTCAAAAAAATGAAAAAAATTAAATTACTTTGAAATTAATAAAAATTTTATTTCTCAATGTGAAATTAATTATAGATTATTGATATTAGATAATGCTGATGAAGAAATACTCTTTTCTAATTATTAGACAACAAAACAATTTAATTAAAAGATTTTTATTCAAATGAACAAGATAACATAGGCATAAATGGTGTGAAAAAAATATTTAATATAAAGGAAAAAAAGAATATGAATTGTGTTCAAAAGACAAATATTTTATTACCAAATAAAAACATTGATTTAAAACGATGGGCTGTAATTGCTTGTGATCAATTTACAAGTCAAAAAGAATATTGGTATCAATTAGAATCCTATATAAAAGATGCTCCATCTACATTACATCTCATTTATCCCGAGGCGTTTTTAAATGAGAATTATCATCAAAGGATTGAAAAAATTCATCAAACAATGAAAAATTATCTACACGAACATATTTTTGATGAATTAGAATCTTGTATGATTTTAATAAAACGAACCATGAAAAATGGGAAATCTATTTTAGGAATTGTTTTATCGGTTGATTTAGAAATGTATAGTTATGAAAAAAACAAACCTGCACTTATTAGAGCAACAGAAGAAACTGTATTAGAAAGAATTCCTCCAAGAGTAGAAATTAGAAAAAATGCATCATTAGAATTTCCTCACGTTGTTTTATTAATGAATGATCAAAAAGAACACATATTAGAAAAGTTATATCAAAAGAAAAATCAATTTCCATTGTTATATCAATTTGAA
Organism: uncultured Bacilli bacterium; assembly: GCA_947627395.1. Classification (GTDB taxonomy): domain Bacteria; phylum Bacillota_I; class Bacilli_A; order ML615J-28; family CAG-698; genus CAKOMG01. The sequence continues at coordinate 2,201 of CANQVW010000095.1, read as the reverse complement.
CTTAATATGGATGGTGGATTCATTGAGGGATACAAAATTAACGATTGTGATGAAATTATTGACTCATTTAGAAAACTCATTCCCAAAGATGACCCATTACAATTTGTTGTTGGGGATGGGAATCATAGTCTTGCAAGCGCGAAAGCACATTGGGAAAATATAAAAAAAGTAATTTCAAAAGAAGAAACGTTACATCATCCTGCACGTTATGCACTTGTTGAAGTGGAAAATATTTATGATGATGGATTGAGGTTTGAAGCAATTCATCGCGTTCTATTTCATGTCCAAAATGACTTTATGAAAGGATTAAAAAATATTTGTAAGGGAAATCATCATTCGTACGCTTATAATGCCATTTTAGGAAAAGAAGAAATAAAATTATTAGATGATTCAATTGAAAGTATACGATTACTTCAAAATTATATTGATGATTATTTAGAACTTCATAAAGATGTAAAAATGGATTATGTTCATGATGAAGAGGCATTGATAGAAATTTGCAATCGTCCTGAAAATAAAGATGCAATAGGCATTATTTTTCCAGCTATAAAAAAAGAAGAACTCTTTACAATGATACAAAAACACGGATCATTACCAAGAAAAAGTTTTTCAATGGGAAAAGCTATTGAGAAAAGATATTATTTAGAAGGAAGAAAAATCATGTAAAAAGAGAAGCTTTATAACAAAAGCATCTTTTTTATTTTTTTCTCATTTTTTATTTAAATATAATCATTTAACAAACATGAGTATATTTAAATTTGATAAAAAAGTGTTGATAAAAATTTAAATATATGCTATAATAAATATATAGGTATAATAAATTATCAAGAAAGGCGGTATATTTATGGCGGCAAAGTCGAATTATAGTGAAGATAATATCCAGGTCTTACAAGGATTGGAGGCTGTAAGAAAGCGTCCGGGTATGTACATTGGTTCAACAGATTCAAGAGGGTTGCATCACCTTGTTTGGGAAATTGTGGATAATTCGATTGATGAAGTGTTAGCTGGAGAAGCAGATCATATTAAAGTGATCATTCATAAAGGAAACACTGTTGAAGTACAAGATAATGGACGTGGAATTCCAATTGGTATGCACAAGACAGGAAAACCTACACCACAAGTTGTTTACTGTACGCTTCATGCAGGTGGTAAATTTGGCTCAGATGGTGCTTATAAAGTATCTGGCGGTTTACATGGTGTTGGTTCGAGTGTTGTAAATGCTTTGAGTTCTTGGGTCGAGTTAACCATATATCGTGATAAAAAAATATACTACCAAAAATTTGAAAATGGTGGCTCTAAAATTAATAAACCACAAATTAAAGGTGAAACTAAAAAAACAGGAACAACTGTCCATTTTAAGCCAGATCCTGATATTTTCAGTTCAACAATTTTTGATTTTAAAACCTGCGCAACTCGTTTAAAAGAATCTGCCTATTTGATTAAAGGATTAAAAATAGAACTCATTGATGAAAGAAGCAATCAAAGTGTAACTTTCCATTATGAAAATGGAATTGTTGAATACACAAATGATTTAATTAAAGGACAAAAACCTCTACATGATACCATCTATTTAGAAGGAACAAATAGTGGAATTCAAATTGAAGCAACCCTACAATATACCGACAAAGCTTACGATGATAATATCCTTTCTTTTGTAAATAATATTCGAACAATCGATGGTGGAACACATGAAACTGGATTTAGAAGTGCCCTAACAAAAGCTTTTAATGACTATGCTCGTAAAAAAGGAATATTAAAAGATAAGGATCCAAATTTAGAGGGGATTGACATACGTGATGGTTTAACTGCAATTCTTTCTATTCGTATTCCAGAAGATTTATTACAATTTGAAGGACAAACAAAAAATAAACTTGGAACTCCTGAAGCTAAAACAGCTGTTGAAACTGTGATTACAGAAAAACTAGGATTCTACCTTGCTGAAAAAGGTGAAATTGCCAACCTTTTAATTAACAATGCAATTAAAGCAGCAAGAGCACGTGAAGCAGCACGTGAAGCACGTGACAACGCTCGTATAATTAAACAAAAGGTAACTAAACCAACCAATCTTGCAGGCAAATTATCTCCCGTTCAAGAGAAAAATCCAGCTACAAGCGAATTATTCCTTGTTGAGGGTGATTCTGCTGGTGGAAGTGCTATTAAAGGTCGAGATAGTATGACGCAAGCTATTCTACCCTTACGAG
>CANQVW010000094.1 GCA_947627395.1 uncultured Bacilli bacterium | reverse complement strand
CAATAGAAAAAGGAGTTAATCCTGTTTTACTAAGAGAAGGAATTGAAACAGCAGCAAAAGCTGTTGCAAATGCTTTACTAGATAAATCACATAAAGTTGAAACGAATGCAGATATTGAATCTGTTGCTACCATTTCATCATCATCCTCTGAAATTGGTAAAATCATTGCTGATGCAATGAACAAAGTAGGTAAAGATGGTGTTATCACTGTTGATGAATCCAAAGGATTTGACACTGAACTTGAAGTTGTTCAAGGTCTTCAATATAATAAGGGTTATATTTCTCCTTATATGGTTTCTGATCGTGAAAAAATGGTTGCTGAAATGGAAGATGCTTATGTATTAGTCACAGATTGTAAAATTACAAATGTACAAGATATATTACCAGTATTGCAATCTGTTGTTGAATCACATAAACCTTTATTAATCATTGCTGATGATTTAGAAGGAGAAGTTACATCAACATTAATTGTGAATAAATTAAGAGGTACATTCAATGTTGTAGCAACAAAAGCTCCAGAATTTGGGGATAATCAAAAGAATATTCTTGAAGACATTGCAATTATGACAGGAGCTAAATTCTACTCAAAAGATTTATCTATGGAATTAAAAGATATTACAATTGAAGATTTAGGACGTGTTAAGAAAGCAACTGTTACAAAAGATTCCACAACTTTAATTGATGGCTATGGAGAAAAAGAACAATTAGTTCATCGTATTGAAGAATTAAAATCACAAGCTGAACATGCAACTTCAGAATATGATAAGAAAAAATATTATGAAAGAGTTGCTAAATTATCTTCAGGTGTTGCTGTTGTTCGTGTAGGTGCTTTAACTGAAAGTGAGTTAAAAGAAAAGAAATTACGTATCGAAGATGCATTAAATGCAACTAAAGCTGCCGTCAGTGAAGGAATTGTTGCTGGTGGAGGTTGTGCATTAATGGAAATTCAACGTGATTTAAAGAAAACTTTACGTTCCACAAATCCTGATGTACAAAAAGGTATTCACATTGTTTTAAATTCTTTGGTTGCTCCATTAAGACAAATTGCTGAGAACTCAGGCTTTGAATCAGAAAGTATTGTTGAAAAACAAAAGAATGAAAAAGAAAATATTGGCTTTGATGCTAAACAAGGTGTTTGGGTAGATATGTTTGAAAAAGGTATTGTTGACCCAACTAAAGTTGCAAGAAGTGCTATCTTAAATGCTGCAAGTATTTCTGCTTTATTCATTACAACTGAGGCAGGAGTTTGTGAAATTAAAGAAAATAAATCATCTAATCCATCTTTAGGCGCTGAAGACATGTATTAATTATCGTTTATATAAAGAGTGCAGAAATGTACTCTTTTTTTTATAAGATAAAAATGAGAAGCATAATACTTGCAAATGAAAATAGAAAGTGATACAATACATTTGAAGTGAGTTTTCATTCAAAGGAGATGTAAAAAATGAAAAAAACTTTCTTTCATCATTGTTTTATAAAAACAATCATGATGGTTGTTTTTATATGCTGTGTCGTTGTTTTATGTGTAGGGTGCTCTAATCAAAATGAAAATCCATTCACAGATCTATCGAAACCATCTGAAATAGGATCTTATCAAGGATTAGAGAGTGTAGAATCATTATATGGAATGGCTTTTGTAACTACATCTGAATTATTATCTTTTCAAGATCAAAATAATGTTGTTATGAGTAAAACAAGAGAAACTCTTTCCAATGAAGATTTTAATTTACCAGAAAGTGGAAGCGATGCTGTGCAAAAAGTACAAGGACAAGCAGAAACATTCAATCGTTATTTTAATATGTTAAACGAATTCTTAAATAAATCTTCTATATCAACAACACTTGAAAATAATCAAGCAACAGATGCTAATTTATCTTCTTATCAATATAAACTAACTATTCAAGGACAAGATGTGAATGGGGATCCTGTAACTCATGTGATGTATTATACTGAACAAGAAGCAGGAGGATATGAACATCAAGAAGGAAATGAAGTTGAAACTTATAAAGGATATTCTGTTGAAGGAGTAATGGAAATGGGAGAAGATGAAAATCATCAACCTATCTACTATTTCATCACAGGTACAAGAAGTGAAACAAAAGAACAAGAAGGAAATGAAGTTGAAATCAGCCATGAATTTTCAATACGTGCATCTGAAGTTCAAAATGATTCTAGAAACTATGTTCGTATGACTTATGAAAATGAAACTGAACAAGAAGGAAAATTCTTAGAAAGTGAAAATTCATATTTATATAGTGTTTATCAAGATGGAAAAATTGTTGAAAAAACAGAAGTTAGTTTTGAAAAAGAAAACAAAGAAACTGAATATGAAATAGAATTTATTAGTGGAACATCCCGTGGATATTATGAAATAGAAAGAGTAGAACGTAGTCAGTCTACTTGGATTGAAGTAAGTTATAATATCGATGGAAGTAGAGGTAAATTTGTTGTCATCGAAAATCAAGATGGAACTTATGATTATAAATTTTCTAACAATGAATCCGATGATCGATTATTTAGACATTTTGATGATTAAAGGCCATGTACATCATGACCTTTTTTAATAATTAATGTAAAACATACTAGAATAAATACGAATTCGCATTTTTATATTCAATATAAAATATAAAATTTTTTAAAGAATAGAAGAAAAGTATATTAAATTCAGAATGAAATGATTTATGTATAATATACTAGGATATAAAAATATACGAAGAGAAATATATAATAAATTAATAGAATGGAAAAGTCATTCAAATAAAAACCATGCATTGTATTTGGTACAAGGCAAACGGATTAAACATATTTAATAAATCAATTTCGTTATGAAAATTATAAGTATTAATTTTGAATTTGATATAAAATCATTCTCTTTCAATTATCTAGTTATAATTCTAGCATTCTTATTCTTGAAGGTAAAATATTAAATTTTTAGATAAAGTGCAAAAATGTCCTCAAGTTTTAAAAGTTTTTCTATAAATAATAGAACTATAAGTTTTGTAGTCATTCAAATTAAAAATAAATTTGTCTAATTTTGTAGATAATCATTTACCTATCGGTAAAAAAGAAAATCCATTATATTAATATTATGGACCGTTAAAAAAGATAAGCTTGTCAAAAACTCTAGTGATAAAAAATATCAATAGTATTTTTTATGAGGCAAAATTGGTAAAATTATTCACAATACTCTTTAATCTTAAGGAATCATAATATGTATTCATAATGTATTTTCGTTGCTTTTTTCAGTTTTAAATGATATAATCTAATATGTAAGGGAGGTAAAACAAGTGAAAAATGAAAAAATGTTACACAAGATATCCCAAGGAATGTATGTGTTATCTACACAAAAAGCCGCTTGCTTTGTTGATGCAGTTTCACAAGTAGGCGGAGGAGATCATCCTTTAATAAGTGTTGCTGTTATGAAGAAAAATTACACCAATGAAGTGATGCATAACACAACTCATTTTGCTATTAGCATATTTGGAAAAAATAATGATGGTTCTATTATTCAAACATTTGGATTTCAAAGCTCAAGGGATGTAGATAAGTTTAAAGATGTTGAATCTATTGAAATCAATGGAGTTCAAATTCCAGCGGATTTAGTTGGATATATGTACTTAGAAAAAATAGATACCATTGAAAATGATACCCACACAATTTTTATTGGAAAAGTTATTGAAGCAGAACAATTCAAAGAAGATGAAGCAATGACTTATCAATATTATCAAGAACATAAAGAAGAAGTATTAAAACTAAAAACTGAATCAGGAAAAACAGCTTGGGTATGTCAAGTTTGTGGATATGTTTATTATGGTGAAGAACTGCCCGATGATTATGAATGTCCAGTATGTACTGTTGGAAAATCTTACTTTGTGAAGCAAACAAAATAGTGAGGATATCCTCACTTTTTAATTTATTATCTATAAAATTCATTAATAAAAATTTCCTATTTATTATCTTTATTTTTTAATTTTATATTTATTTCTATTAAATTTTTTAATTTATACTTTTTAGATAAAAATTTAAGCATTCTATACCCTTTTTCCTATAAATATGCTATAATAAATATGTAAAATTAAAGGAGTAGGAAATGAATCAATATCATGTTCGATCTAATGAAGAAATAGGTGAACCATCACTAATGGGAAAAGCAAATGATTTTCCTGGAAATAAAGATGCAACAGAAATTAATCCTGTTCCTGATAATGATCATTATGTAACTAAAAAGAAGTCTTCAGCGATATCTATTTTAATGAGTAGTTTTTTAATGCTTATCGTAGCAACATTAACAGTAGCTCCTTCAGTTCCAACATCTAAATCGAATGTGGAAGTTTTGGATCTAGTCATTTCAGATACGATTGTGGAATACGAAATGAAAGTAGAAGGAGAAAACTTGCAAATTATTTTGTATAACGATTTAACACATCGAAAAGCTTCTTTGCAACAAGGGGTAAATGAAGGCAAGTTTGAAGATCTAAAACCGAATTTACCTTATACTTTAGAAGTAATTGATAATGATGCAAATCAACAAGTCATTTATAAAAAAACATTTAAAACAAAGAAAACAACATAAGGAGTCATTATATGAAGCAAAAAAAACATTCTATTGTTTCAACAATTATCTTTTTTCTTTTTTTAGGAATTACAATTGTTGCAATTATATTTTCTAAACAAATTTTTGATGAAGCAGAGTCTATATTCAATAAGAGTATTTCTGATAACACTCATATCCAATCTTTATACATGAAAATACCTACCATTATTCGAAGTATTGAAATTGTTACTTTAGCTTTTATTGTTTCTTTAGTTTGTCGATGGGGTGTGAAAAAATCATTAACAAAGACAAAAAGAGGAAAAACCATTGCAACTTTACTGAATAGTTTAATTAAATGGATTATTGCCATTGCAACTATTTTACTCGTTTTAGGTGCATTTGGAGTTCAAACGGGAACTTTACTAGCTAGTGCAGGAATTTTATCTTTGGTAATAGGTTTAGGTGCCCAAAGTTTGATTGCTGACATCATTGCTGGATTATTCATTGTAATTGAAGGTGAATATCAAGTAGGAGATATTGTTATTATTGATGATTGGCGTGGAACTGTATTAGAAATTGGTATTCGTACAACTAAGATTATAGATGCTGGGGGAAATATTAAAATTATTAACAACAGTGAAATTAAATCTGTAATTAATCAAACCAAAGAACTTTCATTAGCAAAAGCAACGATAGGAATTGAATATGGTGAATCTCTTCCAAAAGTGGAGGAAGTTATCCTTAAAAATTTAAATCAAATTCATGACCACATTCCTGCGATTGTTGAAGGACCATTTTATAAAGGAGTTACAGCGTTGGGACAATCTAGTGTTGACTTATTAGTGACTGCAAAGTGTAAAGAGGAAGATATTTATCAAGTACAACGTGACTTAAATAAAGAATTAAAATTATTATTTGACGAAAATCATATTAATATTCCATTTCCTCAAATTGTTCTTAATCAACCTACTGTTATAGAAAATAAAAAAACAACAAATACTAAGAATATTCAAACAAATATAAAACAAAATGTAAAATAGAGAATAATGAACATCAAAAAAAGATTCAAAATAGTTGATAAAGGAGGTAAAAAATGAATCTTTTAAAAAAATGTGTTGCTGAAATCATCGGCACAGCAGTTTTAGTCATTTTTGGATGTGGTGTTGCAGTTGCAACAGGATGTAGTGATCAAGCAGGAATTATGGCTACAGCTCTAACATTTGGATTAGTAATTGTGGCTATGGCATATTCCATTGGTAATATCTCAGGATGTCATATTAATCCAGCTGTTTCTATCGCGATGTTAATTCAAAAGAAAATTACATTGAAAGAATTTTTAGCTTATGTTGGAAGTCAAATTTTAGGTGCAATTATTGGTGCAGCTGTTGTCGGTTTATTCTTTGGAAGCTTTAAAAATTTAGGTGGTAATGTAGCTCAACAGGCTTTACAAGATTATGGAAAAGGTGGTTCACTAGCCATTGCTTTAATTGTTGAAATCGTATTAACATTTGTTTTTGTTTTATCCATTTTAGGAGTAACCTCTAAAACAGAAAATAAAGCAGTAGTTGGAGTTGTTATTGGATTATCTTTAACTTTAGTTCATTTACTAGGAATTCATTTAACAGGAACATCTGTTAATCCAGCACGTTCTTTAGGCCCAGCACTATTACAAATGATTGGTGGAGAATTTGAAGCCATCAAACAAATTTGGATTT
>CANQVW010000093.1 GCA_947627395.1 uncultured Bacilli bacterium | reverse complement strand
GCTTATATCTATTATGCAGGTCCAACCCCTTCAAAAGATGGAGTACATGCTGGTTCTATTGGACCAACTACGTCCTATCGTATGGATGCTTATATGGATGTTATGGCAAAAATGCACATAGGTGGAACGATTGGCAAAGGTAAAAGATCAGAAAATGTAAGAAGAAAAGCAATAGAAAATCATATACTTTATTTTGTTGCTATCGGTGGATTAGGTGCAAAACTTTCATTATGCGTTGAATCAATGAAGTGTGTTGCATTTGAAGATTTAGGTCCTGAAGCAATTTATGAATTAAAGATCAAAGATTTTCCAGTGATTGTTGGTTACGATATTGATGGAAATAGTTGCTATCCAGAAGATAAACCTTTAAAATCAATTGAATAAAAAGGATGATTTCATATCTTATTTTGATATGAGACCATCCTTTTATTTTTTATTTTTCATATTTTTCCCATTTTACACCGGTATCATAGGAGTACTGTCCATAATTTGGATGTGCATAACCGGTAATTGTTTCATAATCCAATGAATATTGTCTTCTTGCTACCATATTTGATGTGTTACCTTCAATAGTGTATACGGTTGTATCATCACATGTAACCACAATTCCAATATGACTTGCTCCAGCGTTTTTGAAAATAATTAAATCCCCAGCAACTGGTTTATAATCCTCTTTTTTAAAAAACAAATCTCTTTGTTCATACCAACTCATGAACGTTGAAACACTAATAGAGCGATATACAATATTTTTAGGAATTCCTGCTTCATTTGCAGACCAAGATACAAAAACTGCACACCAAGCTTCATAACAATGAGCCCACTCATTAAATTTAGAATCATTATTTCCAGTTAATTCTTTTTCGCCTTCTTGTGATAGGGCAGCTTGTAAAATACGCTCAATATAATTTAATTTTGATTCGCCTGTAACAACAATGTCAATATGATTGTTTGTGCCTGGATCTGCATCTTTTGAAACAACAGAGACAGTAGCTTTACCAGGTCGGCATCCAATCAAGATACCAGTTTCAGTAACGCATAAAACTTCTTCATCACTAGATGTCCAAAAATAACGTTGTAAGTTTGATGCACCTAAAACGTGCAATTGAGTTTCAACACCCGCTTCAATAGTATATTGATCATTTTCGGTATATAAAATTAAAGATCCAGAGTTTGGTTCATTATTTTTCTTTTCATCACTGGCATATCCTACTTTAATATGTCGTTTCACAAAATTTTGAGGAGCATTTTTTTGCGTAATAGTAATGTCAACTTCCCCTTGTTGATTTCCCTTTAATAAATAATTTTGATCGAAACTTGCAATCTTTTCATCACTACTTTCCCATATGAAATCAAGATTAGAAGAAGCTCCAAGTTCTTCAAAATTTGTAATTGTAATTTGTAAAGATGATCCAATTCGAATCGCATTGGTTGGCATATCAATGCGAACCAATTTAGCTTTTTCATTTCCCTTCACAATGATTCTTAAAGTACTTGAAAGGTCGCGATTTTTTTTCGCTACAGCTGTTATATAAGCAGCACCAACACTTTTTATTTTCATTTGGTCCCCATCAATTTGAACAACTTCAGGATTATCAACAGTAATTTCAATATCATCAATTGTTCCGGATCCTTCGAATGAAAGTGGAAGAATCAGTTCTTGCCCAACGAGAAGTTCCATTTCTTCAAAATCAAATTGTAAAGAAGTAATGGTTTTATCTGTACTTGTACATCCAATCATCAAAAATGAACAAAACAATAAAAAGGTTATTATAAATTTTTTCATATTTATCCTCCATGATAAAACGTTTTCTAATATATTATAACATTTTATAGCAAAATTGTTAATGCTTTTTTTGCTTTTTTTGTTGAGAAAAATAACCAATTTAAGTATAATATAAGAAAAAAAGGAAAAATAAAAATGGAATATTGGGATATCTACGATCAACATCAAAAAAGAACAGGTAAAAAAGTTTTAAAAGGAACAAGACTTCAAAATGGAGAGTATCATTTTATTGTTCATGTTTGGCTTAGAAATTGTGAAAGAAAGTATTTGATTGAAGAACGGTCTTCTAAAACCAGTTATCCTTATTTTTGGTGTACACCTTGTGGAAACGTAATGGCAGACGAAACTCCCCTTGAAGCTTGTATTCGCGAAGTAAAAGAAGAAATTGGAATTGATTTATCCGACAAGAAAGAAATACCTTTTGATTGTAGTTTATATGAAGAAGATGGACAATCTTATTGGTGTCAAACTTATTTATATGAAATAGATATTGATTTATCAAAAGTAAAACTTCAAGAGGAAGAGGTAAGTAACGTTCGATACGCCACGATTGAAGAAATTAAAAATATGATGGAACATCACAAATTTTTTATTTATACTTATTTAGACCGACTATAAAAAAGCATACCACACGAAATAAGTGTGATATGTCTTTTTTAAAATACTTCTTTACGAATAACGGTTTGATTTTTATCAGCACCGACGGAAAATCCAATGACATCAATTCCAACATAATTTTCAATGAATTCAATATATTTCTTTGCATTTTCTGGTAATTCATCAAAACAAGTTACGTGACTTAAATCTTCTTCCCAACCAGGAAGTGTTTTAAATTGAGGAACACAGCAAGCAAAATCACTATCCTTGGCAGGAATGGTTGTAATTTCTTTACCATTTAATTGATAAGAAGTGCAAACTTTGATTTCTTTTAAACCACTTAAAATGTCAATCAAAGTTAAAAAGATTCCAGTTAAACCATTGATGGTAGCACTATAATTCAAAGCAACTAAGTCTAACCAACCAATTCTTCTTGGACGTTTGGTTACGGTTCCATATTCATGAGCTTTTTCACGAATGTAATGACTTGTCTCATCTTCAAATTCAGTAGGAAAAGCACCAGAACCAACTCTTGTCGTATAAGCTTTCACAATACCAATGGCTTCTTCAATATGATTCATTCCAATACCAGAACCACATAAAGCTCCACCACTCGAAGGATTAGAGGAAGTGACATAAGGATAACTTCCAAAATCAACATCTAATAAAGCCCCTTGTGCCCCTTCAAACAAAATCTTTTTTCCAGCTTTTCTTTCTTGCTTTAATAAATCTATCGTATCACAAACAAATGGACGAAGTGTATCTGCTACTTTTTGATATTCTTGATAAGAACTTTCAAAATCAATAGGTGTACCCCCCATTTCCTTTATTTGAATATTTTTCTTTTCTAAAGTAAAGCGATAAATTTCTTTAAAATCAGAACTAACAAAATCACACATACGAATGCCAACACGGGCAACTTTATCATAATATGCAGGTCCAATTCCATTTTTAGTCGTTCCTATTTTCTTTTCTTTTAAAGCTTCTTCATTTAATTTGTCGATTTCAATATGGTAATCAAAAAGAACATGAGCGCGATCACTGATATAAATATTATGACATTCAAATCCAAGTTCTTTTAAACTATTGATTTCTGTGATGACACTTTTAGGATTAATGACCATACCATGACCTAAGATATTTTTAATTTTTGGATTAAAAACACCAGAAGGGATAGAACGTAATTTATAGGTTTGATGATTGAAAACAATGGTGTGCCCTGCGTTGTTTCCACCTTGGTAGCGAACAACAACATCAGCTCTTTCACTATAGTAATTGGTGATTTTACCTTTTCCTTCATCACCCCACTGACTACCTAATACGATTAATGATTTGCTCATACTTCACTCTCCTTGTTTTGTATTTCTTAAAGTATTATAGCATAAAATGACAAAATAATAAAGGGATTTATTGCGATTCTTTCATGAAAAGGATTCCCATATATTTTATCTTTATTGTCTTAATTTTCTAAATTCTTGATCAATTTCTATTTCGTCTAAATTCTTATATATATAATAGGAAGATAGGGAAAAATCACGAATAAAATCATCTTTTGAAATATAATATTTTCTTGTTGAATTAATGACTAAAATGTTATTTTTACTCAATGCATAAAGTATAGGCGATGAACCGATTGGTTTAGAAATTAAAAGATAATGCTCCATCCAACGCAATGCTTGTTCGGCTGTAGGGATGGGTTTTAGTTGAAAAAATTCGCTCATGATAAATCCTCTGTTGCTTTTTCTAAAATTTGTCCAATTGGTTGATGAATGATAAGTGTTGCAAGTTGATCATAAGGTGTTGAGCTTAAATTGATGAGTATAAGGTTCTTTCCACGAAAGAGACGAATGTACATTGCTGCTGGATATACATTTAAAGAAGTTCCACCCACAATTAAAGTATCACAACATTGAATTGCATGAATAGCTTGTTGAATGATATCTTCATCTAATGGATCTTCATATAAAACCACATCAGGTTCAATATAATCATGGCAAATAGGACATATTCCTTGATATTCCAACATTTCTTTTTCATGATAGAAACGATGACATTTCATACAATGATTTCTTTTTGTACTTCCATGTAATTCTAAGACATGTTTACTTCCTGCCATTTGATGTAAGCCATCAATATTTTGCGTAATAATGGTTTTTAATTTACCTATTTGTTCTAGCTTCACAAGAGCGATATGAGCAGGATTCGGTTTGGCATGAAGATGTATCATTTCATGTAAATAGAAATCATAAAACATTTTTTTATGATTTATAAAAAAGGTTCTTGAAAGCATCTCTTCAGCTGGATAGGGGTATTTATTTTGATTGTAAATCCCCTTTTCACTTCTAAAATCTGGAATGTTACTTTCAGTAGATACCCCTGCACCGCCAAAGAAAACAATGTTTGATGATGAATTTAGGATTTGTTTTAATTGTTCAATTTCATTCATGATGTTCACCTCATACTCTCATTATAGCACAAATGAAAATCATTCTTCAAGTGAAAATTCATTTTACAATTTTAAAAAAAAATGCTATAATGAATAAAAAGAGAAGATATAACCCCCTTCAATTATTGATTTTCATCTTTAATAATAGGAAATATTTAATAAGTAAATAAAAGGAGAAATGTAAGAAATGAAAGAAATAGTCATCTCTATTTGGTTTTTTGTCATCTTTATTCCTATGATTTATTTATGTTATCAATCTTTACAAAGTTTAGATTATGAAAAAATAGTTCACCGAGGAAAAGGAAGAGAATATAAAATATTAATCCTTATTTTAAGTGTTGTTCTTGCATTTTTATTCGCGAGTGCTTTCACGACTGTTTTAGAAAGAATTTTTGCCTTTATTCCTTGATTCAAATGAATAGAAAATCTTTTTTTATTTTTCTTTCATAACAAATGTATAAAAAAAATTGCCTTGTAAATAATAATGTTGAGGTGATTTGAATGAAAAATTGGATAAAAAGATTTACCAAAGAACAAATACAAAGAGTTGTATTTATTGCTTTGCTTGTTTTAGTTTTTGCTGTCTTTTTTATTTCTTTAAGTATTGCATCTTCAAAAGATAAACCACAACCGAATGATCCAGTACTTCCATCTGATCCAAGTGATCAAGATAAAGAAGAGAATAAAGACCCAGAAGAAAATCAACCAAATCCACCTGCACCGATTGAAAAAGAAAGTTTTGTACTTCCATTAAGAGGTGATTACCAAGTTGTACGTAAATTTTACGATGCAAGTTCCACCACTGAAGATCAAGAATTAGCTGTTATTCAATTTGAAAAAACATACTACATTAGTAATGGTGTTGCTTACATGAGTCCTGATAAAGGTCAATTCAATGTCATTGCTAGTTTAAGTGGGGAAGTCGTTCGTGTTGATGAAAGTCCTATTTATGGTGTTGTCATCACATTAAAACATGAAAATGATATCTATACTGAATACGGAAGCTTAACCAGCAGTAAAGTAAAAGTTGGTGATCAAGTGATGCAAGGTGATGTTTTAGGTGTGAGTGGTGTTTGTGAATACGATAGTGTTCTTGCTAGTCATGTCTTTTTTAAAGTGTTGAAGAACAATGTCAACCAAGATCCAGAAAAGATGATTGGCAAAAAAATAACAGATTTATAAAAAAATGGCCTACGCTTTGTAGGCCTTTGTTACGTTTAAGAAGTAATATTGGATGTAACTTAAAATGGTTGCACCAATTCCAATTCCTAAAAATAGAAGAATATATCCTAAAGAAGGAAGTACATAAGAGTTATCGACAGAAAAAGACTGTAACATAGATTTAGAATATTCGAAAACAATCTTTTCTAGGGGAATATGTAAAAAAATTGTTAAAAGGAGGAATAGTAAGACAGGAAGTAGTAATAAATACTCTTTTTTCCTCAAAAAAGCTCCTACTAAATTTCCTAAAGCAAACAATCCCAAAAAAGTAAACAAAAATACAAGAAGGTGAATTCCACCAAAGGATTGATGAATGGCAATGACGAG
>CANQVW010000092.1 GCA_947627395.1 uncultured Bacilli bacterium | reverse complement strand
ACATAGGTAACTTGTTTTTTCATATCCTCTACTTCAACAACATAAAATCCTTTTACACCTTTTCTATAGGCATCATGCAGACGAATATTTTCTAATGCTCCAGGGTTATAGCAAAAATCATCATACTCATATCGATTATGAATATGTCCTAAAGCAATATAATCTACATTTTTTTTAAAACAATCTATTAAATCTTTTGTAACATCTCCCATATCTTGTCCACATAAACGGTTTATTGCTGCATGAAGCATCAAAATTGTAAATTTATCCTTTTTCTTAATCATTTTTTTAATATCTTTTAAATATTTTTCAGTGGATGCACCTAAATATCCAACACCAATAATGCGAACATTTTCATCTTCATATATGGCCCCACTTTCTTTATATGGATTTAGCTCTATTTTTCCCTCTACTATAGAATGTGAAAGAAGAAAGATGTATCCTCTATTATGTAAATGAACTAGCCAGGATTCTTCATCAACATAAAAAGCTTTATCATGATTTCCTTCAATCACGAAAACCTTAATTCCTGCTTGCTTTATTCTATCTAATATTTTCACGGTCTCAGATAATGTTTTAGGATTAATTACCTTTAAATGAAAAAAATCTCCACTAATGACAATATAAGAAGCCTTATGTTCAATGGCATAGTCTACCAAATGAGAAAAGGATAGAAAGAAATCATAAAAACGTTCTTCAATTCTTGCTGGAGTACAACCTAAATGCAAGTCTGCACAATGGATAAAACGAAAATGGCTCATAACTCATTCTTCCTTTCAATTTATTTCTTCATAAATATATCATATCATATTTTAAAAAAATTTTATATATATTCATTCATATTTTTTTGTTTTTATCATATGATTTACTAGGAGATGATTATGGCAGTTGTTCGTTATAACGATGAGGAAGTAAAATTATTAGCAAGACTGATGCGTGCTGAAGCTGAAGGAGAAGGTCAAATGGGAATGCTTTTAGTTGGAAATGTTGGGATCAACAGAGTACGTGCAAAATGTCTTGATTTTATTCATATTACAAGTATAACACAAATGGTCTATCAAAGACCTGGTGGATTTGAATCAACTATGTATGGATATTTTTATCAAGCAGCAAGATCTGTTGATATTAAACTTGCAAAAAGATGCATTGCAGGGGAACAATTTTCTCCAGCTAATAAGGCATTATGGTTTTATGCTACTGATCAAGGCTGCCAAGCACAATGGTGGGGACAATGGAACACAGGAAAATATAAATCCCATTGTTTCTATGCTCCGTTAGATAGTGAAAATTGTTATTAGGAGGATTCATGAATTACAATAATTATTATCAACAACCTTTTTTCCCTTATGGTAATTCTTTTAATCAAGGATTTTATCAACAACCTATGTATCCACAATATGTATATGCGGATAATCCCTATGCTTATATGAACGCATATATGAATCAACAAAATCAATCTTCTTCACCTTGGCAAGAAAGAATTCCAGAACAATCGTTTGTGGAAAACATATTACGAATGAATATTGGAAAAGTAGCAACTGTGTACATGAATTTTGAGGGAAGTCAGTGGGGATCAAAGGTATTTAAAGGTACTGTTTTGGCTGCGGGAAAAGACCATATTATCATTAAAGATTTGCAATCTGAGATGAGATATGTTCTTCTAACAATTTATTTGTGCTATGTAACCTTCGATGAACCTATTGATTACGACTATCCATATGCAAGAAAAGAAGCGGGATCATAAGATTCTACTTCTTTTTATTTGCTTTTTTAAAATCTTTTTGATACAATACAGTTAGATATAAAAAGGAGATGATAAAATGTGTATCTTTTGTGAAATAGCAAAGAAAAGTATTCCTTCTTATAAAATATATGAGGATGTAGATTGCTATGCTTTTCTAGATTTAGCACAAGCTGGTGTTGGACATACATTAGTAATACCCAAACAACACGTAAAAAACATTTATGAATTAGATGAGGCGACTGCTGGAAAATTATTTGAAGTCACTTGTCGTCTTGCAAAAGCAATTTCAAAAGCAATGAACGTTGAAGGATGTAATATTTTAAATAACAATGGTTCTGTAGCTGGTCAAGAAGTTGAACATTTCCATATCCATATCATACCTAGAGTAGCAAACGATGGAAATACCTTTGCTTTCAAGGGACATCATTTAACTGAGGAACAATTTAAAGAAGTAAAAGAAAAAATTACTTCTATATTAAAAGAGTATAATTAGATATCATAATTATACTCTTTTGTTATTTTTATATATATGTAATCCATAAAATACTACATAATAAATTCGCGATTCCTAGGAAAAAACAAATATAACTTAAAGTTCTTTTATCTTTTCTTAATACTAAAACACTGATAATAGTAGAAGCAATTGCAAAAATGGTTTGAATGATAGCCAGCGATATATGAAACATAATGACATTGAGTAATGTTGATATAGCTGTTACCACAAGCAAGACAGTTTTAAGACATGAAGAGTTCGTGGAATGACCACAGTTCGTACAGAATAAACTCCCGTCTTCTATTTCATTTCCACATTTTGCACAATATTTCATGGTCTTATTTCCTTAAGACCACCCATATATGGGCGAAGAACTTCAGGTATTTCAATGCTTCCATCTTTTTGAAGGTGATTTTCAATAAATGCAATTAACATTCTTGGAGGAGCAACAACAGTATTATTTAGTGTATGCGCAAAATAATTTTCTTTTTCACCCTTTATTCTAATACCCAATCTTCTTGCTTGGGCATCTCCTAAATTAGAGCAGCTTCCAACTTCAAAATATTTCTTTTGCCTTGGACTCCACGCTTCAACGTCGATACTCTTAACTTTTAAATCAGCTAAATCTCCACTGCAACATTCTAAAGTACGAACAGGAATTAGCATACTTGTGAATAGTTCAACGGTATAATGATACAATTTTTCAAACCATGCTTTAGATTCTTCTGGTTCACAAACAACAATCATTTCTTGTTTTTCAAATTGGTGAATACGATAAATTCCTCTTTCCTCAATACCGTGAGCTCCCTTTTCTTTACGAAAACATGGGGAATAGCTTGTTAATGTATACGGAAGATCTTCTTTATTTAAAATAGTATCAATAAATTTACCTATCATGGAATGTTCGCTTGTCCCAATTAAATATAAATCTTCTCCTTCAATTTTATACATCATCGCATCCATCTCATCAAAGCTCATAACCCCTGTAACAACATTGCTACGAATCATAAAAGGCGGAATACAATAGGTAAATCCTTTATTGATCATAAAGTCTCTAGCATAAGTTATAACAGCGGAATGAAGTCTTGCGATATTTCCTGTTAAATAATAGAATCCATTTCCTGCAACTTTTCTTGCACTATCTAAATCAATTCCTTTCACTTTTTCTAATATATCCACATGATACGGAATTTCAAAATCAGGAACTTTTGGTTCTAAAAATCTTTCAATTTCCACATTCTGACTATCATCTTTCCCAATAGGAACAGAAGGATCAATAATATTGGGAATTGTCATCATTATTTTCTTCAATTTTTCTGATAATTCCTCTTCCTCTTTTTCTAATCCTTCTAATTCTTGATTGATTTTTTGAACTTCAGCTTTCATTTGATTAGCTTCATCAATTTTTTTTTCTCTCATATATTGACCAATATTTGAACTCATTGTATTTCTCTTGGCTCTAAGTTGGTCTCCTACTTGTTTATCTTCTCTTATTTTTTCATCTAAACGAATCACTTCATCAACAAGTGGTAATTTATGATCCTGAAATTTTTTGCGAATGTTTTCTTTTACTATTTCAGGATTTTTCCTAACAAATTTAATATCTAACATGTTTTCTCCTTTCAATAAAAAAATCCCTTCATAAAAGGCATGAATATGTCTTATATGTAAGGGACGAATTTTTTCGTGGTGCCACCCTTTTTCAAAGAAAAATAGTTTTCTTTCTTAATTATTGATAACGGTATACACCGGGAACATACTGTTCCACCTCAAAGATGGATTCAAAAGAAATACTTGTTAATTTTCACCAACCATTAACTCTCTAAAAAAGTCTTTTCTTTCTACTATTTCTTTTCATAGGTTTTATTCTTTATCTGAATCTTCTTCATCCATGAATTGATAATCTAAATCCAATTCATATTCATCTTTATAAATTTGATCATCATCAAATTCTCCTTCAACTTCATCTTCATCACGAGGAACAATCGCAATATTAGCAACACTTTGACCTTCATTTAACATAATGACACGTACACCTTGTGTATCACGTCCAATTGTTAAAATTTGATCTAAATGAGTCCTGATAATCATTCCCTTATCGGTTACAATCATCAAATCCTCATCTCCTCTTACTGTAAGCAAGGAAGCAAGATTTCCATTTTTTGCAGTTAGATTTAAAGCTTTAACACCCTTACCACCACGAACTTGAACTCTAAATGCATCTACATTGGTTCTCTTTCCATAACCTTTATCGGTTACGATGACAATTTCATCTCCATCGGTATTGATAATTGCCATACCTACAACTTTATCTTTTCCAGAAACTTTAATACCGCGAACACCTGCGGAAATTCTTCCCATTGGTCGAATATCGCTTTCGCTGAAACGAATGGCTTTACCATTAGATGCTCCCAAAATAATATCTTTTTCACCATCAGTTAAAGCAACTTGGAATAATTCATCGCCTTCATTTAGTAAAATGGCTTTGATACCATTGGTACGAATATTTTTAAAAGCAGCTAGTTCTGTCTTTTTCACAATTCCTTGGCGTGTTGCAAAAACAAAGAATCCTTCTTTATCTGATTTTTCATCAATGTTTAATACAGCAGCTAGTTTTTCTCCTTCTTCAAAGTTTAATAAATTGACAATTGGTAAACCTTTTGTCATTCTTGAAGCGTAAGGAATTTGGAACGCTCTTAAGCGATATATTTTTCCAAAATTACTAAAGAATAAAAGAGTATCATGACTTGAAGTAAACAAAACTCTTTCAATAAAATCATCGTCAACGATTTTTGCTCCGGTAATTCCTTTACCACCACGGTTTTGTGCACGATATGTATCTACCGTCATACGTTTTACGTATCCCTTTGCGGTAACGGTAATAATGACATCTTCTACAGGAATTAAATCTTCATCTTCAATATCTAATTCATCACTTAAACTAATTTCACTGCGACGTTCATCTCCATACTTTGTTTTCATTTCTGTTAATTCAGAAACAATGATTTCTAGTTTTCTTTCGTGACTCTTTAGAATTTCTTTATACTCTTGAATATTTTTCTTTAATTCCGCATATTCTTCTTTTATTTTGTCCACTTCTAGACCTGTTAAACGTTGTAAACGCATATCAAGAATAGCTTTTGCTTGTAATTCGGTTAAATGGAAATTAGTCATCAATCCTTCTTGTGCATCTTCTGGTGTTTTAGAACGTTTAATTAATTCAATAACAGCATCGATATCACTAAGAGCAATTAATAAACCTTCCAAGATATGTGCTCTTGCTTCTGCTTTTTCTAGGTCAAATTGTACACGTCTTGTTAATACTTCTAATTGATGTTCTAAATAACATTCCAAAACTTCTTTTAAGTTTAATACTTTGGGTTGTCCTTTGACTAAAGCAAGCATATTAATTCCAAAAGTAGATTGAAGTTGTGTATGTTTATATAAATTATTTAGTATAACATTGGCATTGGTATCACGACGTAATCCAATAACAATTTTAATTCCCTTCATGGTAGAATGATCTTCCATGGAAGTAATTCCATCAATTAATTTATCACGAACTGTTTCCGCAATTCTTTCTAATAATCTTGTTTTATTTACTTGATAAGGAATTTCATAAACAATAATGGCATTTCTTCCTTTCTCAAGTTCTTTGATTTCACATTTTGCACGGACAGTAATAGCCCCGTTTCCAGTCATGTATGCTTTACGAACTTGACTTAGCCCCATAATGCATCCGCCTGTTGGAAAGTCAGGACCTTTAATGTAATTCATTAGTCCTTCAATAGAGATATCTGGATATTTAATTAACGCTAATATTCCATCAATCACTTCCACAAGGTTATGTGGAGGAATATTGGTTGCCATACCAACAGCAATTCCCATAGCACCATTCACTAATATGTTGGGAAATTTGCAAGGAAGAACTTCAGGTTCTTGTTCTGAGCCATCATAGTTATCCACAAAGTTTACCGTATTCTTATTTAGATCCTTTAAGAGTTCCATGGATATTTTACTCATTCTTGCTTCTGTGTAACGCATCGCAGCTGCACCATCCCCATCAATAGAGCCAAAGTTTCCATGACCATCTACCAATGGATAACGATAACTAAAATCTTGTGCCATACGAACCATAGAATCATA
>CANQVW010000091.1 GCA_947627395.1 uncultured Bacilli bacterium | reverse complement strand
AATGCACCCAATGGGATGGGATGCATTTGGACTTCCTGCTGAACAATATGCAATTCAAACAGGTCATGACCCTAGAGATTTTACCAATAAAAATATTCAAGTTTTTAAGAATCAACTTTCCTTTTTAGGTTTATCTTACGATTGGGATCGTGAAATAGCAACTTGTGATCCAAAATATTACAAATGGACACAATGGATATTCACAAAACTGTATGAAAAAGGACTTGCGGAAATAAAAAATATTGAAGTGAATTGGTGCGAAAAATTAGGTACCGTATTAGCAAATGAAGAAGTACTCAATGAAAATGGTCATATGGTGAGTGAGCGTGGACATTTTCCAGTCATCAAAAAACCCATGAAACAATGGGTACTTAAAATCACTAAATATGCGGAAAGATTATTAGAAGATTTAGATTTGTTAGATTGGCCTGAATCTGTAAAAGATATGCAAAGAAATTGGATTGGCAAAAGTGTTGGTGCAAAAATTACTTTCCAAGTAGCTCATTCTAATCAATCTTTCGAGGTATTTACAACAAGATGTGATACTTTATTTGGCGCAACGTATTGCGTTCTTTCTCCAGAACATCCATTAGTTTTAGAAATAACGACAGAAAAACAAAGAAAAGAAGTTCTTCAATACATTGATTTTGCTAAAAGTAAAACAGATTTAGATCGTACCGATTTAAACAAAGATAAAACAGGTGTCTTTACAGGTGCTTATGCTATCAATCCAGTCAATGGAAAAGAAATTCCAATTTGGATTGCTGATTATGTTTTAATTAGTTATGGAACTGGTGCTATTATGGCTGTACCAGCTCATGATGAGCGTGATTATGATTTTGCGAAAAAATTTGGTATTGACATCATTCAAGTCCTAGAAGGAGATATGTCCCAAGGGGCTATGACTAAAGATGGTCTTCATATCCATTCTGATTTCTTAAATGGCTTAAATAAAGAAGATGCTATTCAAAAAATGTTAGACTTCTTAGAAGAAAAAAGAATCGGATATCGTGATGTGAATTATAAATTACGTGATTGGATTTTTAGTCGTCAAAGATATTGGGGTGAACCTTTCCCAGTCATTTTCTGGGATGATGGTACTGTTGAAGTATTACAAGAAAAAGATTTACCATTAGAACTACCAAAGTTAGAAAAAATATCTCTAAGTTCAACAGGAGAAAGTCCACTAGCCAATGCAAAAGAATGGTTAGAAGTCGTACGTAAAGATGGAGTTCATGGACATCGTGAAACCAACACTATGCCACAATGGGCAGGATCTTGTTGGTATTACATTGGTTACTTACTAAAAGATGTTGATGGATATTTAGAGTTAAGTGACCCAAAAGTACAAAAGAAAATTAATCAATGGTTGCCTGTTGATCTTTATATAGGAGGAGCTGAACATGCAGTATTACACCTTTTATATGCAAGATTTTGGCATAAAGTTTTATATGATTGTGGTGTTGTAACCTCTAAGGAACCTTTCCAAAAATTATTTAATCAAGGAATTATCTTAGGAGAAGATGGCGAAAAAATGAGTAAATCTCGAGGTAATGTGATTAATCCTGATGACGTTGTGAAAGAGTATGGAGCAGACACCCTTAGAATGTATGAAATGTTTATGGGACCATTAGATGCAACCAAACCTTGGTCAACTGAGGGTGTGGGTGGACCAAGAAGATTCTTAGAAAGAGTGTATCGTCTTTATACAGAAGTCGCTCAAATTGTTGATGAAAACAAAGAATTAGAAAAAATATATCATCAAACTGTTAAAAAAGTGACAGAAGATTATGAACAACTTCATTTTAATACAGCTATTTCTCAAATGATGATTTTTGTAAATGAATGTTATAAACATTCAAATGTACCTAAATCATATTTAGAAGGATTTTTAAGACTTTTAAATCCAATTGCTCCTCATATCACAGAAGAATTAAATGAAATTGTTTTAGGAAATCATCATACCATGGCCTATGATTCTTGGCCAACTTTTGATGAAGAAAAAACAAAAGAACAAACAGTGACCATCATTATTCAAGTCAATGGAAAAATTCGTGATAAAGTAGAAGTTGAAAAAGACAGCAATCAAGAAATATTAAAACAGTTAGCTTTAAATAATGAAAAAGCAAAAATGTTTTTAAATGGTGAAATTAAAAAAATGATTGTTGTACCTAATAAATTGGTTAATATTGTTTGTGGTTAAGGAAGAGATGATTTTTCATCTCTTTTTAAGATAAAATAAAGTAAAAGGTGTATAATAATGATTATAGAGTTCATGATGGAGGTTAAAATGAAAAAGATAAAAATTTGTTTTATAGTTTTGTTTTGCTTGTTTTTACTTTCTGGATGTTCCTTTCAAGAATTTAAGGAAAAGGGAGGAACCATTGATGCAAAGTATGGACTTGATTTAAATACAGTTGAACCTTATACTGAAATCAATGATACAGATGTAGCAACTACAGTTGCTAACATTGTTATGCCTGCAACATTAGAAATTGAATGTACCATTTCTTTTCAATATACACAAATTTATGGAGGATTCTTTGGTGGTGGTCAAAGTAGAGTTGTTTCAAGCTCCCAAAGTTGTTTAGCTACAGGATTAATTATTAATGAAGAAGGTTACATTATGACCAATGCTCATGTAGTAACTTTAGAAAATGAATCTAGTTACAATAACTTGGTCTATAAAGATTGGGATATTTCTGTTCATTATGCAGATAGTGATGCTCGTTTTAAAGCGAATGTCATTTGCTATGATACACAATTGGATTTAGCAATTTTAAAAATGGATACTACAAACATTGATAATGTTGTTTATGGAACATTCTTTGCGATGACAGATCCAGATAGCGAGGAATATAAAAAGGATACAGCTGTAAAACTATATTATGGTGAAACAGCAATTGTCATTGGAAATGCCAATGGATATGGAATATCAATTACCCAAGGTGTAATTAGTGCTCCTGTTCGTCATTTTCAAAGTGGTTCTAACCTTGTATTAGCCATTCAAACCGATGCAGCCATTAATACTGGAAATAGTGGAGGCCCTCTGGCCAATCGTTATGGAGCTATTTTAGGAATTAATTCATTCAAAATTATTACGGCTGAATCAAGTGAAAGTTTAGGATATGCCATTCCATCTTGCGTTGTGATGAAGTTTATTGATCAAGTCAATGAGGGGAAATATGAATTTATTCATGAAGCAGATTCTATTTCATATTACTTCACGACTTCAAGAGCTTATCCAGGAGAAGTTTTTCAAAATCAATAAAGTAAAAATTTAAAGATAAAGATAATATAAAGTAGGGTGATACTTTATGAGAGCGGATTGTATCAAAAAAACCAACCGAAGTATCTTTGAATTGTTTAAAATATATTCTTGTCACCATTGCACTTATTATCAAGAAGATGAAATCATAAAAATTGGCTATCAAAACATGTATTTATTTCCGATTCAAGAAAAATGCGAAAAAGAAGTATTATCTATTGAAGAAATTTGTTTTTCTAAAAGAGTTCGTCTCTTTTTAAAAGATGCTATCTTACATCCTAAAATAACTATTTTATGGTTGGATACGCAAGAGTACGAACAAAGTTTTTCTATTTTTCCTGTCTTTTTAGGAAAAGAGGACCTAGCAATATTATATGAATAATTAAGGACGAATCTATCTTATTTCTATATGGATTCGTCTTTATTTAAAAAAAAAAATCATCCGTCGTATTATGAACAGTTAACATAATCTATATATTTTTCAAAATGTAAAAAAGTGTTGAAAAAGTGTTTTATTATAGTTAAATATGCTTAATAATCTTATTTTTAGGATTGTTAACTTTATTTTTAGTCTTTTAAAACTCTATTTTAGAAATCTTTTTCATATTGACATTCTTTCTATATTAGATTATAATAAGGTAAATATGAGTGGAAGGAAAAGTAATCGAGGTAAGAAAATGAGTTTAGAAGATCGTATTGTTGGTTTAGGATTAACCTTTGATGATGTATTATTGGTTCCGCAAAAATCGGATGTTTTACCTAATCAAGTGAGTTTAAAAACAAAATTAACACAAAATATTGAATTAAATATTCCAATTGTTTCTGCTGCTATGGATACTGTTACAGAATATAAACTTGCAATTGCCTTGGCAAGACAAGGGGGACTTGGATTCATTCATAAAAACATGTCCATTGAAGATCAAGCAACTCAAGTTGACTTGGTTAAAAGAAGTGAAAGTGGCATGATTTTAAATCCAGTTACTTTAAATCCAACCTCTACTGTTAAAGAAGCCGAAAAACTTCTTTCCACATATAAAATTGGTGGACTACCTGTTATTGATGAAAATCGTAAGGTACTTGGAATTATTACCAATCGTGACTTAAAATATATTGACGTGGATGATACCCCTGTTTCAAAGGTGATGACAAAAGATAAACTCATTACGGCAAGACCAGGAACATCTTTAGAAGAAGCTAAGAAAATATTATGGAAACATCGTATTGAAAAATTATTAATTACAGATGATGAAAATCATTTAGTAGGATTGATTACCAGTAAAGATATCGATAATGTTGTTCAATATCCGGATGCATGTAAAGATTCCAAAGGTCGTTTACGCGTTGGAGCTGCAGTTGGAGTTGCTAGCAACATGATGGAAAGGGTGGATGCTTTAGTGAAAGCAGGAGTTGATGTGATTGCTCTTGATTCTGCTCATGGACACAGTCGTGGAATTATTGAAGCTGTTCGCCAAATTCGTCAAAAATATCCATTACTAGATATTGTTGCTGGAAATATTGTTACCAAAGAAGCTGCAAAAGACTTAATTGATGCAGGGGCAAACACTGTAAAAGTCGGTATCGGTCCTGGAAGTATTTGCACAACACGTGTTGTTGCTGGAGTAGGTGTTCCGCAAATTACCGCAATTGCTGAGGTGGCTGAATACTGTAAAAAAGTGGGAGCATGTGTCATTGCTGATGGAGGAATTAAACTATCTGGCGATATTGTGAAAGCATTAGCTGCAGGTGCAGATGTTGTTATGCTTGGATCTTTGCTTGCAGGTTGTAAAGAATCTCCAGGAGAAGAAGTCATTTTCCAAGGGCGTCGTTTCAAGATTTATGTTGGAATGGGTTCTCTTGCCGCTATGAAACGTGGTTCTGGTGATCGTTATTTCCAAGGAAAAACAGAAGCTAGAAAATTAGTACCAGAAGGTATTGAAGGACGTGTAGCCTATAAAGGGGAACTTGCTGATACAGTTTACCAATTATGTGGAGGTCTTCGCTCGGGAATGGGTTATTGTGGTGCTAAAGATATTGAATCATTACAAAGTACATCCAAGTTTATTCGCATTACAAATGCAGGATTAACAGAAAGTCATCCTCACGATATTGATATTACAACGGAAGCACCAAACTATTCAAAATAAGGAATAAAAAATGAAAAAGTATGATCAAATATTAGTATTAGATTTCGGAAGTCAATACAATCAGTTGATTGCAAGACGTATTCGTGAAATGGGTGTCTACAGTGAACTAAAAAGTCACAAAATATCCATCGAAGAAATCAAGAAAATAGAAAATTTAAAAGGAATCGTTTTAAGTGGTGGACCCAATAGTGTTTATGATGATCATTCCTTTTCTTGTGATCCAGAAATATTTACTTTAGGAATTCCTGTTTTAGGTATTTGTTATGGAATGCAATTGATGGCAAAAGTTTTTAAGGGCACGATCGAAAAAGCAACAGAAAGAGAATATGGAGGATCTTCTATAGAGGTTGATACTTCCTCCTTACTTTTCTCAAATTTACCGCAAGAACAAAATGTTTGGATGAGCCATGGAGATAAAGTAACTTCCCTACCTCAAGGTTTTACTTGTATTGGGAAGACAAAAACATGCCCTATTGCTTCCTTTGAAAACAAAGAAAAACAAATGTATGGAGTTCAATTTCATCCAGAAGTTAGAAATACAGAATTTGGAAATCAAATCTTAAATAATTTTGTTTTTAAAATTTGTCATGCAAATCATGAATGGAAAATGTCCAATTATATTGAATTCCAAATTGAAAAAATCAAAGAAAAAGTAAAAGATAAAAAAGTTTTATGTGGATTGTCTGGTGGAGTCGATTCTAGTGTTGCAGCTGTTCTAATTCATAAAGCCATCGGAAACCAATTAACCTGTATGTTTGTGGATAACGGGCTTCTTCGTAAAAATGAAGGAGATGAAGTTATGGAAGTTTTCTCTAAAACTTTTCATATGAACGTGATTAGAATTCAAGCAGGAGATCGTTTCTTAAGTAAATTAAAAGGAGTTACAGATCCTGAACAAAAAAGAAAAATCATTGGAAATGAATTCATTTATGTATTTGAAGATGAATCTAAAAAATTAGGTACTTTCGACTTTTTGGCCCAAGGAACCTTATATACCGATGTTATCGAATCAGGAACATCCACAG